>PNJY01000084.1 GCA_013822125.1 Erythrobacter sp. | reverse complement strand
TCGGTAATCATAGACTACCTTTAGAGGCTTCGTGGGCGGCACTTCCTGGCCGCTGACCATGCGAAAGGCGATCCTCCGACGGGCTGGGTCGCCTTTCTCATTTCCGCCCTTCTCAATTTGAGTAACCACCATCTTGCCCTTCGCCCGCACTGGGATTAGGCGCAACCGATGGAATTCGCGCACCTCCCCCACCCCGCCCTGACGCCGCACGATGTCCGGACCACGGCCATCGCCAATCCCGGCTTCGGCACGGTGTTCACCGATCACATGGTCTCGATCGATTATGATGAGGAAAACGGCGGCTGGTATTCGGCCACATTGGGCCCGCGCATGCCCATCAGCCTCGATCCGGCAGCGGCGGTGCTGCATTATGCGCAGGAAATCTTCGAAGGGATGAAGGCCTATCGCCTGCCCGACGGGGCCATGGCGCTGTTCCGGCCCGATGCCAACGCGCACCGCTTCAACGCCTCGGCAGACCGGCTGGCGATGCCTCACTTGCCCGAAGACCTGTTCATCGAGGCGGTGCGTCGCCTCGTCATGGCTGACAGTGAGTGGTTCCCCCCGGTCGAGGGCGGATCGCTCTATCTGCGGCCCTTCATGTTCGCGACCGAGGCATTCCTGGGAGTACGCCCGGCAAAGCAGTACAAGTTCCTGGTGATCGCCAGCGCGGCGGGCAATTACTTCAAGTCGGGCGTTCCCGCCGTCAGCCTGTGGACCTCCGAATACACGCGCGCGGCACCGGGCGGCACGGGCGCGGCCAAGTGCGGCGGCAATTATGCCGCCAGCCTTGTCCCCACCGGGCAAGCCTTCGCCAATGGTTATGACCAGGTGCTGTTCCTCGATGCGGTCGAACGCAAATGGGTCGAGGAACTGGGCGGCATGAACCTGTTCTTCGTGTTCGACGACGGGCGCGTGATTACCCCGCCACTGACCGGCACGATCCTGCCCGGCATCACGCGTGACAGCCTGATCACACTGCTTCGCGAAGAAGGGCTTGAGGTCGCCGAAGAACGCTATTCGATCGACCAGTGGCGCGAAGACGCGGGCACGGGCCGCCTGCTCGAAACCTTTGCCTGCGGCACCGCCGCCGTCGTCACCCCGGTGGGCAAGGTCAGCGGCAAGGATGGCGAATTCGTGATCGGCAGCGGCGGGCCGGGCCAGCTGACCAGCCGGATCCGCGAGCGGTTGGTGGGTATCCAGCGCGGCACGATTGCCGACACGCATGGCTGGGTGATGCGGCTGGGTTGATGGCTGACTTCTCGCCGGTCACCATCGCGGCGCTTTACCAGTTCACGCGGTTTGACGATCCTGCGTCGTTGCGCGAGCCGCTACTTGGCTTGTGCAAGGAGGTCGGCGTCAAGGGCACGCTGCTGCTCGCGCGCGAGGGGATCAACGGCACCATCGCTGGCAGCGAAAATGCGCTTGCGCAAGTGCTTGGAGCTATCCGCAAGCTGCCCGGCTGCGCCGATCTGGAGGTGAAATTCTCCGCCGCCGCACAAATGCCGTTCCACCGCATCAAGGTGCGGCTGAAGCGCGAAATCGTGACCATGGGCGAGCCGGACATCGATCCGCGCCTCAGCGTGGGCCATTATGTCGATGCGCAAGACTGGAATGCGCTGATCAGCGATCCGGATACGATTCTGATCGACACGCGCAATGATTACGAGGTCGCCTGCGGCACGTTTCGCGGTGCGTTAGACCCAAGGACAGCCAGCTTCCGCGAATTTCCCGAATGGTTCCGCGCGCACCGCGACGAGCTTCTTGCGGGCAAGAAGAAAGTTGCGATGTTCTGCACCGGCGGCATCCGCTGCGAGAAATCGACCAGCTTCCTGCGCGCCGAGGGCATCGACGAAGTCTATCATCTAAAGGGCGGGATCCTCAAATACCTCGAGGAAATGCCCGAGGGCGAGAGCCTGTGGCAGGGCGAATGCTTCGTGTTCGACGAGCGCGTGACGGTGAAGCACGGGCTCGAACAGGGCGACTACGCGCTATGCCGTGCCTGCCGCCGCCCCTTGAGCGCAGGCGATCTTGCCGCGCCCGACTTTGTCGAAGGTGTGAGCTGCCCGCGTTGCCATGCCGAGCGCGACGATGCCCAGCGCGCTCGCTATGCCGAACGCCAGCGGCAGGAAGAACTCGCGCGGGCGCGGGGGGAAACTCATATCGGGGCATGATCCGGGCAAAGGGTAAGCTGTTCGCGCAGCGCATCAATCAGCCAGCTCGACGCGGGGCCGGGCCGCGCGTCGCGCCGCCACAGCGCGTGAAACGGATACTGGCCGCCGGGCTGCTCGGGCAGGTCGAGCGCAACCAACCTCCCCGCATCCAGATCGGCCGCCACCAGATGGCGCGGCATATTGCCCCAGCCGATCCCATGCCGGATCAGTTCGTGCTTGGCGCCCAGATCGCCCAGCCGCCAGCTGTTGCGGCCGAGCACGGCAAATTCGCGTCCGCGGGTGAGGTTCGAACGGTCTGACAGGATAAGTTGCAGATGTTCGCGCGCCTCGCCCGGCGCTACTCCAAGCCGCACCAGCGGATGATCGGGCGCGGCGACCGGGACAAGTTCGACCGAGCCGATCCTCTGCATCTCCAGTTCCGGGTGGTCGCCGATCACCGGGCCACCGACTCCCAGCTGCGCATCGCCGCCGAGCAGGCAGGCGGCGACAGCGCCCAGCCCTTCGATATTGAGCCGCAGGGCAACTGTGGGGAACAGCACCCTGAAATCGCGCAGGACCCGCGCCACCGCCTCTGCCGGCAGCATGACGTCGAGCACTAGCGATACGTCGCTTTCAAGCCCGCTGTGAATGCTGCGCGTCTTGGCGATCAGCGCGTCGGCGCGATCTGCCACCGCGCGCGCTTCGGCCAGCAGCCCGCGCCCCGCCTCGGTCAGGCGCGGCTTGCGCGATCCCTCGCGCTCGAACAGCGTGACGCCCAACTGCGCCTCCATCTGCGCCACGCCATAGCTGACGGCGGAGATCGCCCGCCCCAGCCGCCGTGCCGCGCCGCCAAAGCTGCCCTCCTCCTCGACCGTGAGGAACAGGCGCAATTGGTCGAGTGTAGGTTCACCCAGCTTCATTGTTCGAATAACTTGAACATTATGCGCGAATTTATTGCAGTTTTCTTGAACGTCCTCAAGCCCTATCTGGACCGCAGAAACCACTCAAACCGGAGACATCCGATGATCGAACTTCGTACTTTCGACAGCCTCGGTGCCGCCAATCATGGCTGGCTCGACGCGCGTCACCATTTCTCCTTTGCCGATTACCGCGATCCCGCGCGCGTCAACTGGGGGCGACTGCGCGTGTGGAACGATGACCGGATTGCACCGAACACCGGCTTTCCCCCGCATCCGCACAACGACATGGAAATCATCACCTATGTCCGCAGCGGCGCGATCACGCACCGTGACAGCATGGGCAACGAAGGCCGCACCGAAGCGGGCGACGTCCAGGTGATGAGCGCCGGGACCGGCGTGCGCCATTCAGAATACAACCTTGAGGACAAGGACACGACGCTGTTCCAGATCTGGATCATACCCGATCAGCGCGGCGGCGAGCCGAGCTGGGGCGCGCGCAAATTCCCCAAGGACGATCGCGCCGGTCAGTTCGTTCCACTTGCCAGCGGCAAACCCGGCGATGGCGATGCGCTGCCCATTCGCGCCGATGCGCGCGTGCTGGGGGCGAGCGTCAGGGCGGGTGAGAGCGTGACTTACGAGCCCGCCGATGCCGGCCGCCACCTCTATCTGGTGCCTGCGACCGGCAAGCTGCGGCTCGATGACGTTGAGGCCAATGCCCGCGACGGCGTGGCCATTACCGGGCGCAGCAGTATTACCGTAACCGCACTGGAGGACAGCGAGATCGTCCTCGTCGATGCGGCCTGATTTCTATCGCTTAAACTTTAGGAGGTTTATCATGAACGCAGAAACTTCAATTTCACATGAGGCGCGCCGGGGCGACTTGCTCGCGCTTGGCGCTCGCGTACTCATCGCGCCGATCTTCGTCCTCAGCGGGGCGGCAAAGCTGGCCGATCCGGCCGGAACGATCGGATATATCGGCTCGGTCGGCCTGCCCTTTGCCGAAGCCGGATATGCCGCGGCAGTTGCCGTCGAGCTGATCGGCGGGCTGGCGCTGCTGGTGGGGTTCAAGACCCGCATTGCCGCGATCGCGCTGGCGCTGTTCACGCTCGCCGCCGCACTGACGTTCCATTTCCAGCTGGGCGACCAGAACCAGTTCATCCACTTCTTCAAGAACCTCGCGATGGCGGGCGGATTGCTCCAGATCGTGGCATTCGGCGCCGGGCGCTTCTCGCTCGACCGCCGGTAATTTCCAATCAACGAAGAGATCACAAACATGACCAACCGCACCACCAATCCGCAAATCCTGACGCTAATCCGCGAGCGCTGGAGCCCGCGCAGCTATGACGGGTCTGCAATCCCGCAGGGCGATCTTGAGGTGATCCTCGAGGCGGCGGGCCTCGCCCCCTCGGCCTATAATATCCAGCCATGGACCTTCCTCTATGCGCATCGCGAAGATGCCCATTGGGACCGGTTCCTCTCACTGCTGGTCGAGTTCAACCAGGGCTGGGCCAAGGATGCCGGGGTGCTGCTGTTCGCCGTTTCCGACACTCTGGCGCGCGGCGGAAGCGAACCCAAGCCCAACCACACGCATAGCTTTGACGTTGGCGCAGCATGGCAAAATCTGGCGCTGCAAGCCTGGCACATGGGCTACGCCGCGCACGGTATGAGCGGGGTCGATTTCGAGCGCGCAGCGAAAGAGCTGGGCGTCCCTGACGATCAGCGGATCGAAGCCGCCATCGCGATTGGCCGCCCCGCCCCGGCGGACCGCCTGCCCGATTTCCTGCGCGAGCGCGAGATCGTATCGGGCCGCAAATCCGTGAGCGAGATCATGCGCGCTGGTGGCTTCGCCTGAACTAGCGGGGCGGCAGCGACTGGCGCAACTCGTCAAGCCACACGTCGGCCACTGAGTCGCTAGGTGCGCGCCAGTCTCCGCGCGGACTCAGCGCCCCGCCCGCGCTGACCTTGGGCCCGTTGGGAATGGCGCTGCGCTTGAACTGGCTGAAGCCGAAGAAGCGGCGGATGAAATTCTCCAGCCAGTGCGCAATCGTGGGCAGGTCGTACTCATTCTTCTTCGCTTCGGGGAAGCCATCGGGCCACAGGCCTGCCCGCGCATCGTGCCAGGCGTGCCAGGCGTGCCAGGCGAGGAAGGCGATCTTGCCCGGGCGCTGCCCCCAACGGATCGTGTAGTGAAGGAAGAAATCGTTGAGTTCGTACGGGCCGATCACGCTCTCGGTGCTCTGGATCGCGCCATCGGCCCCCGGCGGCACCAGTTCGGGCGAAATCTCGGTGTCGAGGATCGCTTCGAGCACCGCATCGGTCGCCGGATCGAACTGGTCGGTGCGCGTTGCCCAGCGGATCAGATACTGGATCAGCGTCTTGGGAACCCCGCTGTTGACCGCATAATGGCTCATGTGGTCGCCCACGCCGTAGGTGCACCAGCCCAGCGCCAGCTCGCTGAGATCGCCTGTGCCGATCACGAAACCCTTGTGATGCCCCGCCAGCCGGAACAGATAATCGGTGCGCAGGCCCGCCTGCACATTCTCGAATGTGACATCGTGCACCGGCTCGCCGTTTGCAAATGGATGCCCGATGTCCTCCAGCATTTTGAGCGCGGCGGGCCGGATGTCGATCTCCTCGGCGGTAATGCCCAGCGCATCCATCAGCTTCCAGGCGTTGACCCTGGTGTGCTCTGACGTACCGAAACCGGGCATCGTGTAGCCGCGTATGGTTGAGCGCGGCAGGCCCAGCCGGTCGCAGCATTTGGCCGCGACGATCAGCGCATGAGTCGAATCGAGCCCGCCCGAAATGCCGATCACAAAGCTCATGGCGCGGGTCGCCTCAAGCCGGCGCATCAACCCGTCAACCTGGATGTTGAACGCTTCGTAGCAATCCTCGTCGAGCCGTTCGCGCCGGTTGGGCACGAACGGGAAGCGCCTGACCGGGCGGATCAGCCCACGATTCGCACGAGCATCGCGCAGGCGGAAGGGCACGGTGCGGAACGTGTCTTCAGGCCGCCCCTCGGCCTCGGCGGCATCGTTGAATGTCTGCACGCGCTGGCGCTCGGCCAGGATGCGGTCGCAATCGACATCGGCGATGGTGAGCTGCGGCGTCAGGCTGAAGCGCTCGCCCTCGGCCAGAAGGTCGCCCAGCTCGTGGATCATGCCCTGCCCGTCCCACGCCAGATCGGTGGTGCTCTCGCCGTGCCCGCTGGCCGAATAGGCATAGGCGCATACCGCACGCGCCGATTGCGCGCGGCACAGCATGTGCCTCTCGTCCGACTTGCCGATGGTGATGTTCGATGCCGAAAGGTTGGCGATCACCGTCGCACCCGCCAACGCGCCGCGCGTCGAAGGCGGCGATGGCGACCATATGTCCTCGCAAATCTCGACGAACAACCTGAAGCCGGGATGGTTTTCGGCAGAGAAGACCAGATCGCTGCCGAAGGGCACATGAACGCCGCCCAGCGCCATTGTGACGCCCCTGATTCCGCGCCCATGCGCGAACCAGCGCTTCTCGTAATATTCGCGGTAGTTGGGCAGGTAGCTTTTGGGGACCACGCCCAGAACCGCACCATGCGAGATCGCCACGGCGCAATTGTAAATCCGTCCATTGTGCCTGAGCGGCGCGCCGACCAACAGCAGCGGATCAAGCCGGGCGCTGGCGGCAGCGATCTGCGCTACGCCCTGTTCCACCGCGTCGAGCAGAGCGTGCTGCAAGTGCAGATCGTCGATGGCATAGGCGGACACGCAGAGCTCGGGATAGACCAATAGATCCACCCCCTCCGCGTGCGCACGTTCGGCCTCAGCAAGAATCGCCGCGACATTGCCGCCTACGTCGGCCGGCGCCACGCGCGGCGCGACGGTGGCCACGCGAACGAAACCGTGGGTGCGCAAATCGTAGAAAGGGTGCGCGGCGGATTTCATTGCGGGTGCCTTCTTTCGTTTCGATTCGCGCGGCACGCTTTGGGCCGGGGGCGCGTTTACCAGTTCGAGCCAGTCCTGCGGCGAGCACACACCCAGCTGCGCCAACCGCATCTGCACCCGCGCACGCGCAATCTTGCCCTTCGCCTCCCAGCCATAGACGGTGCGGCTGGGCCAGGGATCGCCATATTGCGCACCGAACTCTTCGGCTGAAAGCGGCGGATCGTGCGCCTCGCGCCATTGGCGAATCAGGAAGCCGGCTCGATGCATATGTCATCCAAGTATCCCGAAAGGATACCGCACGCAAGGTCAGGTTTCAGACCTGAAATCGCTTGCAGTTTGCAACTTATCGCTCAATTTGGCACGGCGCAATTCCTCCCCTGACCTAACAAGGACGCCTCTTGAATGACCAAAACGGCCTATACCCCGCCCAAAGTGTGGAACTATGATAGTGAGAACGGCGGGCGTTTTGCCAGCATCAACCGCCCGGTTGCAGGCGCCCGCGAGGAACGCGACCTGCCCGTGGGCAAGAACCCGTTCCAGCTCTATTCGCTGGCCACGCCCAACGGGGTGAAGGTGACGATCATGCTCGAGGAGCTGCTCGAACTCGGCCACACGGGCGCGGAATATGATGCCTGGACGATCAACATCGGCGCGGGAGACCAGTTCACCAGCGGGTTCGTGGCGATCAACCCCAATTCGAAGATCCCCGCGCTGGTCGATGCCAGCGGCGACATGCCGATCCGCGTATTCGAATCGGGCGCGATCCTGATCCATCTGGCGGAAAAGTTCGGCCACTTCCTGCCCACCGAGCCCGCCGCGCGCGCCGAAACACTGAGCTGGCTCACCTGGCAGATCGGCACAGCGCCCTTCATCGGTGGCGGGTTCGGCCATTTCTACGCCTATGCGCCCGAGAAATGGGAATACCCCATCAACCGCTATGCGATGGAGACCAAGCGCATTTTCGACGTTGCCGACAAACGGCTTGCCGAAACGCGCTTTCTCGCAGGCGACGACTACACGATCGCCGACATTGCGACATTCCCGTGGCTGGCGCCCTTCACCACTGGCACGATCTACGAAGACGCGAAGACTTTCCTGTCGATCGACGAATACGAAAACGTCGGGCGCTGGGTGAAGGAGATTTTCGAACGCCCCGCCGTGCGCAGGGGCCGGATCGTCAACAAGGTCTGGGGCGAGGAAGACGAACAACTGCCCGAGCGCCACTCGGCAGGGGACTTCGCCGGCAAGAAGATCTGATCCGCAGCCCCCTTCACATTGCGGTGCGAGCCGCTATAGGAGCGCGCTCGCGCCGCGTGTTGCAGCGCGCCGTTGGGGTGTAGCCAAGCGGTAAGGCACCGGTTTTTGGTACCGGCATGCGCAGGTTCGAATCCTGCCACCCCAGCCAGCCTTTCTGGTTTGACCTCACCCAGGATCGAACCTGCTCCCGAAGGGACAGGTGCGGATCATGGATAGCTTCCACCATCTCATCATTGCGAGCGTAGCGAAGCAATCCAGCGCCTTGCACGAAACCCTGGATTGCAACATTGCGTAAGAAATGCCCCTCTCCAACTGCGGCCAGGTGGACATCGATCTTGACCTGTTCAGAAACTCCCTTGCATCCCAGATACTTCGGACTAGATTGCTTCCCTTGATCGTTCGGAGGGCAATTCATGGAACTGGAAGCGGCACTCGGAGAGCTCTCAAAGAAGATCAAGGAGCACCGCGAAGTTCTGCTGACTGAGGAGGCAGCAAAGACCGCGCTTGTGATGCCCTTCCTTCAGGTACTTGGGTACAATGTATTTAACCCTTCTGAAGTAGTTCCAGAGTTTACTTGTGACGTTGGAACTAAAAAGGGAGAGAAGGTAGACTACGCGATCTGCAACGGCGAAAAAATCGAGATGTTGATAGAGTGCAAACCTGCGAACTCCGAACTTAGTGTAAATCACGCCTCGCAACTCTTCCGTTATTTCGCTACGACCGCCGCCCGCTTGGCTATCCTGACCAACGGTGTCGTGTATAAATTTTACTCCGACGTTGAAACGCCCAACGTCATGGACAACAAGCCGTTCTTTGTTCTGGACTTGGACAATGTGAAAAAGTCTGACATTCGGACGCTGTCAGGCTTCGCAAAGGGCACCTTCGACATTGAAATGATTGTCAAGGAGGCCGGAAAACTCAAGCTGCAGTCCCTGCTGCTTCAGGAACTGCAGAAGGAATTTGCAGATCCGTCAGACGATCTCATACGACTGATTGGAAAGCGAGTGCACAATGGGCACTTGACGGCGTCCGTGAAGGAAACCTTCAAAGCACTGATTGTGAACTCCTTCCAAGCGCTCGTGCGGGATAGCGTGAATGAACGCCTTACTTCGGCGCTGAGCGCAACCAACACGGCTGACGATGAACAACCAGCGGATGTGGGTGACGAAGAGGGAGGCGTTGAGACAACCGATGAAGAAATCACCGGGTTCAATATAATCCGCGCAATAGGAGCCCAGAAGGTAGATATCGAGCGGATTGTGATGCGCGACTCGAAGAGCTATTGTGCCATTCTGCTGGATGACAACAATCGAAAGACGATCGCACGTCTGTGGTTCAACAGCCCCACCGCTCGATACCTTGGCACCTTCAGTGGCAAAGACGAAACCAGGGTGGGTGTTGTGGGACCAGTCGATATCTACAAGCACAGTAAGGCGATATTGGCACGGCTCGATGAACTAGCAGGAAGCCGGTAAAGAGTAGGCCGTTAGGTGAGCATATTCGCGTGGCCGAAAGATCGCCAACCAAGACCCTCTAGCCACCCCAGCCAGCCATAGTCCTGACGGGCGCTACCGCAGCGCCTGTTCCGCTTGCGGGTGACGCGGCACCAGCACCATGACATCGCCCTCGACCCGCCACGAGGCGAGCCGCGAGAGCAGGTTCATCCCCACCACATTGGTATCGCCCAGCGACGGGGCAATGATCACATCGAGCCCGCGCGCGGCGACATTGCCGAAGCGCAGCTCGTCAATCGTCGAAAGCTGCGCGGCGACAGGGCCGTTGGCGGTGCCCATCGAGATCGGCAGACCGCCCCGGCGCGGCTCGAGCCCCGCCTGATCCGCCACCCCCTGCGACACTGCGGTGAGCGTCGCGCCGGTATCGATGAGGAAATTGGCGGGCACACCGTTGAGTTCGGCGCGCAGCCAGAAATGCCCGTCGCCCGCCATGGTGATCCGCGTCTCGCCGCCCTCAACCACCTGTTGCGGCAGACCGAGCTGCGGCACGGCCACCTCCAGCCGCGGATCGAAGCGCGAAAGTTGCAGGATCACCGTCACCAGCACGCCCGCCAGCACCAGCGTGCTGACGCGCCTGATTGTGATACCGAACGGGGCCTTGCGGCGGATCATCAGCGAACCGATCCATCCGGCAATCATCGCCGCCAGCGCGACAATCAGCAGTTCCGAGCGGGGAATGGCAGCAATCGCCGCGGAGACATTATGCCAGAGGTTCGCGATCGACATGGTCCGCGCGCCAGGTCAGGCCGCGTCAGCCTGCCGCTCGACCGCTTCCTGA
>PNJY01000083.1 GCA_013822125.1 Erythrobacter sp. | reverse complement strand
ACCGCCACCACGCTGACCAACCCGTCAACCGCATAGTGATAGGCGGTGTGGACCGATCCTATCCAGGTGATCACGAAGAAAGCGAAAAAGAACCGGCCCGCACCGCGTGAAATCTTCCGCATCGTCAGCCAAAACAGGAAGGCGATCGCCACATGCATGCTGGGCATGGCGGTGATCCCGCTGCCCAACCCGTTGGCATCGGTGTGGAACCAGTCGAGCAGCATTTGTTGCACTGGCAGCACCATGATCGGCACCTGCTCGTTCGCCGCGTTGAGATAGGCCATTTGCGCATCGAACCGGTTGTCGCCCAGCATCGGGCCGACGAAGCATGGGCCGACCGAGGCGAACAAGGTGGCCAGGCCGCCTCCGACCAGCGTCCAGCTGAGCACATATGAAAGGAAAAACTGGCGGCGCAGCGTCTCGTCCATCGAAACCAGGATCAGGAACAGGCAGCCGGGATAGAGCAGCAGCAACCACAGGTGGTAGAGTAAGGCAACCAGCGCGGTCACGATCGGGAATCCGAGCACGGGTTGCAGCACTTCCCATGCGTCATGGCCGAAGAAGATCGCACGATCCCAGGCAATGAAGGTGTCGTCCCAGGTATATTGGTTGAACAACGGGATCGCGGCCTTCATCTTCGAGAAGAACGGCAGGAGCACGATGCAGACCACCAGCATCGGGATGCCGGCCATCGCCCGCTCGCGCAATTCAGGGCTGGAGTATCGTTGTTTGAGATGTCGCAACGGTGAATCGGGCCGATGGCGATAAAGCTCGCGCACGATGTCGAAAGTGGCAAAGACCAGGATCGAGGCCGCAAAGAGCTGCGTCCCCGCAATTATGCCGCCCAAGCCGGGATAGATGCCACGGTTTGCCAGCAGCCCGATGCAAACGGCGAGCAGCACCAGCCCGATCGCAAGGATCGGAATTTCGCCGCGCCATCGGCTCCTGTGATCGAGCGCCATTTGTGTCATGCGTTCGCCTTATGGTAAATGTTTCGCCAAATTACTAACGAATGTGGCGGGGTGGGCCTGCGCGGCTTGCCGATGCCTGGTGTAGCGTTTAGACGCTCCGCATGGCCGGTGAAATCATGGACAACAGGGGTCGCGGCGAAGCCAGCTGGAGCTGGCCCTCGATCCATCCCGAAGGGCGCAAGTTTGCGCTTGCCGCTGCGGCGATCAGTGCGGTCTGCGCCTTCATGGCGTGGGAAACGCTCGCCTGGCCGCTGGCGGGGCTGGCGCTGGGTATCTGCGCCTTCTTCCGCGATCCGCAGCGCGTGGTCCCGCAGGATGCCAACGCGATCGTATCGCCCGCCGATGGGCTGGTATCGCTGATCATGGAGGTCGAGCCGCCAGCAGAACTGTGCGTGGCCGACGGTGCTGGCAGGCGCGGGTTGCCGCCGGGGCCGGTCACGCGCATCTCGATATTCATGAGCGTGTTCGACGTTCACATCAACCGCGCGCCGGTCGGCGGCACTGTCGCCCGCGTTGTTTACATTCCCGGACGTTTCCTCAACGCCGACCTCGACAAGGCGAGCGAGGAGAACGAACGCCAGCACATCCTGATCGAGCGGCATGACGGGATGGCGATCGGCTTCACGCAGATTGCCGGGTTGGTGGCACGCCGGATTGTGCCGTTCGTCAAGCCGGGCGATATCGTTGCGGCAGGGCAGCGGATCGGGCTGATCCGTTTCGGCAGCAGGGTCGATGTCTATCTGCCCGCCGGCACTTCTCCCTGCGTGCTACTGGGGCAAAGGGTGGTCGCGGGCGAGACGGTTCTGGCACAAGTCGGCCAGCAGCGGCTGATCGAGGGCATTTCGCAGTGAGCGATCTGCCGCCAACGGACGCGGGCGAGCAGCCGCGACTGGGGCCCAAGGCAGCCGAGGACGAAACGGAAATGGCTGGGCCAAAGCCACGCGGGCTGACCTTGCGCGCGATGATGCCCAACGCGATTACCGCCGCGGCGCTGTGCGCCGGGTTGACGGGGGTGCGGTTTGCCATCGCAGGTGAGTGGAGGCTGGCAATCATCGCGGTGATCCTGGCGGGCGTGCTCGACGGGATCGATGGCCGGATCGCACGGATGCTCAATGCCCAGTCGCGTTTCGGGGCAGAGCTGGACAGCCTGGCCGATTCGCTGTCTTTCGGCATGGCGCCCGCACTGATCCTCTATATGTGGACGCTACAGGATTTGCCGAGGATCGGCTGGTTCGCCGCGCTTGCCTTTGCGCTGGCCTGTGCGCTCAGACTGGCTCGTTTCAATGCCCGGATCGACCTTGACGACCAGCCGCACAAGCTGGCGGGCTTTCTCACCGGAGTTCCGGCACCGGTGGGGGCAGGGCTGGCCTTCCTGCCGTTCTATTTGTGGATGGCGACAGGGGAGGATGCGTTCCGCAATCCCGTCAATACCGCGATCTGGCTGGTCGTGATCGCCTTCCTGATGATTTCGAACGTGGCGACGTTGAGCTGGGGGTCGATCCGCCCGCGGCGCAGCGTGCGGCTGGAACTGATACTGCTGTTCGGTCTGGTGTTTGCCGCCATGCTGCTCGAGCCATGGTGGACCCTGACCGGGATTTGCGTGGTTTACCTTGGCCTGATGCCTTACGCGCTGGTCAAATATGGCAGGATCAAGCGGCAACGGCGAGCGGCACTCGCCGCACGGTAGGGCAGCCGACCGTAGCGATTGGCCGTGGCCGTTCAGGCCTTCGCAGCGCCGCCACTTGCCCCCACTGCCGGACTTCGAAGCTCAGATCGGAATCGATGTGGGCAAATTCTCGCTGTGCGATTCCCCAGGCATTGCCAAAACGCACGAATGCATCGGCGAGCACCACCGCAACAAAAATTGCCGTGACCGTGAACAGTGCGATCGGAAGATATGCGAGCATGACAACGTTCCCCATTTGTTCCATCCCTGGCCTCGTGTTCTTTATTTGTTCCTGCGTGTCAAGCGGAAAAAAATTTGCCGCGTCCGGTGCGCCTGGGGTCAGGACCCTAAAAATTGGTGCTGGATTTTTTGTTTCGGTGCCGCTAAGCGCGCCGCTTCCCGATCAGCTGAACGGTCTATGCCCGGATGCAGGGCGGGAAAATTCACATGGAAGGCACCACATACCGGTGCCCGCACGCGGGGTTCCAATCATATTGGCCGCGACGGGTTCCAGTCTTCCAGAGGCATAACCGGAAAGGAATTGAATTATGGCGGCACCTGTCGTCACCATGCAGCAATTGATCGAGGCTGGCGCCCACTTCGGCCACCAGACCCACCGCTGGAACCCGCGGATGAAGCCGTACATCTTCGGCGCCCGCAATGGCATTCACATCATCGACCTGTCGCAGACCGTGCCGCTGTTCGCGCGCGCAATCGACTTTGTCGAGCAGACTGTGCGTTCGGGCGGCAAGGTGCTGTTCGTCGGCACCAAGCGCCAGGCGCAGGAGCCGATTGCACAGGCCGCCAAGGCCTGCGGCCAGCATTTCGTCAACCATCGCTGGCTGGGCGGCATGCTCACCAACTGGAAGACGATTTCACTGTCGATCAAGCGGCTCAAGACGCTCGAAGAACAGCTCTCGGGCGAGATTTCGGGTCTCACCAAGAAGGAAGTGCTCCAACTCACGCGCGAGCGCGACAAGCTGGAAATGTCGCTCGGCGGTATCCGCGACATGAACGGCATTCCCGAGGTCATGTTCGTGATCGACGCCAACAAGGAAGACCTGGCAATCAAGGAAGCCGCGGTTCTGGGTATTCCGGTGATCGCGGTGCTCGATACCAATGTCGATCCTTCTGGCATTGCCTTCCCGATTCCCGGCAACGACGATGCCAGCCGCGCGGTTCGCCTCTATTGCGAAGCCATCGCCAATGCGGCGATCGTCGGTCGTGGTGGTTCGGTGGTTGAAAGCGGCGCCGATATCGGTGCCATGGAAGCCCCGCCCGCCGAAGCCGCAAACGCCGAATGACCGGGCTGGCGCGTCAATGGCGCGTCACAATTGACAAGTAGCGCACCGGCCCGGGGCACAAGCCCGGGCTTGTGCCGGACAGATTTGGAAAAAGGAAATCACCATGGCTGCATTCACTGCCGCTGATGTGAAGGCCCTGCGCGAAAAGACTGGCGCGGGCATGATGGACGCCAAGAAGGCGCTCGAGGAAGCAAGCGGCGATATCGAAGCCGCGATCGACGCACTGCGCGCCAAGGGTCTTGCGACCGCGCAGAAGAAGTCGAGCCGTACGGCGGCCGAAGGCCTGGTCGGCGTTGCCGTCGCGGGAACCCGCGGTGTCGCGGTCGAGGTCAACTCGGAAACCGATTTCGTCGCCAAGAACGATCAGTTCCAGGATTTCGTTCGCAAGACCACGCAGGTCGCGATCGGCCTCGTTGCCGACGATGTCGAGGCACTGAAAGCGGCGGCCTATCCCGACGGTGGCACCGTGGCCGAAAAGCTGACCAACAATGTCGCCACCATCGGCGAGAACCAGCAGGTCCGCCGGATGAAGAGCGTGGCGGTCGGCAACGGCCTGGTATTCCCCTACATTCACAACGCCGCGGCTGACGGCCTCGGCAAGATCGGCGTGCTCGTCGCGCTGGAGAGCGATGCCGACAAGGCCGTTCTGGAGGAGTTGGGCAAGAAACTGGCCTGGCACGTCGCAGCCGCCTTCCCGATGGCGCTCGACGCTGCGGGTCTCGACGCCGATGTGATCGAGCGTGAGCGCAGGATCGCTGCCGAAAAGGCCGCGGAAAGTGGCAAGCCCGCCGAAGTCCAGGCCAAGATGGTCGATGGCGCGGTGGCCAAGTTCGCCAAGGAAAACGCCCTGCTCAGCCAGGTCTTCGTGATGGACAACAAGACTCCGATCCAGCAGGTCATTGACCAGGCGGGCAAGGATGCCGGGGCCAGAATCGTGCTCAAGGACTATGTCCGCTTCCAGCTCGGCGAAGGCATCGAGAAGGAAACGACCGATTTCGCGGCGGAGGTTGCTGCTGCCGTCGCGGGCTGATCTTCGGTAGATGGTTCGGAAAATCTGGCCGTCCGGTTCCGCTGGGATCGGGCGGCCATTGCATTTTACACCGATGCCCGGCCCAGCCTTTCCCTTTGCGCGAGGGGTGCCTTGCCGCTAAGGAACCACGCAGTTCCCCAGCAGTCGAAAGATACTCTCGCCCATGCCGATACAGCAATACAAGCGCATTCTCCTGAAGCTCTCGGGCGAGGTGCTGATGGGCGAGCAGGAGTACGGCATCGACCCTGCCTACGTCGCCCGCCTCGCCGAAGAGGTGAAGGCGGCCAAGGACATGGGGCTGGAAATCTGCATGGTGATCGGCGGCGGCAATATCTTCCGCGGGGTTGCGGGTGCCGCCAAGGGCCTCGACAGGGCCACCGGCGATTACATGGGCATGCTCGCCACGGTGATGAACGCGCTGGCGATGCAGAACGCGCTCGAACGGCTGGGCGTGCAGACGCGCGTGCAATCGGCCATTCCCATGGCCACGGTCTGCGAACCCTATATCCGCAGGCGCGCCGAGCGGCATCTGGAGAAGGGCCGGATCGTGATCTTTGCCGCGGGCACCGGCAACCCGTTCTTCACCACCGATACCGGCGCGGCGCTGCGCGCGGCGGAAATGAACTGCGATGCGCTGCTCAAGGGCACCAGCGTCGACGGGGTGTATGACAGCGATCCCAAGAAGAACAACGGAGCGAAGCGGTTCGAGACGATCAGCTATGACAAGGTGCTGTCCGACAATCTCAAGGTGATGGATGCGGCTGCTGTCGCCCTGTGCCGCGAGAACCAGATCCCGATCGTGGTTTTCTCGATCCGCGAGAAGGGCAACATTGTGCGCGTGCTCGAAGGCGGGGGCGTTCAGACAATCGTGCAAGAGGAAGCCTGACAATGGCACAATATGACAAGGCAGATATCGAACGGCGCATGGCCGGAGCGGTAGAATCGCTACGCCACGATCTGGGGGGGCTGCGCACCGGGCGTGCCAACACAAGCCTGCTCGATCCGGTGGTGTGCGAAGTCTATGGCGCAATGACGCCGCTGAGCCAGATCGCAAACGTGTCCGTGCCCGAACCGCGCATGTTGAGCGTGCAGGTGTGGGACCGGTCGAACGTGATCGCGGTGGAGAAGGGCATCGCCCACGCCAATCTCGGCCTCAATCCCATAATCGATGGGCAGACCATCCGCCTGCCGATCCCCGATCTGACCGAGGATCGCCGCAAGGAATTGGCCAAGCTGGCCGGGCAATATGCCGAAAAGGCCAAGATCGCGATCCGCAACGTCCGCCGCGACGGGATGGAAGCGCTCAAGACAGACGAGAAGAAGAAGGACATTTCCGAGGACGAGCGCAAACGGTCAGAGGACGATGTCCAGAAGCTGACCGACAAATACGTTGCGCTCGCAGACGAGGCGGCAGCGAAGAAGGAACAGGAAATCCTGGCGAGGTGAGTGTTTCGAGTCCTCTATTCCCCTCCCCTTCAGGGGAGGGGCGTAGGGGTGGGGGCGATGCAGGGCATCGCTCGCGCAGCGAACTTTCGCGCGTATACCACCACCCCCAAACCCCTCCTCTTGAGAGGAGGGGGCTTTGAGTAGCGCCCGCCACGTCGCGATCATCATGGACGGCAACGGGCGCTGGGCCCGGCAGCGCGCCCTGCCGCGTGCGGTCGGCCATCAGCGCGGGGTTGAGGCGGTGCGCAATCTGGTTCGCAATATCGAGCCGATGGGGATCGATTGCCTGACGCTCTATGCCTTCAGCTCGGAAAACTGGAAGCGGCCTGATGACGAGGTCGACGATCTGATGAACCTGATGCGCAAGTTCATCCGATCGGACCTGCCCGAATTCATCGCCAATGGCGTGCGATTGAAGATAATCGGCGATTGGCAATCGCTTGCGAGCGATATCGTGCAAATGCTCGAGGATGCTCTGGCGCAGACCGCCGGGGGCAACCGCACGCTGGCGGTGGCGCTGAACTATGGCTCGCAGCAGGAAATCGCGCGCGCCGCGGCCAAGGCTGCGGCAATCGGCGAGGTCAACGAGAAGACCATTGCCGCGCATCTCGATACCAACGATCTGCCGCCGCTCGACCTTTTGATCCGCACCAGCGGCGAGGTGCGGCTGTCGAACTTCCTGTTGTGGCAAGCGGCCTATGCCGAAATGCTGTTCGTCGAGACGCTGTGGCCCGATTTCACGCCTGCGCATCTGCAAGCCGCGCTCGACCAATTCGCGCAACGGGAGCGGCGCTATGGCGGGCGGTAAGCAAAACTTCTCCTCCCCCCTTAAGGGGGGAGGTCGGGAGGGGGGTGTGCTACGCTTCTGGCGGCCGACCCCCCACCCCTCTATCCCCTCCCCGCGGGGGAGGGGAGGACAAGAAAAGTGACCCAAGCCCAACAAAAGACCTCCGATCTTGGGGTGCGGACCGCATCGGCCGTGGTCATGTTGGCGGTGGCGGGGACGGCACTGTGGCTGGGCGGCTGGTGGTTCGACGGATTCGTTATTACCATCGGGGTTGTGTGTCTGGGTGAGTTTATTCGGCTGGTGCTGCGGGCGACCGAAAGACCTGCGCCGCGAACCGTAGGTGTCATCAGCGGAACTGCCTATATCGGACTGGCCGTGGCGGCGCTGGTGTCCCTTCCGGCGGAAGTGGTGATCGGTGTCCTTGCCGTTGTCATAGCCACCGACACCGGGGCCTATTTCAGCGGGCGCACAATCGGCGGACCGAAGATCGCGCCCGCAATCAGCCCCTCGAAGACCTGGGCGGGCCTGGCTGGCGGGATGCTGTTTGCGGGGCTGGTAGCAGCGGGATTTTTCATTTCAAATGCGGGCGAGGCCGCATATTCTCCGATGCTGGCGATTGCCTTCCTCATTGGCGCTCTACTGGCAATAGTGGCGCAGGCGGGTGATTTTCTGGAAAGCTGGATGAAGCGCAAGGCCGGGATGAAGGATTCGTCCAGCTTTATTCCCGGGCATGGCGGCGTGTTCGACCGGGTCGATGGCCTGCTGCCTGTGGCGGCTATCTCGGCAATCCTGTGGGCTGTACATCCATGACCCGCACCCTCACTATCCTTGGCGCAACCGGCTCTGTGGGCGCATCGACGCTCGACCTGATCCGCCGCAACCGCGATGCCTGGCGGGTCGAGGCGCTGACCGCCAATGGCAATGTCAGCGAACTCGCCCGGCTGGCACGCGAATTCGGCGCGGCGATTGCGGTGATCGCCGATGAAGCACGCCTGCCCGAACTGCGCGAGGCGCTCGCCGGAACCGGCATCGAAGCTGCTGGCGGGGCGCAGGCGCTATGCGAGGCGGCAGCACGCCCGGTTGATCTCACCGTGGCCGCCATCGTCGGCGGCGCCGGGCTGGCCCCGGTCATGGCCGCGGTCGAGCAGGGCGGCACAATCGCGCTCGCCAACAAGGAAGCGCTGGTTTCCGCAGGCGAGGTGATGACGGCGGCGGTGGCGCGGCACGGCGCGACGCTGCTGCCGATGGACAGCGAGCACAACGCCATCTTCCAGTGCCTGGCCGGCAACCGGATCAAGGATGTGGCGCGCATCACGCTGACGGCGAGCGGCGGACCCTTCCGCGCCTGGTCGCTCGAACAGATGGATGCGGCCACCCCGGCGCAGGCCGTGGCACACCCCAATTGGGACATGGGTGCCAAGATCAGCGTCGATTCCGCCACGATGATGAACAAGGGGCTCGAATTTATCGAGGCACACCACCTGTTTCCGGTGGGGCTCGATCGCTTGCGGATCATCGTCCATCCGCAAAGCGTGGTGCATTCGCTGGTCGAATTTCGAGATCGTTCCACGCTGGCGCAGCTTGGCCCCCCGGACATGCGGGTGCCGATCGCGTCCTGCCTCGCCTGGCCGGGGCGCATGGACACGCCGATGCAGCCGCTCGACCTTGCAGCGATAGGCCAACTGAGCTTTTTCGCGCCCGACGAGGCGCGCTTTCCCGCTACGCGGCTGTGCCGAGAGGCAATTCAGGCCGGCGGCGCTGCGCCCGCCGTGCTCAACGCTGCCAACGAGGTGGCGGTTGCGGCTTTCCTTTCCGGTCAGATTGCATTCACGCGCATTGCGGCCATGGTGGAAGAGACGCTGACCCGTTATAGCCCGCCCGCTCCCGGCTCACTTGGGGAGGTTTTCGCCATCGACCGCGAGGCGCGTGTGCAGACAATGCTGGAGTTGAACTGACGTGATCGAATCCCCGCCCTTCTGGATGTATATCGTGGGCCTTCTGTTGCTCCTCGGGCCGCTGATCACCGTCCACGAGCTTGGCCACTATCTGGTCGGGCGCTGGTTCGGCGTGAGGGCGGACATTTTCTCGATCGGCTTCGGCAATGAATTGTTCGGCTGGACCGACAGGCGTGGAACACGCTGGCGCGTGGCGGCGATTCCGCTGGGCGGATATGTCCAGTTCAAGGGTGACATGAACCCTGCCAGCATCCCCGATGCCGAGGCGCTTGCGGCGGCGAGCCCTGAAGAGCGCGCCGGAAGTTTCCACTGCAAGCCATTGTGGCAACGGGCGCTGATCGTGCTGGCCGGGCCGGCCACCAATCTGCTGGTGACGCTGGCGATCTTCGCCGCGTTCTTCGCCGTGTTCGGGCGCCCGGTGCCGATCGATCCCGAAGACAGCACGGTGGTTGCCTCTTTTGTCGAGGGATCGGCCGCAGAGGCGGCAGGCGTCCGGGTGGGAGACCGTGTGCGTGCGATCGACGGCGCGCCGATCGTTCATTTCAACGAGATCACTGACAGGGTGATGCTTTATCCGGGCAAGCGGATTACTCTCGAAGTCGAGCGCGCGGGGCAGAGGCTGGAGATCCCGGTAACCATTGGCGCCAGCGTCGAAAGCGACCAATTCGGCAACGAGGCGCGGATCGGGCGGCTTGGCTTCCGGTCAGGCGGCTTCGAAATGCAGCCGCTCAGCCTGCCGCAGGCGATGGAACATTCGGTCGATGCCAGTTGGGGCCTGGTGCGGATGATGGCGACCGGCGTGGCGCAGATCGTTGTCGGCGATCGATCGATCAGGGAGCTTGGCGGTCCCTTGCGGATTGCCAAGTACTCGGGCGAACAGCTCAGCCTGGGTCTTGCCTCATTCGTCAATTTCGTCGCGCTGATCTCGCTTAACTTGGCATTCATCAACCTCTTGCCAATCCCTGCGCTCGACGGCGGGCACCTGGCTTTCTACGCGGCAGAGGCGGTCCGCCGCAAGCCGGTCAGCCCCAGGGGAATGGAATGGGCCTATCGCAGCGGCGTGGCACTCGTTCTCATGCTGATGGTCGTCGTAACGGTGAATGACCTTGTCTCGCTGCCGATTTTCGGGAGTTAGCAGGGGAAAGGCGCCTCAATTGCGGCAATCGGCGGTGACTCCGCTTGATTGCGTTCACGCCATCGGGCAGAGGCGGCACTTGCCGCCAACTCTCGGGGCGCGCCATGGGTCCGCGATCGGGCCGGATAGTAGGTCTTGGATGGGAATGCATTGCCAATGATTGGACTCAGCAAGGCGGATCAATCCGGCGCGAAGCCTGCCGCGTTCAAGGTCGCTGCCTTACTGTGCGGGACGGCTCTGGCCGGCCTGCCGTTGCCGCTGCTGGCGCAGGATGCCGCGCCTCAACAGGCCGAACCCCAGGTTGAAGAACCCGCTGCCGCCGTTGAGGAAGCGCCGGTTTCCAACACTATCAGGTCGATCACCGTGGTCGGGGCCGAGCGGCTCGAGCCGAGCACCATCCTCAGTTACATTCGCCTGCGCGTGGGCCAGGAATATACCTCGGCGGCAGCGGACGCGGCGCTCAAGGATCTGGGTGCGACCGAGCTGTTCTCGAACTTCTCGATCCGCAACGATGCGGGCAACGTGGTGCTGACGATTGCCGAGAATCCGGTGATCAACCGCATTGTGCTTGAAGGCAACAAGCGGCTCAAGAACGACAAGATCCTGCCCGAAATCAAGCTTTCGCCGCGCCAGATATTCACCCGCTCCAAAGTCCGTGCCGACGTTGCGCGCATCATTGAGCTGTACAAACGCCAAGGGCGCTTCGC
>PNJY01000082.1 GCA_013822125.1 Erythrobacter sp. | reverse complement strand
CTCTTCAGTATAGCGCACGGTGTCGAACAGCGGGATGAATTTCACCCCGGGATTTTCCGCCTCGATCTCGGCAATGGCCTTGTTCGCTTCCTCGAAGACCGTCACGTCGGACGCACCCTTGGCCCGCGACATCGCGAAGTTGACCACTTCCTTGTCGCGCACCTTGCTGATCGAGTTACGCTCGGAATAGCCGTCACGCACCGTGGCCACATCGGCCAGCTTGATGGTGCTGCCGTTGCCCAGCTGGATCTGGCGCTGCGACAGCTCATAGGCGCTGGCCATGTTGCCCAGAACGCGGACCGACTGGCGCGTTCCGCCCACCTCGGTAGCGCCGCCCGCTGCATCGATGTTGGACTGACGCAGCACGTTGTTGATCTGGCTGGCGGTGACACCGAAGGCCTGCATGCGCGGCAGGTCGAGGATCACTTCGATCTCGCGGTCGACTCCGCCGAAGCGGCTGACTTCGGCCAGGCCCTCGATGCTGAGCAGGCGCTTGGCCACCATATCGTCGATGAACCAGCTCAACTGCTCGATCGTCATGTCATCGGCTTCGACCGCGTAGATGCCGAGGAACCCTCCCGCCACTTCGATCTTGCTGATGCGCGGCTCCAGGATCCCCTCAGGCAGGCTCCCGCGCACGGTGTCGACCGCGTTCTTGACCTCGGCCACGGCGTCGTTGGGATCGACCCCGATCTCGAACTCGACCGTGGTGTTCGAATTGCCTTCGCGCGCGGTCGAATTGATCGAATTGACGCCATTGATCGACCGGACCGCAGACTCGACCCGCTGCGTAATCTGGTTCTCGATCTCGGTCGGGGCGGCTCCAGGCTGCGAAATCGAGACGTTGACCGCCGGAAATTCGATATCCGGGTTGTTGACCACGTCCATCCGCGCAAAGCTAACCAGGCCTGCAAACAGCAACGCGGTAAAAAACACCAGCGGGATCACCGGATTGCGGATCGACCATGCGGAGATATTGCGGAAGTTCATTGCCGATTATTCCCCGCTGGGCTTCTGCAACCTGGGATTCACCGATTCCCCGGGGTTGAGGAACCCGCCGGCGCGCAGCACGACCTTCTCGCTGCCATCGAGGCCATCGATTATCGCCAGTCCCTCACTGGTGGCGATCCCGGTCTTGACCGCGCGGCGCTGCGCCTTGTTCTTCGCATCGATGATATAGACAAATGCGCCATCCTTGTCCGAGAGCACCGAGCTTTCGGGCAGGATCGGAGCCACCACCGTGCCGCTGTTGATCGTGGCGGTGGCATAGCCGCCTGGACGCAGGCCCTCGGCGTAGCCCAACGCGATGCGGACCACGCCCTGCCGATCCTGCGGATCGATCGTGGGTTCGAGCTGCCACACCCGGCCGCGATAGCTCCGCTCGGTGCCCACCGGCACTACGTCGGCCACAACGCCGGGAGAAAGCTTGGTCAATTCGGTTTCGCCGACGCGCGCCAGCAGCTCCATCTCGCCGTCCCTGGCAATGCGGAACAACGGGCTCCCGCCCGCGCCCACCGTCTGGCCGGGCTCGACATTGCGTTCGAGCACCAGGCCCGCGGCGGGGGCGACGATATCGAGACGGGCATTGCGCGCGATCAGTTCGCTGTATTGCGCCTGCGCGACATTGACCCGCGCACGCGCGGCATCGCGGGTGGCGGTCAGCCGGTCGACGTCGGCCTTGGAGATGAAGCCGCGCTCGACCAGCTGCAAGGACCGGTCAAGGTTGCTCTGCGCGAGTTGTGCGTCGGCCCGGGCCACTTCGACCTGGGCGGCTTGCGCACGCGCCTGCTGGCTCTGCACCGAACGGTCGATCGAAGCGAGCACCTGCCCGGCGCGCACCCATTGCCCCTGTTCGACCGTCACGGTGACCACGCGCCCGCCCTCACCGGCCACCCCCACGGGCATTTCGCGACGCGCAGCCAGCGTTCCGGTTGCGGTTATCGTGCCTTCAATGGTCACGCGGCCCGGAGTGATGACCGAGATGGTCGGCGCCTGCGAGTTGTCATTGCCGGCCGCCACCGGCGCGGTGTCACCGTTTTTCGTCAGGAACCATGTAGCGGCCAGGATCGCAACGATCAGAACCGCCCCTGTAATGAACCAGCGGAGCCGCTTCGAGCGCGCTTCGCTGTTCTCCAGACCCGAGCCAAGGCGATAGGCCTCGAGCGATTCGGAGGAGATCGGTTTCTGGTAATTCATGGTCATTCCCTCGATCCGGTGTGTTAGTCGCATATATCACCGGATGCAATTCCGCAATAGGCCCCGAAAGGTCCCCGCCGCTCTAGACGCGGGGAGAGGACGGGGCAATGCCGCGCTCGACAAGCGACATGGCTCCCCGACGAGGGGCAAAAGGGGTGCAAGTCGGGAGCAAGCAGAATTTGGCCCGCCCGGGTGTAGTTTAGCGCACGCGCCCGCGCTGGACGAGGTTGACCACGCCCAGCAGGACCACGGCACCGACAGTGGCGGTCAGCAAATACATTATCCACCCGCCTTCAGTGGTCAGAAACCCTGTGGCACTGCCAATGGCGCTGCCAATCGCCCCGCCGATCACTCCCACTACAATATTCCACAAAACCCCCATCGAGGCATCGCGGCCCATGACGAGGCTGGCGAGCCAGCCCGCAAAGCCGCCAAGGACGATAGTGGCGATCCAGCCTGGTCCCATATCGATATCCTCCTCACCATGCTGCCCGTGCATTCGGGCAACGGGCGTCACAGAACCGCCCGAATACAGCAAGGTGTAGTCGATTCCGGCCGAAATCGCGAACGCTTTCGCCCGCGCCAGCAAGCGCGCGCAACGCGGCCGCAATTCAGCGCCCGATGGAATTCAGTATTTGAGCTGGCGCTCGTACAGGTCGCGGTAATGCTGGATACGCGTGACGCGCAGGCCCTGCATCCCCGAGCGATCGACCGCCCGCTGCCACGAGGCAAACTCCTCGAGCGTGAGGCCGTAGCGTTCGAGCACTTCGTCGATGGTCAAAAGTCCACCGTTCACCGCAGCGACGACCTCGGCCTTGCGGCGCACCACCCAGCGCCGCGTGTCGGGCGATGGAAGGTCGGCGAGCGTCAGCGGCTCTCCGAGGGGGCCGATTACCTGGGCAGGGCGAATATCCTGGTTTTCAATCATTTAACTCTCTCGTTCGCCTGTTGCCACTTCACCTTGAGCGTCATATTCGATACACGAGGCGCGATTGCCATCGCTTAAAGCATCGGGGTTAACACCCGGTTTGCCCTGATCGAGCGAGGCAAAATAACCGGCCGCCGCGTCGCAGAAACTGGCGCCCCCAAAGGCCGAATAGCGGCGCAGTTCGCGGCGCAGGTCGCGCGCGGCATCGAGCCTTGCGGCCAATTCACTCCACGCGACGGAGCGCAGTGCCGTGCCATCGACCTGCGCCGTTCCCGCGGGAATCCGGATCCTGGAATCAAACATCATGCCCAGCGTATAGACCCAAGGTCGTCAAGAACCGGTAAAGCCGCAGTTTACCCAAACTTAGCAATCTTGCGGGCGCTAGTGGCGAGGCTGGATAAGAATATCGCGCGGGTGTATGGCGCGCCGACCATGGGTGAAATGACCTTTCTTGATGGCGGACACGACGCCGGGCTGGATACCGCGGCGCTGTTCGATCTGCCCCGTGCGGCGAAGGCTTGCCGCATCGTTGTGGCAATGAGCGGCGGAGTCGATTCGTCGGTTGTCGCCGCGCTGGCCGCAGCCAGCGGGGCTGAGGTGATCGGCATCACGCTCCAGCTTTACGATTACGGCGCGGCCACCGGGCGCAAGGGCGCGTGCTGTGCAGGCGACGACATCCGCGATGCGCGCGCCGTTGCCGACCGGTTGGGCATCGCGCACTATGTACATGACCATGAAAGTGCCTTCCGCGACGAAGTGGTCGAACGTTTCGCCGACGAATATCTGGCGGGCCGCACGCCGGTGCCCTGCATCCGCTGCAACATGGGGCCAAAGTTTACCGACCTGTTCGCAATGGCGCGTGAGCTAGGGGCGGATTGCCTCGCCACCGGGCACTATGTCCGCCGCGTGGCTGGCCCCGCCGGGCCGGAACTGCACCGCGCGCTCGACCCGGCGCGCGACCAGTCCTATTTCCTGTTCGCGACGAGCGAGCAGCAGCTCGATTACCTGCGCTTCCCATTGGGGGGCCTGCCCAAGAGCGCGGTGCGCGAACTCGCCGGTCGGGCCGGTCTGCGAAATGCGATGAAGCCCGACAGCCAGGACATCTGCTTCGTCCCCGATGGCGACTATGCCAGTGTGGTGACGAAACTGCGGCCCGAAGGCGCGGCGCCGGGTGCGGTCGTCCACGCCGAAACGGGCGAAGTGCTGGGCGGGCACAAGGGCGTGGTTCATTTCACAGTCGGCCAGCGCCGCGGTCTGGAAATCGGCGGCCAGGCTGAACCGCTCTATGTGGTGGGGATCGATGCTGCGAAGCGCGAAGTGCGCGTGGGGCCGCGCCGCCTGCTGGCAGTGTCAGCCGCGCGGCTTGTCGAAACCAACCGGATCGGCGCGCTTCCCGATGTTCCGCTCACTGCCAAAGTGCGCAGCCTGGCAAGGCCGGTCCCGGTCTCGGTCGAGGGCGGTCTGGGGTCCGGCGCCGGTTGCACGATCCGCTTCGCCACCCCCGAACATGGCGTCGCCCCCGGCCAGGCGGCGGTGATCTATGCGGGCGAGCGCGTGGTCGGCGGCGGCTGGATCGAATCGACCGAAGGCGCTGCGTGACCGCCTTTGCTCAACCTTCCCAAGTTTGCAGAACGCAGCCATAGCCTTCGCGCCAGGTCGCGGTTTCCGAAGCAAGCAGGGGGAAACGGGCAGTGACGCTGCGCGCCTTTTCATCCTCGACCAGCGTGACCAGTTCCATCCCTTCGAGCTTGTCCTTGTCGCAATCGTCGAGGCTTCGCCCGGCAACGAACCGGCACGAGCAGGCAACCCGCGCAGCATACGCCGCCGAGACGTTGGCATAGCCTTGCGCCGGGGTGCGATAATGCCAGGCGAGGCCCGCCGTGCCGGCCAGCACCAGCGCCAAGACCCACCAGCCGCGGCCTCCGGTTCTGGAGGCGGATTTCGAGCGAGCCTTGGCCCGGGCTTTAACCATTGCCAATTTCATATCCTTGCGCGAGTGATGCGGGCATGAAGATGCGGTCCGCTTTCCCTATCGCCACTCTTGCCTTGCTGCCAGCCTTGATTTCCTGCTCCGGGTTGCCCGAGCAGGACCCTCCGCTGACCGAGGAGGCGCTCGCCGCCGTCACCGTCGATGCCGGTGCGCCCAGGCGCGATCTCGCCCGGCAAGTGGACGACCTGTTCGTCAATCCGGCGCTGGGCGAAACACGAGCGCTGGTGGTGATGCAGGACGGCAGGATTGCCGCCGAACGATACGGCGTTGGTTACGGCCCGGACACGCGATTTGTCAGCTGGTCGATGGCCAAGACCATTACGGGCGTCATGATCGGCATGATGGTTGCCGACGGTCTGCTGCATCTCGACGAGCCTGCACCCGTCGATATGTGGCAGCGACCCGGCGATCCGCGCGCCGAAATCACGCTGCGCCATCTGCTGCAAATGCGCTCGGGCCTGCGCCATACCGAGGCGGGCGATCCGCCTTACGAATCGAGCGAGGTACGCATGTTGTTCCTCGACGGACGCGACGACATGGCGCGATGGGCCAAGGAGCAGCCGCTCGAGGCCGAGCCGGGCGCGATGTTCGAATATTCATCGAGCACCAGCGTGATCCTGGCCGATATCGCTGCCAATGCCCTGACCGCGAGCCGCAATCCCGAAACCCGGCGCCGGGCGGTGGCTGAATACCTCGAAGCGCGGCTGTTCGGCCCGCTCGGCATGACGAGCATGGTGCCCGAATTCGACGCTTCGGGCACACTGATCGGCGGCAGCCTGGTCCACGGCTCAGCGCGCGATTGGGCACGGCTGGGCGAGTTCCTGCGCCGCAAGGGCCGCGCGCCCACAGGTTCACAGCTGGTTCCGCAGCGCTGGATCGAGCAGATGCTGACCCCAAGCCCGAGGAGTCCTCAATACGGCTTCCAGATCTGGCTCAACCGCGAATACCGCGAAAAAGGTTCGCCGGAGGAACACCCGCTGTTCCCCGATCGCGCTCCGTCCAGCCTGTTTTCGCTGATCGGACACATGGGCCAGTATGTCATCGTCTCGCCCAGCCAGCGCCTCACGCTGGTCCGCCTCGGCCATTCGGAGCGCGCCGAACGCATCGCGATGATGGGTGAACTGGCCGACATCGTCGAACTTTACCCGGAGCGGTAACGCCCTTCTTCGGCTTCACCCCTGTTCCAGCCGCCCGAACTCGTCGCGTTCGGCCAATGGATTACCGGGTTCGTCCGTATGCCCTTCGGGATCGATATGGATCAGCAACTCCATCTGCGGAAAATGCGCCAGAAGATCAGCCTCGACCCGTTCGATAATCGTGTGTGCCTCCTGAACCGTCATCGCGCCGGGAAGATCGACGTGGAACTGCACGAAATCGTGCATCCCGCTGGTGCGGGTGCGCAGATCGTGCAGGTTGGAGAGTTCGGGATGTCGCGCGGCCAGGGCGATAAAGCGCTGCCGCTTTTCCTCGGGCCATTCTCGGTCCATCAGGTGATCGATCGCCTCGCCCGCCGCGCTCCAGGCGCCCCACAGCAGCCAGCCCGCGATGCCAAGCCCGAACAGCGGATCGGCGAGGCCGAATCCGGCATAGCGATCGAGCGCCAGCGCCGCGATCACCGCCAGGTTGAGAAACAGGTCGGACTGGTAGTGGAGATGGTCGGTGCTGATCGCCAGCGACCCGGTGCGGCGGATCACATGGCGCTGCCACGCGAGCAATGCGAAGGTGACGAGGATCGCCACCAGCGACACCGCAATTCCTTCTTCCGCCGCTGCGACCCGCTGGCCCAAAGCAAGCTGCGAGACCGCGCGAAAGCCGATACCCGCCGCCGACAGCGCGATCAGTATGACCTGCAACATGGCGGCCAGCGCCTCGGCCTTGCCGTGGCCGAAGCGGTGATCCTCGTCCGCGGGCATCGCGGCAATCCACACGCCCGCCAGCGTCGCAATGCTGGCCACCAGGTCGAGCGCGGTGTCGGCCAGGCTCCCCAGCATGGCGGTGGAATGCGTCTGCATCGCAGCCCACAGCTTGAGAACGAGCAGCAGCATCGCGGTGCCGATCGAGGCCACGGCGGCGCTGCGGGTGAGGGCCGCCCGGTTCATCGGACCCGGTTCGTGCTGGCCCGGCTCATGGATAGAGCAGCGTGCTGGTCCAGCCGCCTCCGATGCGGGTGAACAGCCGCCGATCGTGCAGCCGGAACGGGCGATCCATCCAGAATTCCATCCTTTGTGGATCGAGGCAAAATCCCGTCCAATGCGGCGGGCGCGGCACCGGTCCAACCAGATGGCGCGCAGTCACCTGCGCGATTCGGGTCAGGAACTCACCTCGCGATGCGAGCGGGCGCGACTGGTCCGAAGCAAGCGCACCCAGCTGCGAATCGCGGCTACGGCTTGCGAAATAGCCATCTGCCACTTCGCTTGAGACTTCAGCCAGCGGCCCTTCGATGCGGATCTGGCGGCGCAGGCTTTTCCAGTGGAATAGCAGAGCGGCCTGCATATTGGCGCGGATTTCCTCGCCCTTGCGGCTCTGGGCATTGGTATAGAAGGTAAAGCCTTCCGGCCCGTGCCCCTTGAGTAATACCATGCGCACCGAAGGCGCGCCGTCGGGCGTTGCGGTTGCCAAGGCCATGGCGTTGTGATCGTTCGGCTCGACCGCCCGCGCCTCTTCAAGCCAGGCTTCAAATAGCGCCATGGGATCGCTGTCAGGAATCTCGCTGGTGGCGATGCGGGCCAATTTGTCGGGCAGGGGTTTGGGCAAGATCGATTCCTACAGGATGGAACACATGGAACACAGTCATATAGAGAAAAATCGCACCACATCACCCTGTGGATTACGGCATTTTTGCGAAACTGTCGCAAGAAGGGTTTGCGCAGGCATTCTGCCGCGATAATGCCGCCATCACGGGTAGGAAAGCCTCCGCGCTTGCGCACATTGACTGTTCCACCTAGCTAACACGCTATGAGCGATCCCTATTCCACGCTTGGCGTCGCGCGTACGGCCACCGAGGCCGAGATCAAGAGCGCCTATCGCAAGCTCGCCAAGGAGCTCCACCCTGACCGCAACAAGGACAATCCCAAGGCCTCCGAGCGTTTTTCCGAGGTAACGCGGGCATACGACCTGCTTTCCGACAAGGCAAAGCGCGGCCAGTTCGACCGCGGCGAAATCGATGCCGATGGCAACCCCGCCAACCCCTTTGCCGGGATGGGCGGCGGCTTTGGCGGTGGAGGTCAGCGCGGCTTCCGGCCCGAGGACTTCCAAGGTGTTGGCAGCGGCGACATGGATCTGGGGGATCTGTTCGAAGGTCTGTTCGGCGGCGGCGCGGCACGGCGCGGCACGGCGAGCGGATTCGGTTCACGTAGGCCGCCGCCCCCGCCGCGCAAGGGGGCCGACATCGGCTATCGGCTGACGGTTCCCTTTGTCGATGCCGCCGCGCGGCGTGACCAGCGCATCACGCTTGCCGATGGCAGGACGATCGACCTCAAACTTCCGGCAGGGGTCGAGAGCGGCACGCAGATGCGGCTCAAGGGCAAGGGGCAGGACGGGCCGGGCGGCAAGGGCGACGGGCTGGTGACGGTCGATGTGGCCAGCCACCCCTTCTTTCGCCGCGAGGGCGACCACATCCGCCTGGACCTGCCGATAACGCTCGATGAGGCGCTGCGCGGCGCCAAGGTCAAGTGCCCCACAGTCGACGGGCCGGTGATGCTGACGATCCAGCCGGGAACCGGCGGCGGCACCGTGATGCGGCTCAAGGGCAAGGGCTGGAGCACGAAAGCAGGTTCGCGCGGCGACCAGCTGGTGGCGCTCGAAATCCAGTTGCCCGATGATCGCGCCGAGCTAGAGCGGCGGCTCCAAGGCTGGACCGATCCCGGCAATCCCCGGGAAAAGCTGGGGCTTTGACCCGTGCAGGACGAAGATCACCTGCACGCCTGGCTGATGCGCCTGCTCGGCCCCGGAACGCGGGTATTCCATGTCGCGGCGAGCACGCTGGAGGGAACCTGGCGCGACGGCTTCATCCATGCCGGCAACCTCGCCTATCTGACATTGCTGGCGCTGTTCCCCTTCTTCATTCTCGACACGGCATTGTTCGCACTGCTGGGCAAGGTCAGCGAGAGCGAGGTGCTGATCAGTGCGATCCTTGCCGCGATGCCGCCCAGCGCCGCCGCCACCATCAAGCCGGCGGCGCTCGAAGTGCTCGATGCGCGCCATGGCTGGTTGCTGTGGGCAGGCGCGGCGATTGCGTTGTGGACGGTTTCGAGCGTGATTGAGACTTTGCGCGACATCCTGCGCCGCGCCTATGGCGCGCGCGCGACCCAGCCGTTCTGGAAGTACAGGCTGGGCTCGATCGGGTTGATCCTCGCATCGGTCATCGTGCTGATGTTTTCGTTCTATGCGCAGATCAGCCTCACGGCCTTGCATGCTCTGGTGTCTGCCAGGCTGCCGAATTTCGGGAACGTAATATCCTGGCTCGCCGCGACCCGCGCCCTGCCCTCGCTGGGCCTGTTCTTCTCGCTATGGCTGCTGTTCTTCACGCTTACCCCTTCGAGCGGTCGGGGTAGTCCGGTCTGGCCCGGCGCGCTGTTCATCACCGCGTGGTTCGTGGGTGTGACCATGGCGCTGCCGCCGTTGCTTCGCAGCTTCGTCAGCTACAGCCTGATCTATGGCAGCCTGGCGGGAATCATGATCACGCTTTTCTTTTTCTGGCTGGTAGGGTTAGGGGTGGTAATCGGAGCTGAACTCAACGCTGCGCTCGCCCGGGCGCATCACGAAATAGGGGCCGGTAGCGGCCCGGTGAAGGAGGACGCCGCATGAGCGGTCTGATGCAGGGAAAACGCGGCCTCATCATGGGACTGGCCAATGACAAGTCGCTGGCCTGGGGAATTGCCCGCAAGCTGGCGGAACAAGGTGCAGACCTCGCCTTTTCCTATCAGGGCGAAGCGCTGGAGAAGCGGGTTAAACCCCTTGCCGCCGAATTGGGCAGCGATTTCCTGATCGATTGCGACGTTTCGGACATGGCAGCACTTGATGTCGCCTTCGACAGGCTCAAGTCCCGCTGGGACCGGCTCGATTTCGTGGTTCATGCAATCGGATTTTCCGACAAGAGCGAGCTGCGCGGCCAGTATGTCGATACCAGCCTCGAGAATTTCCTGATGACGATGAACATCTCGGCCTATTCGCTGGTGGCGGTGACGCGGCGAGCGGCAGAAATGATGCCTGCGGTGGCCGAGGATGGCAGCGGTGCCAAGGTGGGTGGCGGGTCGATCCTGACGCTGACCTATTACGGGGCGGAGAAAGTCATCCCGCATTACAACGTCATGGGCGTGGCCAAGGCGGCGCTCGAGACCAGCGTCAAATATCTCGCCAACGACCTTGGGCCGCGGAACATCCGCGTCAACGCCATCAGCGCCGGACCGATCAAGACGCTGGCGGCCAGCGGGATCGGCGATTTCCGCTATATCCTCAAGTGGAACGAGCTGAATTCACCCTTGCGGCGCAACGTCACGATCGAGGATGTCGGCGGCGCCGGGCTCTATTTCCTGTCCGATCTTTCATCGGGGGTCACAGGCGAGGTCCATCATGTCGATGGCGGTTATCATGTCGTGGGCATGAAACAGGAGGATGCCCCCGATATCGCCCTGGGATAGCGAAGGGCAGGGCTGCCCTTCAGCGCAGCGCTGCCGGTTCCAGGTTTCGGCAAAGTAACCGCGCCCGTCGGCAAAGCGCTGCGGCGTCAGCTTGACCACTCCGGGCAGTGCGGTTCGCTCGATCAACACCCCTGTTTCCCTCAAAATGCGTTCTTGTGGATCAGCACACCGGCGGTCCGCAGGATGATCGTCACATCGCTCAGGATCGACCAGTTGGCGACATACTCAAGATCGGCATTCAGTCGGTCGCGCAATTGCTGCTC
>PNJY01000081.1 GCA_013822125.1 Erythrobacter sp. | reverse complement strand
TTCGGCGTTGGCCCCTATACTCGCAGGTTATCTGTTCCAAGCCGGCTTTGGCTTGCAATCCGTGGCGATCGTAATGGGCACTGGTTCACTGCTCGCGGCAGCGGCGCTGTTGATGCTCAAGGAGCGCGCCGGCGATTAGGAAAACCCGTTCCGCGGCCGTGCCGCCCTTGGGACGTTACATAGTGAATTCGGCCTTAGGCCTGGCGTCCCCGTCGGCGGAAGAGCGCGGCGGTCCTGCCGCATTCGCTATCCCGTCGATAGGTCTAATACGGCCAAAAAATCGGGGAGCGCGAAATCAGCCCGCGCTCCCCGTTTCAATCGTTCGTATCGCATTGCGCTCTAGAAGCGATGCCCCACGGTGACGCCATAACTGCGCGGCGGCATCAGGGTACCGCCGATCGTGCGGCTGGTAGATACCGAGAAGCTGCCGGCCCAGACCAGTTCATCGGTCAGGTTCTTGACCCACAGGTTAACCGAAAAGTCGCGGCTTGGAGCAGTGTAGAGGATATTGGCATCAAGCATGATGTACCCCTTCTGCGATAGCCGTTCATCGTTGAACTCGGTATGATATTGCCTGCTCTTGTAGGAGAAGTTGGAGCCCAACGTGATCGTCCCACCATTGGCCATGTCGATGTCATAGGTGGGATTGAGGTTGAGGCTCCACTTGGGCGACATGCGCGTTGCATTGCCCGACAGGTCGCTATCAGGAACCGAGGCCCCGCCAGGGCCGAACAGGGCCGGATCAAGCGGATCCTTGGAGAAGAACTTGGTGAACTCGGAGTCGAGATAGGCGATCGCTGCATTGACCGTGAAGGCCGATGACGCGCGCCACAACAGTTCCAGTTCCGCACCGTAGGCCTCCGATTGCGCCGCGTTGGTCAGCGTGCTGGTGAAGAACGGAGGAGTCGGGATCGGGCGGGTAAGCGAGAATTGCCCATTGTTCAGCTGCTGGTAGAAAGTCGCCAGGTTCAGGCTGACATCACCTGTCGAATACTTCGCACCAATTTCATAGGCCTCGACCTTTTCAGGATCGACGAAGGGCAGCGGCTGCGTGGGCGACAATTTGCGCGTCGATCCGATTTCCGCCGTGCCGCTCTTGAACCCCTTGGACCAGTTGCCATAGATCAGCAGATCATCGTTGGGCCGGTATTCGAGACCAAGTGATGGCGAAAAGTTGTTCCAGGTCTTGCTGTCATCCCATTGCAGCGGATCGAGCACAAAGCCCGAGGCAGCAGTGCCGATGCCCGCCTGGTTGGCGAGATGCCGCTTTTCCCAGCTATACCGGGCACCTGCCTTAACCGACAGCTGCTCGGACAAGTCATAGGTGACGTTGGCGAAGGCCGCCCAGGTTTCTACATCGAGCGTACCGTCAAATTGCACCCGGAATGGATCGGTATTGGTCAGCACATCGAGCCCGATATGGTTTTCGACCCGGATCGTTTCGTCCAGATAGAACAGGCCAAATACGCCGTGCAGCCCGCCGGTATCGACGTTGGCCTGCAGTTCCTCCGAAAACTGGTGCTGGAACACCGGCTGCCAGTGATTGGCGCTGGTTTGCAGAGCCCCGGTCTGCGCGAGGGGGAAGCCGATATAGGTCGACATGTCGAAATCGTGGAAGAAGATCGCCTCGAAATCGCGGTAGGAGGTGAGCGATTTCAGGGTGACCGCGTCGCTTGCCTCCAGAGTGATCGTCCCGGTCACTGCCCATTGGTCGCGCTTGTTGACCGGATCGAAATTGGTGTTGAGGTTGCGCACTTTGCTGGCAAAGGCAACCGGCGTGCCGTTGTCATTGGTGCGCTCACCCAAAGAGCTGAGCCCGTCGTTTGCAGGATTGCCGTCGGTCAGCACGCCCGGGAACGAGATTTCGCGGAACTTGATCGCCAGCGACTCGTCATCCTCGGTATGATACTCGCCGGTCAGAAGAATCGAGAGTTTTTCCGACGGCAGGAATTCGAGGTGCCCGCGCGTGGAAAATTGCTTGGCATTGTCGATATCGTTGCCGGTGAACTCGTTGATGCCATAACCGTCGCGATTGACCGAGCGGAAGGCGATGCGACCGCGGATATTTTCAGTCAGCGGCCCGCCGACGGCAGCTTCCCCCACCAGGTTGAGGTCGGGCCCGCCGACCGTCAGGCGGACGTAACCTTCCACTTCGTCGCTCGGCTTGGCGGTAATCAGATTGACGGCGCCGCCAGTGGCATTGCGGCCATAGAGCGTGCCCTGCGGTCCGCGCAGCACCTCGACGCGTTCGAGGTCGAACATCGAACCGAGCTGTGCCTGGGCAAGCGACACCACTGCGCCATCTACATGGAGCGCGACCGACGGATCGACGCCCGGCAGCGAACTGGAAAGACCGATGCCGCGAATGAACAATTTGGCGAAGTTGAAGTCATTGCCGAAACTGATGGTTGGTACTAGCGATTGCAGCGATTCGATATTCGCTGTGTTGGTGTTGGCCAGCGTGTCCGCGCCGACGGCTGAAACCGCTGCCGACACGTCCGATAGCGACTGGGCGCGCTTTTGCGCCGTGACGATGATTTCGCCGCGATCCTCGTCGCCGGCATCCTGCGCCAGGGCTGGTGAGCCTGCGCCCAGCAGGGCCAATGCGGACACGCCCCACAGCGATCCCCTGAACGACGTCGTGTTGGTTAAGCTTTTCATGGTATCCCCCCCGATTTGTCGTATTCTGCCACGTCCCAATGTATGGAGATGCGCGCTACGATTTCCTCATTCGACCACTAGAAGACTCGGCCCAGGACCGGAAATTGGAATCGCGACCGAAGCATAAGATATATCTAATTTGTGATATGGCATTCGGGCCCGATCCTGAACGACGATCCCGCAGCCGATCGCGCCGGACAATCCGGGACCGTCGGAATCGCGAGGTCGAGTGGCAGAGTCACAACAAGACTCAAGCAGGTCTGTAGCCTGTCGATCCAGTCCGATTTATTACGGCAACGTGACCCTCCCGTCCTGGCCAGCAAGCCAAGCTTCGTGCGTCAGGTTGCGTCTGACTTGCCGGAAATTGCTTTGGTGCGCCAACTGTCCGCATAAATAGTGCGCGCGACTTCCGAATAGGGAGCGGGCGAAACGACCGCCCTGATCTTGACCTGCCGGTGCGGTTCAACCGTCGGCTTGGAAGTGCCTCCATTCGGTTCTCCCCACACCAGATCGACTTCGGTACCTGGCATTGCGTGCGCTTCGTCGACCATGGCCAAGCTAAGCATCCGTCCTTCGTTGGCACTGTATCCGATCCAGGTAGACAGGCCGACCAGGGCGCCTTCGACCTCAACCCGATCAAAAGGATGCATGGCGTAAACGGCGCTGGGAAATTCGATATATTTCGGGCGCAGGCCGGTTTTTTCGAATTGCCCAAAGATGGCATCAGTGACCGATGCACTGTCGAGCGCCAGCGTTACCTTCTTGCGGTGCGGGCCTTGTGCCTTCTTCTCCAGCGCGTCACGGCCGATGAACTCATGGTCGAATTTGACGAAGGGGCCATACCCCAGGTCCCAGGGCGACAGATAATATCCCTCGATGCTTTCCGGGACATAGCTGCCCCCAATCGAAGCGCGCGCTTCATAATCGTTTACGGTCAACCATTCGCGATATGCCTTCATCGCTTCTCCCGTGTAGATTGCGGGAAGTGGCGATGGTATCCACCCGCTTTCGAGCGTGTTCGATGAATAGGTTCGCCCACCGACCAGCGCCATGCCATGCGCGCGTCCCGCCTCCACCAGCGCACTGTGCACTACATTGCAATCTTCCCATGGCCCCATCAGCTCAAAGCCCGGCTGGCCCGCCATTCCATGGCGTAGCGCGTGAACGCGTTTTCCGCCGATGGTCATCCAGCACATGTGGAAGAACCTCAGATCCGGTGCCTGGGCACCGGTTGCATCGGCGATGACCTTGGCGGCATTTGGTCCCTGCACCTGAAACCGATAATGGCGGCGGTTCTCGGGATCGGGGCGCGCTGCGGTACGCTCGTCATAAGTGACTTTGACGTCGCTGCGCCCTTCGGCATGAAACATCAGCCAGTTGAGCGTGGGCGCGCGCCCGACCAGGTTGAATGTCTGGTCAGCGAGGTAAAACAGGATGACATCGCCGATGACATATCCATCATGGCTGACCGGGACGAACTGCTTGGCCCGATCGGGAACGAAACCCTTGAAGCTGTTGATGCCCAGACCGTTGAGGAATTCGAACGCGCCCGGACCTTCGACCATGAGTTCGGCCATGTGGTAGCTCTGGTTGAACAGCACGCAAGTGTCGGCCCAGGCGCGCTGCTCGCTGCGCCAGTTGGAAAATTCGGCCGGGACGCCGGGATAGACATTCGGCCCAACCTGCTGATTGCGCAGCATAGCCACAATGTCGCCGATTTCGTTCAACTTCGCTTCGAGCGATGCAGCCTTGCCCATGATGGCCTCTCCCCAACATATGCCCGCAGCCTGCGTGGCCGCCGCACAGAATCGGCAATTCATTACCTGATCCTTGCGATATTTCGTATGCCATGCATACTAATGTCAAGCGCATATTGTAGGTTAGGCATACACTTTCGCGCCTGACTGGCGTGGCGAAGCCATGTTTCCGGGGATTCTGCACGGCACGGCATGGCAACGCTCCGGTCAATTCGGTCAGCGCCCGGGTCCAGCAAACAATGGATCCTGCGCCTAGCTCGGCGTCGCTCCAGCATTAGATTCGGCAACGCCGGCCAGAAACTCGACAGTCGCCGCGATCACCTCTTGTGCCCCCAGCAGGCGGTTGTGACCAAGGCCCTGGGTCAGCACGGTGCGGCACTCGGGCCAGACCTTGCCGATACGCTCCGCATCGCCAGCGTCAACCATGGTATCGGTCGCATCGTAAATCGCCAGCAGACTTGCGTTCGGCTCTGCCTGCCAGGCGAAACCGGCTTCAAGCGCGTCCCAATCGACCTGGAACTGGCGCGCGAGCAGCGGTTTGAACGCCTCGACCGCTTCGTCATTCGCGCCCATCGCTCGGAAACGGTTGAGCGGAACATAAGGCACAAATGGCGCGGCGATCGTGACATAGGCACATGCGCCGATCCGGTGCGTGCGACGGGCCGAAAGGATGGCTAGCGCGGCGGCGGAATGCGCCACCCAGGCAAAGGGCATCGCGCCCAGATGGTCCGCCAATGCGCGCGCATCGTGCATGAAGCGGTCGAACCTCATGCGCGCAGGTGCCGAGGCACCGTGATTGCCTACATCGATGACCACTGCTTCGAAACCCCGCGCTGCAAGCCCGCGCGCCATGCGAAAGAACTGCGTCCCCTGTCCGCCCCAGCCATGTACGAGCGCCACCACCGGGCCCGCATCGGCGCCGAACCGCCACCCTGCCAGCGAATCCTGAGGCCCGAAACGGAAGGCTTGTGCCTGCGCCAATGCGGCCTCGTCCTCCTCACGCAGGGACAGGGAAAATGGCGACTGGTTGCTCATCGCCCAAAAGAATTCTTCGGCCTGAGCCTGAGCAATGGGCGCTTCAACCGACATCGTTCGACCTCTCGTAAATGACCGGAACTGCCAGCGACCCGAAGGGCATGGTGGCCACCCCGCGGTGACAGCTCCGGACAAGCTCAGACAACCTCGCATTCACCGCTTGCACAAATCATATAGACCAGTCAATATATTTTATGGTGTCGCGGACGGGCATCGGCCGTATTGACCATGGCGGCCCGCTCGGACAGGTTCACACCGGGCGCGCGAATGGCGCAGGCAGGAGGCGTATGGCGGGCAAGGCAAGGCACAAGCAGCCGATCATCGATGCGGCGGTGCGGCTTTTCCGGCAGCAGGGCTATGCCGCGACCGGGCTGGCCGAGCTGGTCGAGGCGAGCGGATCGCCCAAGGGCTCGATGTATCACTACTTCCCCGAAGGCAAGCCGTCGATCGCCACCGCCGCGGTAGAGGAGGCTGGCCGACGCGTGGTCGAGACGCTGGAGGAACTGGCAGCGAAATGCCCGACCACAGGCGCGCTGCTTCGCGCGCATGCGGCGCTCCTCGCCGGGTGGATGGAAAAGTCGGGCTTTCGCGATGGCTGCCCGATGACCACGGTGCTGCTCGAACTGGCACCCGACAATGTCACTGTCGCGGAGGAAGGTCGCAAGGCCTTTGCGGCGCGACAAGAAGTGCTGGCCGCGAAGTTGCGCGCAGACGGATTCAGCGCCGGTGAGGCAGACCGGCTCGCCATGCTTTGCACCAACGCCCTGCAGGGCAGCCTGGTGCTGGCCCGGATCGAGCGCAGCCGCGAGCCGATCGAGCAGACCGCAGAAGTGCTTGCGCAGCTTCTGACGATCGGCTCACTGTCCCCCGGCAACGCCCAATCCCGTGACCGCGGCAGGGAATCTGCATGACCGCATTCCTTGCATACCTTTTCATGGAGAAACCGTTTCAAATCGTGTTATGCTGAGCGAAATAGAGCGTATTTTGCATATTTTTGCACATGCGCGTCACGGGAGAGTAGTGATGTTTCGCAACAAATTCCGCATCGTTTTGGCATTTTTTGTAGTCGTGCTGGCAAGCGCACCCGCGAGCGCCGAAACGCTTGCTGAAACCTCGCCCGACGGGCAGATCACGCTGACGGTTTCGGATGATGGCGGGATGGCCCGCTATGCGCTCACCTATCGCGGCGAAGCGGTGGTCGCGCCGTCGCAGCTCGGATTGCTGTTTCGCGATCACCATGGCTTCAACAGCAATCTGGCGATTGCCGAATCGACCCGCGCGGCCAGCGATTCGACCTGGGAGCAGCCCTGGGGCGAGCGCCGCCTGATGCGCGACAATCACCGCGAGCTGGCGGTTACCTTCGCCGCCAGCCAGGGCCCCGCGCGCAGCATGACCGTGCGTTTCCGCCTGTTCGATGATGGCGTGGGTTTCCGTTACGAGCTCGGCGAACAGGATGCGTTCAAGGGCGAAGTCAACATAATGGAAGAGCTGACCCAGTTCGCCGTGGGCGCCGAAACGCAGGCTTGGTGGATCCCCAGCGGGCTCTTCAACCGCTATGAATATCTCTATCGCACTGGCGCTGCCGAACTGGTCGAGACTGCGCATACGCCGATCACCTTCAGGAAGGCGAGCGGCGTCCATTTCTCCATCCATGAGGCCGCACTGGTCGATTATTCGGCCATGTCGTTGCAGCAGCAGCGCCCCGGCACGCTCAAGGCCCGGCTTTCACCGCGTTCGGACGGCGCTCTGGTGCGGACCGCCGCGCCCTTTCATACGCCCTGGCGCACGATCCAGATCGCGCCCGATGCCAAGGGGTTGATCAATTCGGGCCTGATCCTCAACCTCAACGAGCCCAACAAGCTGGGCGACGTCTCGTGGTTCCAGCCGGGCAAGTATGTCGGCATCTGGTGGGCCATGCACATCAATGAACGCAGTTGGGGCCATGACGGCGTCCACGGCGCCACCACCGAGGAAACGAAGCGTTACATCGATTTTGCCGCCGAGCACGGTTTCAACGGCGTTCTGGTCGAAGGCTGGAATGTGGGATGGGATGGCGACTGGTACTACAACGGCGCATTGTTCCGTTTCGCCGAAGCCTTTGCCGATTTTGATCTCGCGGAGCTGGGCGCATATGCGCAGGCGAAGGGCGTGCGCATCATCGGGCACCACGAGACTTCGGGCAATATCACCAATTACGAAAACCAGATGGAGGCGGCATTCGACCTCTATCGCGACAACGGCGTGGCAGTGGTCAAGACCGGCTATGTCGCCGATGCCGGGCGGATCGCGCGGATCGACGAGAACGGCATTCCCAGATACGAATGGCATGACGGGCAGATCATGGTCGATCACCATCTGCACGTTGTGCGCGAGGCGGCCAAGCGCCACATCGCGATCAATCCGCACGAACCGGTCAAGGACACCGGGCTGCGCCGCACCTACCCCAACTGGGTCTCGCGCGAAGGCGCGCGCGGCATGGAATACAACGCCTGGGGATCGCCCCCCAATCCGCCCAGCCACGAAGCGACGCTGGCCTTCACCCGAATGCTGTCGGGGCCGATGGACTTCACGCCAGGTATCTTCGACCTGCGCCACAATTCTCGCCCTCCGGTGCGCGACGATATCCCGCGCCACGATCCGGCGAATTTCGCGCAGACCACGCTGGCAAAGCAGCTGGCGCTCTATGTCGTGCTCTATTCACCGATCCAGATGGCCGCCGACCTGCCTGAAAATTACGAGAAGCGCATGGACGCCTTCCAGTTCATCAAAGATGTGCCGGCCGATTGGGAGGAAAGCGTGGCGCTCGATGGCGCGGTGGGCGAATATGTCGCGATCGCGCGCAAGCAGCGCGGGGGGCAGGAATGGTTCCTCGGCGCGCTGACCGACGAGAACCCGCGTTCACTCGCGCTGAAGCTCGATTTTCTCGATCCGGGCAAACGCTACCGCGTGCAGCTCTACCGCGACGGCGAGAACGCACACTGGCAGACCAATCCCTATGACATCGTGATCGAGCAGCGCGAAATGCGCGCGGGCGATACGCTCACGCTGCCGCTCGCAGCTTCGGGCGGCGCGGCGATCCGCTTTATTCCGCTGGGGAAGTGAACGGGCGCGCTGCCGCCCCGCTCAGACTCCAGCATCCTCGATCACGGCGGCACGCAAGGTGGCAATCCCCATGCCTTTTTCCGCGCTGGTGACGTGCAGCTGCGGGAAGGCGGCGGGGTGCCGCCGCGCCTCTTCGCCCACTGCGGCTGCAACACGCGCCAGTTCGTCGGCACTGATCTTGTCCGACTTGGTCAACACCACGCGGTAGCTCACGGCCGCCTCGTCGAGCATCTTCATCATCTCGCGATCGACATCCTTGAGCCCGTGGCGGCTGTCGACCAGCACCAGCACCCGGCCCAGCACCTGCCGACCGCGCAGGTAATCGCGCACCAGCTGCTTCCACTTTTCGACCACCTTCGGCGGCGCCTTGGCAAAGCCATAGCCAGGCATGTCGACCAACCGGAACCGGGTGGGATCGCCCACTTCGAAGAAGTTCAGTTCCTGCGTGCGGCCCGGCGTGACCGAAGCGCGAGCGATCGACTTGCGGCCCGTCAGCGCATTGAGGAGTGAGCTCTTGCCGACATTGCTGCGCCCGCAAAAGGCCACTTCGGGCACAGTGGGATCGGGCAGGAATTTGAGCTGCGGAGCCGAGAGCAGGAACTCGACGCGGCCCGAGAACAGGCGCGACGCAGCTTTTTCGCGATGTGCCTGTTCGGCTTCCTCTGCCACGCGCTAACCCTTGTCCCCGCGCGTTGTGGCGCGCTCACGATCGGCTTTGTCCTTGTCCGCCTGCGCCCTGAGCTGCGGATGGCGTGAATAGAGATAGGTCTGCTGTGCCGCCGTAAGGAGGTTGGAGGTGACCCAGTAAAGCAGCAATCCGGCGGCAAACGGCGCCATCACAAACATCAGCACCCAAGGCATGAAGCTGAATATCTGTTGCTGCATCGGGTCCATCGCAGTGGGGTTGAGGCGGAAGGTCAGCCACATGGTCACGCCCAGCAGCACCGCCAGCACTCCGATGCCGAGGAAGCCCGGCGGATCGAACGGCAGCAGGCCGAACAGGTTTAGGATCTTGGCCGGATCGGGCGCGGAAAGGTCCTTGATCCACAGATAGAACGGCTCGTGCCGCATCTCGATCGCCAGGATCAGCGTCTTGTAAAGCGCGAAGAAGATCGGGATTTGCAGGAACAGCGGTAGGCACCCGGCCAGCGGATTGACGCCCTCGGTCTTGTAGAGCGCCATGATTTCCTGCTGCTGCTTCTGCTTGTCGTCCTTGTAGCGTTCCTGGATCGCCTTCATCTTGGGCTGGACCGCGCGCATTGCGGCCATGCTGGCGAACTGGCGCTGTGCGATCGGGAACATCACCGCGCGCACGATCACCGTCAGCATGATTATCGCCAGTCCGAAGTTGCCGGCAAAGTCATAGAGTGTGCGCAGCAGCCACAGCATCGGCTTTTCGAACCATTCGAACCAGCCCCAGTCGATCGCCTTGCCGAAGTTCTGGATGCCCGCATCCTGATAACGGTCGAGCAAAACACTTTCCTTGGCGCCCGCGAACAGCCGCGTCTCACGCGTCAAGCTGGCTCCGGCAGGAATGGTTGTAGGTGCATAGATCAAATCGGCGCGGAACAGGTTGTCGCCCAGCGAACGAAAGCCGGGGGTTGCCTGCGCGCCGGCCTGTGGAACCAGCGCCGAGAGCCAGTGAAGATCGGAGAAGCCCAGCCAGTCTGGCGAGCCGCCTTCAGGCGTGTGCGTGTCGGTTTCGATGAGGTCGTCGTAGTCGGGCCCATATTCGACCGTCTCGCCAAAGCCGCCCATCGGCCCCGAATGCGCATTGAAGGTGCTGGGGCTGGCGTTGGTGGAATTGCGGATGATCAGGCCGAAGGGACGCACCACCACCGGCCCGGTGGCGGTGTTGCGGACCGATTGGGTGGCGGTGATCATGAAATCGTGATCGATCGAGAGGCGGATCGCAAAGATCTGGCCCTCGCCATTGTCATAGGTCAGCGTGACGGGCCTGTCGGCGGTGAGCGCCGCTCCATCGGCCTGCCACAGCGTCTCGGAATCGGGCAGGCGCACGCCTTCGCCGATCCAGCCGAACTGCGCGTAATATTGCAGCGCAGTCCCCTGCGGGGCGAACAGCTGTACCGGCCCGCTGTCCTTGTCGATCGTCTCGCGGTAATCCCTGAGCTCGATATCGTCGATCCGCGCGCCGACAAGGTTGATCGATCCTTCGATCCGCGGCGCATCTATCCGCAGGCGAGCCTTGGTGGCCAGCGCCTTGGCCAGATTAACCGGCCCGGCAGGCTGCTTGTCCGATTCGATCGCGGGCGACGACGGGGCGGGAGTTGCAGCCTTACCGTCCACGGCCTGCGCGGTGATCGAAGCCTGCGGGTAGAAATAGCTCATACCGGCGTCCCAGCCAAGGATAAGCAGGCCCGAAAGCAACACGGCGAGCAGGAGATTGCGCTGATTGTCCAAGGTGATTCCCGTACGTCTGTTGGTCTATGACTGTGTTATATAGCTATTACGGTAGCGGATCATAGCCATGCCCGCCCCAAGGGTGGCAGCGCATT
>PNJY01000080.1 GCA_013822125.1 Erythrobacter sp. | reverse complement strand
ATCCTGGCTTTGCAGCGTGAAGCGGGGATCACCATCGGAAAGGATTTCACCCAGTTTGGTTGAAAGCGCGCGGCCCGGCGTCGAATCGAGATTGGCGAAGAAATCGGGCAGGCCGCGGCGATAGGCCTCCTCGCCTTCCTTGCGGTATCCCGGATCGGTGATCGCAGCGGCCAGCAATTGCAGCTGCAACGTCAGATCGCGTGGAGTCGTGGTCCCGCCCATGCTGAAGGCATCGCTGAGCGCGCTCATCGAAAAGCTGACGTTGCGCCCCGCCAGGATCGTCTCGAGATCATCGCGGCTATGCGCGCCAAGCCCGCCGCCTGCGAGCGACGAAACCAGCGCCGTCGCCAGCGGTTCCTGGGCCGTGTTGAGTAGTTGCCCGCCATCGAGCGTAAGCCGGTAGCTGATCCGGTCCTCGCTTATGCCGGTCTGCTTGAGATTGACCCGCACCCCGTTGGCAAAGCGGATCAGGCGCAGGCCCAGCCGTTCATCGCGCCGGTCCGAAGCGATCGTGCCCGGCGCTCCAAAGTCCTGATAGGCGAACTCGATCTGCCGGGCGTGATCGGGCGCGCTAATCGGTGTCGCCATCGCCTCGTTCCAGGCTGCGCGCGGGCCATCCACACCGCCATCGGGCGCGGTGCGGCCCTGAAAGCGGATGAGCGGGTCGGTCAACTCAGCCGCGTCCAGCTTGACCGCCTTCAGCGTCGCTTCTGCAGTGATTCCATCCGCGAATGCTTCGAACCGGGCGAGGGCACTTTGCGGGGTCGAGGGAATGCGTTCCTCATCGATCAGGCCCAGCGCGGCTGCAACAAGCGCATTGTTCGTCTGGGTGGCACTGGACCGTGCGGCATTTTCCAGCGAACTGCGGATCCTGGCGACCTGTTCGGCGACTTCGGCGTCGCTGAAGCCGAATTCAAGCGCGCGGCGGAGTTCGACCGCCGCTGCTTCAAGTCCCCGGCGCCATGCACCATCGCTCGTATCGACCAACAGGCTGGTGGCGCGGCCATCCTCGAACACATCACCGGTGCCGAAACCTGCGCTTATGAAGGGGGCATCCTGCGCGCGAGCCAGCGTTTCCAAACGGCGATTGATTATCGAATAGCCGATCTGGCGCAGCAGATCCTGCCTGCGGTTTTCGGCGGTATCGGGTCGATCCAGCCATGGCGAGAAACGGGCTACACTGACCTGTTCCGAAAGTGCGGGGTCGAGATAGATGTCGCTTTCGCCCGCACGCGCCAAGTCAAGCGGGCCGGTTGGTGGGTCGGGCGGGGCGGCATCACCCCGCCAGTCCTCGAACCAGTGGCGAACCCGCTCCTCCAGCAGATCGAGCGGATAATCGCCGATGATCACCAGCACTGCGTTGCCGGGCACATAAGTGCGGCGGTAGAAGGCGCGGATATCCTCGGCGTTTGCTGTCTCGAGCACCTCCAGCGTGCCAATCGGCAGTCGATCGACATAGCGTGCGCCGGGCGAAATGAAGGCGAGCTGGTCTTCCGTTTCCCTGTAGGCAAAGGTTCGCCGCTCACGCCGCTCGGCCAGGACAACCCCGCGTTCGCGATCGACAGCGGCTTGCTCGATGGTCAGCTCGGTAGCGGTTTCCCGCATGAGCATCAGGGCGGTATCGAGCAGCGCAGCATCGTTGCGCGGCAGGTTGAGCATATAGACGGTCGATTCGAACCCGGTTGCGGCGTTGGTACCTGCGCCGAATGCCAGCCCTTCGCGCGCCAGCAGCTTGACCATTTCGCCTTCGGGTACGTTGGTCGAACCGTTGAAGGCCATATGTTCGAGGAAATGCGCGAGGCCGCGTTCGTGATCCTCCTCGTCGAGCGAGCCCGAACCGATGTGGAGGCGCACCAGTGCGGTGCCCGCAGGCGTGGCATTCTCACGCAGGATATAGCGCATGCCGTTTTCGAGCACGCCGAAGCGGAACGCCGGATCGACCGGAATGTCGCTGACTTCGAATGCCCATATCGGATCGCTTGGTGGTGCTGCATCTTGTGCCTGGAGCGGTGCAGCGCCCCATGGAGACATCAGGGCAGCAATCAGGGTGGCGCGTATCAGACTTCGTATCATCGCTTGCTGGCCTATGATGCAGAAGTTGACAAGGTGCTGAACGGCAATGCTACTTCTTGGGCTTGGGCGATGTGCGCAACCGGCTGCGATGCGAAGACAGGTCGAACACTTCACCCGGACCGGAATCCTCATTTTGCATCAGGCCAAGCCGCCGCGCAACTTCGCGATAGGCTTCTTCCTCGCCGCCAAGATCGCGGCGAAAGCGATCCTTGTCGAGCTTTTCGCCGGTGTTGATGTCCCACAGGCGGCAACCGTCGGGGCTGATTTCGTCGGCCAGAATTACACGGCTGAAGTCGCCATCGAAGATGCGCCCGAATTCTAGCTTGAAATCAACGAGGCGAATGTCGATCGCGGCGAACATCCCGCACATGAAATCGTTGATGCGGATTGCCATCGCGGCGATGTCCTGCATCTCTTCGGGCCCAGCCCAGTTGAAGCAGGCGATATGCTCTTCGGCAATCATCGGATCGCCAAGTGCATCGTCCTTGTAATAGTACTCGATCAAGGTGTGCGGCAGCTGCTCACCCTCTGGAATGCCCAGCCGGGTCGAGATCGAACCCGCAGCGACATTGCGCACCACCACTTCGATCGGGATAATCTCGACTTGCCGCACAAGCTGCTCGCGCATGTTGAGCCGCCGGATGAAATGCGTGGGGATGCCGATATGGGCCAACCGCGTGAAGACATACTCCGAAATGCGGTTGTTGATCACGCCCTTGCCGTTGATGGTGCCCTTTTTCTGGGCGTTGAAGGCGGTCGCATCATCCTTGAAATACTGGATCAAGGTACCCGGTTCAGGGCCCTCATAGAGGATCTTGGCCTTGCCTTCGTAGATTTGGCGGCGACGGGACATTTGTTTGATCATCCTGCTGGGAAAATACCTTCGCCCCGGTGCTGCGATGCGCGCTGCATCGCGATGGCCGGGGCGTATGCGGCCCATACGCCCAATGGCGACAATTGGCAAACGGTTGGCGGGGAGGCGCCGCGTATGCCAGGAGGTACTTCCTGCCTTCCCGCCCTTTTCCCTCGTCACCGAGCCGGTTATGGCTTGTCGGCGCGCCAATGCGGAGTCGTATGATGAAGTTCGCCCAGCTGTTCACCGAGCATCCCGCGTCCGTTGGAGAGAACTATTGGCAGCACCTGCGCCATGCTGTTGGCTTCGGCCTGCGCATGGTGGTGAGTGGTCTGGCCTGCATGCTCCACGGCGTGTTGCCGTTCCTGTTCGTGCGCACCGGCAGCAGGCAGGTCGCGTTGCTGCATGACCGGATGATCGTCAACCGCTCGCGAATGCCCGACTTCCTCGATTTCGTTATCTGATGGTCCCGCTCAAGCAGCGCGCAGTGCGATAGCGAAATGAGGGAGTGTGGTGCCCGGGGGCGGAGTCGAACCACCGACACGACGATTTTCAGTCGTCTGCTCTACCACTGAGCTACCCAGGCATCATTGCCGCGACATGGGTCAAGAACCCCGGCCAGCGAATGAGTGCGCGCCTATGGCGAACGTGCGGGCGGTTGGCAAGGGGGGAATTGGGCTGGCGCCGTCAGTTTTCCTGACCCCAGTCGTTGGCGGCGAGATCATCCGGGTCCACGGGCGGGCCGGGCACCGCATAGCCATCGCCAAACCAGCGCACCAGATCGCGATCGCGGCAGCGCAGCGAGCAAAAGGGGGCGTGCTCCTCGCTCCTCGGTTTCTTGCAGATCGGGCAGGGCTTAGGTCTCGACGAAGCAGTCATAGCGGCACTGCCTGCGCGAATCCGCCCGCGAGTGCAAGGCCCGGATCGCTGGCAAGCCGGACTTTGCGCCCGCTGCGGCGCGCCAGATCCTCGATCCAATCGGGGGACAATTTTGCCGTGACTGCCGGATGCCCAGTCAGCAACAAGGCTCCCGGCTCGCCCACTGCTTCGGCCCGGCGCAGCAGCAGACGCGCGGCGGCCCCGGTGCGGTCACGCCCGATCCTCTGCAACAACGAAGGGCGCTTGAGCCGGGCGACGATCTGGAGGAAGCCGAAGCCGTTCATTGCCGTGCGTTCGTGCGGCCATCCCGTCAGCGCCTCGCCAAGTCGCGCATCAATAGCGCGCCGGTCACCCTTGTCGGTTAGAGTCGGAAAGTCGATCCCGATGTTGCCGCCGATATCGAACCGGCGCAACGTGGCGGTGATTGCGGGGATGGCATTGTGGAAAATCGCCTCCGGAGGCCCGCCATCGACATCGATCAGCGTCATCGCCGGGGTGTCGGCCAGCAGCAGCGCGCCACCGTGGAAATCCACCTCGCCGCTCCATGCCTCGGCAAACAATTCCTCCCAGTCAGCCTCGGGAGGAAAGCGGTGGACTTGGACGGCCTCGTGCCCTTCGGCGCGAAGGGACTGGATGAGGTCGGGCGCGGGGAGCAGCGGCTTGTCGGTCAGCCGCGCCTGGCAGCGTTTGAGCCGCCCGCGTTCGGCAATCGCTTCGCGTTCGATCTCGACCCGCACGCTGGTTCCCACGCTGGCGGACCGAGGTAGTGGGCGTGCGAAGCCCTCCTCACCATTGGCGAAGCGGACCAATGAGGTGGTAGAGCCTGGGATACGCTCGATCACGGTCGCATCTGCGACTTCGCCCGTAACCATCGATCCCGGCCAGCTGAGCCGCGCGGCGGCGACGCGGCCCTGTTCGAGCAGAACGGCGCGTTCCTCGCCGATCCCTTTCTCGACCAGCCACGTCAATTGCCCACCTCGCTGCGACCAGCCTCGCTTGTCGCTCTGCCAGTCTCGCTCCCCTCCCGCATGCGGGAGGGGATGGGGGTAGGCAAATCAGCCAATGGGAAAGCCCGCAGTCTTGAGCAGCGCGCGCGTTTCGAACAGCGGCAGACCGACAACGCCCGAATGGCTGCCGCCGATCCAGGCGATCAACCCTTCGGCCGCGCCCTGTATGGCATAGCCGCCCGCCTTGCCGTGCCACTCGCCGCTGTGGAGATAGGCGGCGATCTCGTCAGGTGTGAGGCGTTTGAAGCGAACTATCGTTTCGCTCAGCCGGTCATGCAGCGATCCGTCCGGCGATTTCAGCGCAATGGCCGAAAGCACGCGGTGTCGCCTTCCCGATAGCAGCTCAAGGCAGCGCTGCGCGGTTGCCTCGTCCTCAGCCTTGGGCAGAATGCGGCGACCCAGGGCCACAACCGTGTCGCCTGCCAGCACATGGCCATCCGCCTTGACCGCCAATGCCTTTTCGCGCGCCATGCGCAGCGCATAATCGCGCGGCAGCTCGGCCTTGCGCGGAGTTTCGTCGATCTCGGCAGGCTCTACGACATCGGGCACGACCCCAAGCCGCGCGAGCAATTCACGCCGCCTTGGGCTGGCCGATGCAAGGATGAGTGCGGAAGCGCCCAAGTGCAGCGCTGCCTGCTATTGCGGGCCGGGGCCGCCCCGGCCGGGCATGAAGCGATAGGTGATGCGCGCCTTGGTCAGATCGTAGGGCGTCAGTTCGCACAGCACTTCGTCACCCACCAGCACGCGGATGCGATTTTTTCGCATCTTGCCGGCGGTGTGGCCCAGAACTTCATGGCCATTTTCGAGCTCGACCCGGAACATCGCGTTGGGCAGCAGTTCCACTACCTTGCCGCGCATTTCGAGGAGTTCTTCTTTAGCCATGTAGGTCCTTTGCCAGCGAATGAGTTTGGTCTGGGCGCGCGCTTTAGCCGTGGCCGGGGCAAAATGGAAGCCTTGCACTGCGCTGTCGCGATTTTCGGCGACGCGTGTGTGATTTACGTCAGACGGGCTTGAGGCCGGGTCTGATGCAAATCATTACAATCCTCACCTTGATGATTGTAGGAAAATCACCAACTAGCCCGCTTGATGTTTCAGCGATATTCTTTACTTCTCGGTACCGGTGCTTCCCTGTGCCTCCTCAATCCGGTGGCGGTTCTGGCCCAGGACGGAGCGGGGCAGGATAACCCGTCCGACACCGACGAAATCCTCGTGCAGGGTGACCGGCTGCGCGGACAACTCAATGTTTCGCAGGCCCCTATCCTTGAGCTCAACGAGGCGGATATTGCGGCAGTGGGCGCAACCTCGGTGGCGGATCTGCTGACGGCAATCGCACCGCAGACCGGCTCGGCGCGCGGACGCGGAGGTGGGGGGCAACCGGTGATCCTGGTCAACGGCCTGCGCATCGGCAGCTTCCGCGAATTGCGCTCGTACCCTCCCGAGGCGATCGCCAAGGTCGAGGTCCTGCCCGAAGAAGTGGCGCAGCAATTCGGTTTCGCACCCGATCAACGGGTGGTGAACGTGATCCTCAAGGAACGCTTCTCGAGCCGCGAGATCGAGGTCGAGGCTGGCGCGCCCGATCGCGGAGACTACTTCACCAACGAGCAGGAATTCACCTGGCTGCGGATCCGTAATGGCGCGCGGATCAACACCAATGTCGAGATACGCGATACCTCGCTCCTGACCGAGGGCGAGCGCGGCGTGATCCAGACCTCCGCCGTTTCCGATCTTGCGACTGACCCCGATCCGGCAACCTATCGCAGTCTGCTTCCCGGCCAGTTCGAGTTCGAAGCGAGTGTGAACTGGGCGCGGGCACTGCTCGAATCGGGCACCACATTGAGTTTCAACACGACATATGAGCGTTCCGAGGCATTAAATCTTTCGGGTCTCAATTCGGTTATCCTGACTGCGCCCGACGGTAGTACAGCCGAGCGGGTGTTCGGCGCGGACACGCCGCTGGAACGGCGTAACAGCCGCGATTCGATCGCTTCATCCGCCAGTTTCGGGCGTTCGCTCGGCGCGTTCCAGTTGACGGTTACTGCCGACGCCGGACTGGCCGAGAACGAAGACCTGGTCGACCGGCGATTTGACACCAGTGACCTGCGCGAAGCGGCGCTGGCGGGCACGCTCGCGCTCGACGGTGATCTTCCTTCCGATGTCGACAACGGCTTTGACACGGCGCACACCCGCACCTGGAATGCCTCGAGCAAGGCGACACTGCGCGGTGTGGCCACAGATCTGCCTGCGGGCGAACTCAGCACCACGTTCGACTTCGGCTATGCCTGGAACCGGATAGAGGCCAGCGATACGCGCGGGGATACGCAGACAATGCTGACGCGCGGCGATCTGGAAGCGGGGCTCAACGTGGTTCTGCCGATTGCCAGCCGCCGGGAGGGCGTATGGGACGCGCTGGGCAGCGTGAATCTGAGTGGGCAGGCAGGGATCAATCACCTTTCCGACTTCGGCACGCTTTATGACTGGAGCCTGGGGCTCGCCTGGTCGCCTTGGGATAGCCTTGACCTGCAAGTCTCGCGGATCGGGCGCGATGTTGCCCCCTCGCTCGGCGCGCTGGGCAATCCGCAGACGCTCAACCTCAATGTCCCGGTATTCGATTTCGTGACAGGCGAAACCGTGCTGGCGACGGTGACGCTTGGCGGAAACCCCGATCTGCTGGCCGAAAAGCAGCGCGACTGGAAATTTTCCGCCAACTGGAAACTCCCGTTCCTGAAAGATACACGAATTTCAGCGGATTATGTCCGTAACCGGTCACGCGATGTGACGAGCGGTTTTCCGGCGTTGGCCGAAGCGATCGAGCTGGCCTTTCCTGACAGGATCACCCGCGATGGCACAGGGCGGCTGATCGCGCTCGATGCGCGATCGGTGACATTCGACCGGGTTAGCACCGAAAGGCTCGTGTTGGGGCTGGTTACAACTGGCTCGTTCGGCACACCGGCTCCGGTTCGGGGCGGGCCGCCAGGATCAGGAGCCGGCGCTGGACCTGGTGGAGGCACAGGCGGAGGCCCCAGACCCAGCGGCCTGCCGTTTGGTGGCAGGGACGGGCAGGGCAGGTATTTCTTCAACCTGTCCCATTCGATCGAACTGAACAACGAGGTACTGATCGCCCCAGGCGTGCCGCTGCTCGATTTGCTCGACGGCGATTCGACCAGCACCAACGGCTTGCCGCGCCATGGGACCACGATTGAAGCTGGTCTGTTCCGTGACGGTATGGGGCTACGGTTGTCGGGACGATATGTCGGCAAGACGCGGATCGACGGCAGCGGAGTGGGCGACAGCGTTTTCTTCGGAGATCTGGCGACGCTCGATCTGCGCTTGTTCACCGATCTTGGCCGGTTGTTCAAGCAGGAGACGGGTGCGCTCAAGAATCTGCGCCTTTCGCTTGAATTCGATAATCTGTTCGACGGGCAGCGCCGCATCGTCGATGCAAACGGCGATGTACCGCTGCGCTACCAGCCGTTCCTGGTCGACCCATTGGGGCGTGTAATCGGGCTCGAACTGCGCAAGATGTTCTGAATGATCAGTTCAGCGGGCGCCGGGGGAACATCCAGCGGTGTTCCGCCTTCGGCTTGAACGGCGCCCATTGCCCTTCGGGTTGCGCCAACCGGTCGGCAATGGCGATCATCACCGATGGGTTGACGCCAAGCCCGCAATGGCTGGCGCGAACTTCGATATTCTCGCTGGGGGTGCTCCCCGGATGCTGGAGCGAGCCGCGCCAGTGGACGATGCCATCGGTGCGGGTGAGAATCGATGTGGTCGGCACCGGCGGGGCCTTGGCCAGATCGTTGAACCTGCCGCCATTTTGCGCTTCGGGAACGTCGCGGTTGAAATATTCGAACAGGTGGCGGGCATTGGTATGTTCGCGGTTGTCGCTGATCGGACTGCCCAGCGAGATGACCAGCCGCACCCGATCAGGGAACAGTTTGGCCAGCTCGCGCGCAATGGTGCCGCCAAGACTCCAGCCTACCAGCGATATCTTCCCGCCGCTGGCGTCGTTGAGGCGCGCGATCTGGCTTTCGAGCCTATGCAACAGGCCGTTGTCCACCCGCAGGTTGCGCCCGCTGTCCCAGCCGTGCGCATCATAGCCGAGCGAACGCAGCAGACCGCGCATCGGCACGGTCGAATTGTTGGTGGCGAGGAACCCGGGCAGAGTCAGAACCGCGTGGCCATCGCCGCCGGGCAAGGATGCGAGCAGCGGCCGGACTGCATAGAACGCGCCAAGTTCGAGCACCGCCCGTGCTTCGGCCAGCGTCCACAACCGGTGCGGCGGCCGGGCGCTCGTGTCTGTCGCCCCATGCACTGCTGCGGCTGTTGCCATTACTTGCTCCCTCTCGACTTTTTCGGTTTCCCGGTCGTTTCCGTTGCCATTTCGGCCAAGACTGTATCACGCAGCTCGTTAAAGCTTTCCTCGATGCAAGAGGCGTAGAATTCTGGATCGGGCATCAATTTGCGGCAGGCAGTAAAGGTAATCGTCGCCTCCTGGCAATAGCTCTGCACCACATGGCCCAGACCCAGCCCGTCGGTAAGGCACAGCAGCCCCATAATGCTTTCGAGCCGAGCGCCGCTCGAATAGATCGGCACCGGTGGGCCCGGAACATTGGTGACCACGGTCGAGAATGGCGGGCCGACACGGTTGGCGAGGCCGAGGCTGGTGTAAAGCCGCGCGCCCAGCGCCATGAACAGGGCAGGGCTGACCTTGCTGATTTCGGTCATGTTGCGCGCGCCGATGGCATCGGTCACCGCCTTCGAATTGGCGGTTTGCGAATGGACATAGCGCAGCCGTTCAGCCCCTGTGGCGATATGCGTGCCCAAGGGAGCGATCATTGCCGCGACCTGATTGCCCATATCGCCCTTTTCCTCGCCCGAACGGACCGAGATAGGCGCCATTGCGGTAAGCGTGGTCTTGGGCAGTTCGTCCTTGTCGAGCAGGTAGCGCCGCATTGCACCGCCGATGATGGCGAGGAACACATCGTTGACCTTGCATCCGGGTGACAGCGCGCGGATCGCCTTGATGTCCTCAAGCGGGAAACTGCGCCCTTCGACCACGCGGTGTGGCGAAATCACCGCATTGAAGCGGCAGCGCGGTGCCAGCATCTCGCCATGGACCTTGAAATCCTTGGCGATGAGGCCCTGCACAGTTCGCGTCAGGCCGGGGATGGCCTTGGCCGCGACATTGAGCTGGCGCATCGGGTTGGTCACCGCATTCCACCAGCCACGCGCGAGCAGGCTAGCCGCGTTGGGGACGCTTTCGGCACGCCATGTATCAGGCTGTTCGATCGGCGCTGGATCGGGCTCAAGCGTGTGCATCGCCTCCATCAGATCGATCCCGCTCATCCCGTCGATCGCAGAATGATGCACCTTGGTGATAAAGGCGAAGCTGCCTTTTGGCACGCCGTCGATATTGTCGAGCCCCTCGATCACGGTGAATTCCCACGGCGGGCGATTCAGATCGAGCGGGCGGGCGAATATCCGCGCAGCCTGAATGCACAGCTGCCGCCAGTCGCCGGGCTTGGGCAGGGCCAGGTGCCGCACATGATATTCGAGGTCGAAGTGCTCATCCTCGATCCAATAAGGATAATCGAGATCGAAGGGCACGCGCACCAGCCTTTGGCGCATGGTTCGCGAGAGTTGCATGCGTGAATGCAGGAAGGCGAGGATTTCCTTGAAGCGGACAAAGCCGCCGGGCGCTGTTTCAGGGTTATAGATCAGGATCGATCCGATGTGCATCGGCGAATTGCGCGATTCCATCGCGACAAACGATGCGTCCATTCCCTGCAATTGGCGCAAGGCATTCTCCCGTTTTTGTCCGCGCTATCGCTCCGCTGCTTGAGCGCGGGATGTTCGCACTACCGCTTGGCTGCTTGAGCGCGGGGTGGCCGGCTTGTGCCAGCTCAATCGGGTGAGGCTACCCAATTGTGTTGCACCGCACAAGCTGCCGCGCACGGCAACGTCTGACGCAGGGGAAGCCCCCCGGGCGGGTCAACCCTAAGCGGGCAGAGGTCGCCCTTCGCGCACTGCGAACGTATAGAGCGCGGCTCCCACCATCAGAATGCCTCCCAGCACCAGCCAAGCCTTGGCTTCGGCATGGCTGGCGATAAACAGTGTGCTGGCCACCGCAAACACGACGAAGGCGAGATGCACCCTGTCGATCCTGCCTTCGCGGTGTTCGAGAATGGGCAGCGCGAGGCACGTAATGAGATAGGTGATCAGGCGCACCAAGGTTCCTGCCACCGCAAGCACTTCGAACCCTTCCCAAAATCCGAACATGATCGCGGCGATTCCGTAAAACAGGATAGAATTGGACGGAGTGCGGAAACGTGGATGAACCGTGCGGAACCAGCGTGGCAGCATGCCGCGCTCGGCCATTCCGAAGCTGAGGCGCGGCATTGCGATGCCTGCCGCAAAATTATTTGCCCCGCTGCTGACGCTCGCCGCAATCAC
>PNJY01000079.1 GCA_013822125.1 Erythrobacter sp. | reverse complement strand
ATAACCCCGTTCGTGAGCAGCAGTTTGCCGCCGGCGAAGACATCTACCCCTACGGTGCGTGGCGGATTGTCGGGCTCAGGCTGATGGGCATGCGCCGACCCCGGCGCGGGTTCGGACGTGGAACCTCGGCGCAGCGGCGCCAGCGAACAAAATCAGACTGGAGGCGATCGGAATCATCGCGACACACAATAGCGCGACAAGGTAAATTGTGCCTAAACCATTGAGGGAGGGTTTCTTTAACAGATCAAAGCTAGGGCTTTCCTGTCATGCGTCGCGCCTTCTTTCCTGCCTTTGTTTCCATGCTTGCTGCCGTGTCCCTGATCTGGGCCGCAGGCGGCATCAGCCCCATCGCCGCAGCGGCCTCGCCCGCAAGTTTGCGTGTACAGATCGTCGATATGAGCGGGGTGCCGGTGCGCGATGCGGTTGTCGAAGTCCACAGCGCTGCGAGAAGGGCCGGTCCCATCCGTTTCCCGTGGAAGATGGGAATGGGCCAGAAGAACCAGCAATTCGTCCCCGGCACACTGATCATCGCCAAGGGCAGCACGGTTGCCTTCCCCAATCTCGATAATGTGCGCCATTCGATCTACTCCTTTTCCAAGCCAGCCCGCTTCGCTATCGAGCTCTATGGTCGCGATCAGACGCGCACACATACTTTCCACACCGTTGGCAGCGTCAAACTGGGCTGCAATATTCACGACGAGATGCGGGGCTATATCCGAGTCACGGACACGCCCTTTGCCGGCAAGACGGATCACAACGGCTATGTCACGCTTACCGGCGTGCCGGGCGGCGCAGCAAGCGTGACGGTGTGGCACCCGATGCTGCGCGAGGTGGGCAACGAGATCAAGTCGCAGCTCAAGGTCAGCGGAGCGGCGCAAACCCACAAGCTCAAGGTGGCGCTGCGTTGAGCCCGGCCAAGGTAGTCCGCACCCCAGCGCGTGCGGTGCTGAGACGCCTTGCCCGCCTGCGCTTTGGTTCGCTGCGGCGGCGCATCGCATTGCTTTATGCCGGGCTGTTTGCGTTGGTGTTGGGCGTGGTCGTCTCACTCGCTGCCGAGGGATTGGCGCAATTCGGTGAGGCAAGCGCAGCGCGTGACCTTGCCGCCAACGCCCGGGTGTTCGATGAGATTCTCGCCGCTCGTTCCACGCAAATGGGTGATCAGGCAGCTGTGCTCGCCCATGATTTCGGTTTCCGCGAGGCGGTAGCGACGGGCGAAGAGCCGACCATCGCCAGCGCGCTGCGCAGCCTTGAGGATCGTGTCCGCAGCGACCAGGCCTTCGTGCTTACGCTCGAGGGCGAAGTCCTCGCTGCCGATGCGACCAATCTACCATCGCCCGAAGCATTGTGGAGCCGGCTTGATGCGGGCAAGACGCGGGGGATTATCCGTTCGGAAAAGGGTCTCGCGCTCGCCGCCGCCGCGCCAATCGAAGCGCCTGATTTGATCGGCTGGCTAGTGATTGCCCAGCCGCTCGACCGTGCGGAGCTTGACCGGCTGCTCGAACTTGCTCCGATCGCACTTACGGCGGATGTGGTCGAGGCAGGTCGCCAGCCCCGCTGGCTGATGGATGCGCCGCCTGACAAAGTTTTCGAACGCGAAGCTGCAGGCGAACGCTTTCTCTATCATACCTCCAATCTTGCTGTTTTGCAGGACGGCATCACTCCGCGTTTGGTGCTTCGCCATGCGCTTGCCGAGTCGCTCGCCGCCTATGCCAGTCTCAAAGGCTGGCTGATTGCACTGGCGCTGGGAGGGGTTGGACTGGTGCTCGGCCTGAGCTGGATGGTCGCGCGCAGCGTCACCGAACCGCTCCAGCAGCTCGATGAAGCAACCCGCCTCATTGGCGAGGGTCGTGTGGTCAGCCTGCCGGTGGAGACCGAGGACGAGATCGGGCGCCTGGCGGGCAGCTTCAACGCAATGGTCGCCGCGATCGAGGAACGCGAGCGTCAGATCATCCATGTCGGCTTGCATGACGGCCTGACGGGCCTGCCAAACCGCAAGCTCTTCGCCGAGCAACTCGCGAACATGCTGGCCCGGCGGCGTGCCGGGGAGCGCATGCTGGTAGCCTATGTCGATCTGGATGACTTCAAGATGGTCAATGACACGCTCGGCCACCCGGCGGGCGACGCGCTGCTGCGCACGGTCGCAGATCACCTCCGGGAAGATCTTCCCGATGCGCTGATTGCTCGGCTTGGCGGCGATGAATTCGCCATTCTGATCGACGGGATCGACGAAAAGGCAAGCCTCGGGGTAATCGCCGACGGGCTGCAGCGAAGCTTTGACCGCCCGATGTCCATCGATGGACAGCATGCCGTCTGCAGGGCAAGCATCGGGATCGCAATGGCTCCGGGTGATGGCGAGGACGGCACCACACTCATGAAGCACGCGGATCTCGCGCTCTATTGTGCCAAGCACGAGGGCAAAGGGAACTACCACTTCTTTGAACCCGCGCTCGACGAGGCGGCCCGCCAGCGCCGTCAGTTGGAGCTCGATTTGCGGGCCGCAATCAAGGGCGGCGGCTTCGAGCTCTATTTCCAACCGCTCTACGGCCTCGCCGAGCAGCGTCTGACCGGGTTCGAGGCACTTCTTCGCTGGAATCACCCGGCGCGCGGACGGGTGAATCCGGCGGAATTCATTACGCTGGCTGAAGAAACCGGTCTGATCATCCCGATTGGCGAATGGGTGCTGCGCGAGGCATGCCATCAGGCGAGCACCTGGCCCGAGGATGTCTCGGTCGCGGTCAATGTCTCACCCAAGCAGTTCGCCGCAAGCGGGATCGCGGGGACAGTGCTATCGGCCCTCTCTTCCAGCGGCCTTGCCGCACATCGGCTGGAACTGGAAATCACCGAGAGCATCTTCATCGCCGATGTCGATGCGACGCTGGCTACCCTCCATTCACTGCGCGCGCTGGGGGTGAAGATCGCGCTCGACGATTTCGGGACGGGCTATTCCTCGCTGAGCTTCCTTCGTTCTTTTCCCTTCGACAAGGTAAAGATCGACAAGAGCTTCGTTGAAGGCCTTGGCACCAACAGCAATGGTCATGCCGTGATCCGGGCGATCACTACACTCGCAAGTGCGCTGGGAATGGAAACGCTCGCAGAAGGGGTAGAGGACGTCGCCCAGTTCGATGTTCTGGAGCGTGAAGGGTGCCAGAACATTCAGGGCTACCTGTTCTCCCGCCCTGTCCCCGCCGACGCTGTCGCCGTCCTGCTGCGGGACGGCGCAGGCTATCAGCGAGAGCTGCGTGCCTGAGCCAATGGGGGCCTGCCTGGCAGGTTTTGCCAGCGGATATCTCAAAAATCCCCGCGCCGCAGCCACTACCTGATTGGTACTGCACTCGGGCGTTGGTGATCTACACGCGCTACCATCCCTTCACATCGTCAGCCGCCTGTGCACTTGCGCCTTTTGCTGCCTTTGTGATGCCATCCAGACGTGATCGTGAGCCGCCAATCTGTTTTCGACCGTCCACCTGAGCTCGCTGGACCTCATCTTGTATGGCGCTTGCGTCGGCCTGGGGCACAGAAGCGTGGTCTCCGCTGCCGCCAATCTGCGCCCGGCCGCGCACTGAACTTTGACCAGAGATCGAAGGACGAGAAACGGGCGGTCCTGCAGGTAGGACCAGGCGATCTTCGATCCCGACCCGAAGTCGCTCCGCGTAGTTTTCGATGAATTTGCCCTGCAGTGCCTGGCCTTCCGGGCTGAGCTGGAAAGCGATGTCGTCGAACCGTGCGGTGCCGTAGAAGTCGCGGTTGCCTTCGATTTCGGCCAGGCCCCAGTCTCGATAGGCTTGCGAAAGGTTGAGGTTGCCAGCAGCGCTGTCGCCTTCGAAGAACGACGCCTGATTTTCGAGCCGATTGGCAAGCTCCTCAGCCCGGCGCGCTTCTACGGTATAGCTTTGCGCCTCTGTCAGCGACGCATTCAAGCCGCTCGCGGTGCTCGAAACTGCAGAGCTTGATGAGGTGCTGACCGAGCGGACGAAGCCGTCGCGGGTGCTCGACCAGTTTCGGCTATCCGACAGTTGAGACAGGCTGCCAAAGATCCGCGAACGGTCTTCCGAAGCTATGCCGATGTCACTGTCGGTCCAGGTCCGTGTCCCGCCGCCCTTTGCACCAATGCTTCCAGAAAGCACCCCATTCGACAAGCCAGCCTTGGCTCCTGCCTCGCCGCCAATGAACCATGCGGTAGAGATGTCATCAGCCGCTCTGCGCGAAAGCCCGAACTGCCGCTGCAGGTTGGTCGAAGCCTGATCGACTTCGCTGAACGCGGACTGGATGCTGTCCGAGGTCGACGTGCCGGTGGCGCTCTCGAAGGAATTGCCCTTGCTGAACTGCTCCCTGAGCTCGCGGAACCTGCTCACCGCACTGCTGGTCGATTCCGCCGCGACGTTGGCGTAGCTTTCGCTGTTGGCACGGGCCTGCGAAGCCATGGTTGATAGCCTTGAGGTGAATTCCTGCCCCAGCGTCGGGGTGAAGGGATAGCTCGAATTCGGAAGCTGATCGTAGCTTGCCTCCCCGAAGCTCGCGGTCACCGAGCCGCTATCGCTGACGGTCCGCGTCTGCGGTGCGCCATAGGTGAAGCTGGGGGCCACCGTCCCTTGCGCGAACTGGCGGGTAAGCACGCTCGAGTTTTCGAAGCTGGTGTTGCCAAGCGAGACGTTGCCAGTGCTTGCCTCCCGCGCAGCCTCTTCCGCCGCATTCTGGCTCGGGTTGAGGTAGCTGGTCGCATGGTGCGAGATTGCCAACGCGCCCTTGGCGACGCCGCCGGCAAGGAACGGAACCGAGGCGATGAGGTAGCCCGCCAGAAGGCCGATGTCGCTGTTGACGTCGGCCATGCCGGTGAAGCTTGCGAGGCTGATGCCGTTCGCGCCGGTCGCGGCCGTCATGTCGGCCGATCCTTTGACCATCAGCATCATGTGGAGGATCACGAACAGCGGACCCCAAGCGGCAAGGTAGAAGAAGCCGGTGATGTAGCCCTTCAATGCCATCGGTCCGGTCTTCGGCATCAGGAACAGCGGGAAGAGCACCGGGAAGAGGGCATAGAACAGCACCGTCAGCACGATATTGAGCAGCGGCACCCATTTCATCGCATTGCTGGCGATCGATCCGTAGGTCCGCTCGGTCTGAATGTCGGCGCGGGTCTGGGCATAGACATCGACGTTGCCAGCTCCGCTGCTCGCCGACATCGAATGCATCGCCTGGCTCATCGCGTTGATGGTGAGCGTCTGCTTGAAGATGTCCGTGGCGCTCGCCGAGACTCCGGTCAGGTACTGGTATGCGACCGGCAGATCGGCAAACAGCTTGGCCCTGGCGAGGGTCGCCGTCTGGTTGGGATAGAACTGACGTCCGAACACCGTCCCCATGCTGTCGACGAGGCTCGCCCACTGGGCATTGAGCGCGCCATAGGCTTCGCGGCAGGTGACGATGTTCGCGGTCACCGCGCCCGAGCCATCATCACGGGTGAGAAAGCGCTGCGCCCGCGCCTGACTGCCCGGGGCAATTGTGTTCCAGATGTCGCCGCTCTCGGCCAGTTCCTTCATCGAATAGCGGCCGAGCAGCACGTCGTAGAAAACGCATTGCCGGAAATGCTCATCGAGATTGGCCGCAAACTCCGGGTCGGAGATGCGCAGCGAGCGCGTCGCGTCATAGAGCCGCGCGCCGTAGATCATTCCGTTCTTCGAGTAGTTGAGATCCCCGGGCAGGGCGAAAACGACCTCGGCCGAGCCCGTGAGGTAGTCGCCGACCTGGCTGGTAAAGCTCGCCATGAGCGCAAGGCCGAGCGGCACATTGCTGACAGTGGCCGGTGCCAGGCCGGGGTTGATCCGGTCGGTGACGCGCACATCGAGGCGCGGCACCATCAGGCACGAATAGATCAGCGTTGCGCCAAGGAACCAGTTGATCCACGCACGCCAGTCCTGGTTGAACGCCAGCGTGATCGCCGACAGGGCAAGGCCCATGACCATGACGACCTGTAGCAGGCTCTTGTAGCCTCCATTGCCGGTCCAGGCTGCCACCGCCTGAAAGACGTTGACGAGGTAATCCCCGCCGCCAACCGTGAAAATCTCGACCATGAGTGCTACGCTCCTCGCGAGGCGGCCTTGCGGCTGGGTGTGGGGATTACTGGGAGAGCGCGCGCGACTGCACACCGCGCGACCAGTCGAGCGAAGCCGACATGCCGGGCGACATCGAGGCGGCGAGCACATTCTCGATGAAGGCGGTCTTCTCGATGATCTGCATGATCGCGCCGACCTTGAGGTGCGTGTTGGCCTGCCGGTCTGCGAGCGCCTGCCGCACGACATTCACCTGTCCCTGCCACATCGCGATCTTGGCTTCGTCGGCACCGATGAAGCTCGACATCGAGCGGCCGGATTCACTCACGATCCGGTCGAGCACCGCGAACAGCAGGTCGACGCTGGCGATCTCGGCGAGCGTCTCGCGGTCATCGGTCGGCATGCCGCGGCCATAGGCGGCCTGAACGGTCAGTATCTTGTAGAGGGGGATCGAAGCGACCTGCAGCAGCTCCTTCTGGGCCTCGGTGATTGGCGTGTCTTCGCGGATCGCGTCGACCATCCCGGCGATGAGTGCCGCGACGCGCGGACGCAGCGCCTTGGATGCCGGAAGGCTCAATGGCTTGAATCCGGGATCGAGGCATTTGTCGGGCTCGTCGCAGTCGTAGATGAGGACATTGCTGCCGCCACCCGCACCCGGCGCGCCGTCGAGCAGGGAGGTGACCAGCGTCGATGAGGCATCGCCCGCGATCGGCACGAACTTGCCCGGCTGATCGTCGGTGGGCGGGATGTAGATGATCGTGCCGAGCAGCGTCATCGCATATTCAGCGAGTTCGCGGTCGAAGTTGCCGCCTGGCGAGAAGGAGGCTGACTTCTTGAGGATCGTCCAGGTGTAGTTTCTGGCGACCCCCGGATTGACGTCGTCGTACTTGCCCGACCCTTGCGCCGTGGTGCTCGCCCGCTGCCCCCTCGTGCCGCAGCCATGTTTCGCCGCAGCATAGTCGGTGAAGATGCCTTCGGAGTTGCCGATCGCTTCGCAGATCGCCTTGTCGGCAAGGTCGCCCTTGGGCCAGATCCCGCCCACCAAACCCTGCGCCATCTCGCAGGAGTTGATGTTGAGGTTGTTCATGAGCTGCGCCTTTTGGGCAAACTCCTGCATGATTTTCGAGCACTCGGGGCAGACAGTGTCGATCGCGAGGCTGAAGGCGAACCCGACCGCGTTGTTGGCCACCGCCTTCATCATCGCGACGATCTCGCTGGCATTGATAAAGCTGAAGGACCCGGCGAAGATATCGATACCGCCGCAGCCAGCGCGTGCGCGCGGCAATTGCAGATTGGCGATGTTGGTCGTCTTCTGCGGAAAGCGCGTCCAGACATTGCCGAGGCTGTAGTAGCCGGCTGACTGACCCTCGAAGGCAGTGGGACCCGTGACGTTGGACGCTCCGCCGACATCGTCGAGGAACGCGTCCATCGAGCTTCCGACATCGGCCGACGCGCTTGTCAGGGGCAGGGTGACGGCAAGCAGTGCCGCAAGAGCTCTGGACTTCATCCCAGTTCTGGGGGTGACGCCCTGACGGTCCAGAGGTCCCGTGCTTTTCGATTGGCGCGAGGTTTCAGTAGTCACGGCCAGCTTCCTTCGATGTGAGGAGATAGATGCGGTCCTGAAGCTCATCGGCGCTCATCACGCCATAGCCGATCGGAATGGGGCGGTTCTTGAGAGCATCCCAGAGCACGACCGCCGGGGTAATCTTCGGCTCGAGCCCGAGCCGCACGCGCTGGTTGGTCTCGACCGTGTAACCGGGGAAATGGCCTGACGGACCGCCATCGGTCGAGATCGCGCGCACGGTGATGCGCCAGCGCGATGCCACGCCCTGAACGATGGGCGACATGACCTCGCAGGCGCCGCAGCTCTGCGCGAAGAAGTAGAACAGCCCGTAGCGCTGTGAGAGCCGCGCCATCGCCGCATCGCGTGTCCTGTTGCGATCATCCTGCCATTGTCGCTTGCCGAGCGTCGAGACCGGGCGCTGCAGCGTGTAGTCGAGCTCGGGATCCTGCCAGATCGCCCGCTGCCAGACATCGCTGAACAGCGATGCGCGGTCGAGCTGCTCGCGCTGGAAGCGGATGTAGGCGGTCACATTGGCGGAGGTCGGCTCGAGGATCGCCTTGGCCTTGAGCTCCCGCAAGGTGGCGGTCACAGCATCGAGCTGTTCGGTCGCACTTTCCGGTTGCTGCGGGTCTTCCGCCTGGGGCTTTTCGGCCTTGGGCCTGGTGCAGTAGAACCAGTAGCCAAGCTTGCGCTCCTGGCAGTAGAAGCTGTCCTGCTGCTCTCCGGTCTGCACGACTGGCGGTTCTTCGGCCCGCAGCGGCGTCGCCGCGACAGCGAGCAGAACGATGCAGGCGGCGAGCGGCCGCAAAGCGGCCCTAATTGCTGGCACGGGCATAGTAGTCCTCGATTTTTTGCTGGAGATCGCTGGCTGCCGTGAGCTCGTCGGGCAGACGGGCAGCCTCGGTGAACTCGGCGTAGACCTCGCTGAAATCCATCTGGCTGAGATCGAGCCGGGAAAACTCATCGAGCGTAAAGCCGCGGCATTGCTCGGTTTTGGGTTTGCCCCAAGGCTTGTTCAGCTGCCTGCGGCCCTGCTCCTGCAGGATCCGCGAGAGCTTGGATTCAAAGCAGCAATAGGCCTTCTTCTTGGTCAGGCAGACGCCAAGAAAGCTGTCCGAGCAATAGGTGCCCACGTAAGCGCACAGGCCCTTGGCGTCGCGCTCGTGCAGCAGCATTTCCTCGCGGCTGCAGCCAAGGCTCACCAGCAGCTGGATCCCGGGGATCAGCGGAAAGCCTTTGCCCTTGCAGCAATTGAGGACGCCGAAGACCTTGGACGAGCAGGTGTTGCGGGTGCCCTTGAACAAGGTGAGCGTGTCGGGATCGAACTCGCGGCGCGCCTGATCCATCGCATTCAAGGCGACGACGGCATCCTTGAACTCGTCGTTTGCCTCGCGCTCGACCGTCTCGCATGAGCCGTCGATGCAATAGACGTCGCCGTCACAAATGAACTGGTTGGGGCTGCCCGGCTGATCGGGAACCGGGCAATCATAGACCCGCTCCCACGAGCGACAGGGTTCACCCGACAGGCATTCCTCGCCCACCGGATTGCAGCCTGGCGTGGCGTCTAAGTCGGCGCAGTCCTGCGCTTCGACGAACTGCGCACAGGTGTAGCTGCGCGACCAGGCCCAGCATGGCTGTGTCACGGCAACGCCATCGATGATCCGGGTGACCGGATCGCTGTCAGAGCAAGTCTCGGTGGCCTCGCGGCAGCTGGCATCCGCTACTAGGCCGGCGCAGCGGCTTTCATCGCGACTGGTGGTGACGTTCCGCGTCGCTATGATATTCTGAAGTTCGCCGCCTGTGACCGGGGCAGGGCAGGACATAACACTGATGGGGTTTCCGGGCTCTGCGCAGAAGCGCGGCCCGCCAAAGTCGCCCCATTGCAGGCAAGGGCCTTCGATAAAGCCCGTGCGTTCGCAGCCTGCAGCATCGAACCGTGTGCAGCTTTCCTGATCGCCGGAGCCGAATTCGCTGCACCAATAGATGTAGCGGGTCTCTTTCTCGACCGCGACGTTTAGCGGGATCGCACAGCTGCGCGTCTCCTCGCTCGCCGTGTATCCGACATTGCAGGTTGCCATGTACCGTGCGCCCGTCCCGCTGCCCGGGGGCAGCGGGACGCAGCGGCCTTGCGAGCCGCTGACGCTCATGCCGCTGGTAAAGGCGAGCGGGTCGGCGCTGATCTGCCCGCTGCGGGCAACAACCGCTTCGAGGTCCTCGGGCGTGAAGCGCGCGCGCCGCTCCATGGAATCGCGCATGGTGCGATAGCCGGTGTTGGCATTCGCCTGGCTTGCCGCGTCGCGCTCCATGCGCGCCGGATCATCGAAATAGCGGGCTTCGGCCGGCGCGCTGCTGAAGTTCGGGATTCTGTCTGCGTCGGGGCGGGCGGTGGCCGCGCTTTTCGCAGCGCCAGCCTGCTCGCGGCCAAAGGCCTTCCCTTCTGCCTTGGCCGCTTCTGTGGTGCTGGGACCCTGTGGCGCGGTCTGGGCCTGTGCGGCAGGTGCAAGGCAAGCGCTGAGGGCGGCAAGACTGATGAGGAGCCTGCGCATCATGGTCCGGTCCTTTCAAGGCGGCCAAGATATTGGGAAGCGATGCGCGCGGCCGGGCCTTGTCCCCGCGCGATGGTTTCGAGCGCGAAGGCGGGTTTCACATTGCCGCTGATGCGGTCATGCGGCGGGACCGTGGTCCGGCAGTCGAACCCGTCGCACAGATCGAAGTCGCTGCTCGCGACCACATAGGTCGGGACTGCGGTCACGTTGAACGTTCGGAACAGGCGGGGGTCGATCCCCACCTGTCCCAGCGTGTCCTGGTCGAGCGCGACCTTGCCGAGCGCCTCGGTGAAGGCCTTGGCGCTGCCCTGCGGAAAGCCGCGCAGCGCGACCACACCGCCAGCGGCGTTCACATCGCGGATCATCTGTTTGAGAGCGGCCGGCGGCATCGACAGCGACGCAAAGGCAATAAAGCGCGGCGCTGCGCCGAGTTCGCTGGTCGCCATGGTCCCGGCATCGACCACCATGCGGTCGAAATCGAAGATGTCCTGCGAGGCTGGCTTCGCCGCCGCTCTTGCCGCCTGCGTATAGTTCTGGCCATGCGTCTGCGCGCCGCGCGCATTGGCATCGGCCTCCTGCGAGACGGCCTTGGCGCGCTCCCGCGCCGTGGCAGCCAGCGCTTCGGCCTCACCCGCATTGGTCTCAGCCCTCGCGCGAATGGCAGCGAGATCGAGCTCGGGCTCGACCGACTGTGCGGCGGCGCCGGCGATGGCTGCGAGGCTGATGAGGCTCGCAAATACAGGAAGATGAAAGGGCTTCTTCATAGCGCGCAGCAATTCCGTTTGCGCCAGATCAGGTAGCCCATGTCCTCGCCGATGGCGGGGTAGACCTGTCCTGCTGACATGAAGGTGGTGGAGGCGCCAATCGGCGCGCAGGCATAGCGGCCCTTGGTCTGCGGATTGGGGTTGGTGGCCTGGAAGCGGTATTGCTGCTTGCGCATCACCGGCATGAGATACTTGCCACACAGGCCCTTGCTGCCCATCGTGCCCCAGGCGACGAGTTGGCGATGCAGCTTGTAGGAGAAGCGCGACAGGGCGAGCCGCGAGGCCTGAACATGGCCGATCGTCGCCGAGACATTGCCATTGAGCTGATACATCGTGCCCTGGCAGCCAGCGCACCAGAACAGATCGTCGCTCGGCAGTTTCGAGGTGGCTGCGACACAATCCGCGGCGCAGGCGGCGAGTGCCAGCGGGTTGGCGAACAGCACGCTTTCGGGATTGATGATCGCGGTAAGCTCGCTGTCCTGCCACAGCGGATCGATCTCGCTCACATAGAGAATGTCGACCGAGCCTGCCTCAAGGCACAGGAAGTCGGCGACGAGCTCCATCCAGTAGATCAGCGGGTAGGCGTACCAATGGACATGCCACTGCGAATGGTATTGTGTGGCACCGCCCACAGCCGAAGGCCC
>PNJY01000078.1 GCA_013822125.1 Erythrobacter sp. | reverse complement strand
TCGAGCGCCCGGCGGGCATAGCCGCAGCTCGCCGCGCCGACCGAGATACGCCCGTTGTCGAGGCTCTTCATCGCAAAGACGAAGCCCTGGCCGGTCTCGCCGCCGAGCAGCGCCTCGCCCGGGACATGCACATCCTCGAGCACGATATCGGCGATATGCGCTCCGGCTTGGCCCATCTTCTTGTCAGGACTGCCGACCGATACGCCGGGTGCGTCCATAGGCACGATGAAGGCGCTGACGTGCGCGTTCCTGGGCAGTGCCTCCTTTTGCGTGCGGGCCATGATCAGGCCGACATCGGCGTGCGGGGCGTTGGTGATGTAGCGCTTGGTGCCGTTCAGGATCCAGCCGTTGCCATCGGGGTCGGGCCGTGCAGTGGCCTGCATCGCGGCGCTGTCGCTGCCCGAACCGGGCTCGGTCAGCCCGAAGCAGGCGATCTCGCCAGCCGCCAGACGTGGCCACCATTCGGCCTTCTGCGCCTGCGTCCCGCCATTCTTGATCGCCGAATTGAACATGCCGATGTTGATCGAAAAGATCGAGCGGAACGCAGGCGCGGCATAGCTCATCGAGCGTACCGTGCGCGCGTACTGGCTGGTGTTGAGCCCCGCCCCGCCATATTCCTCGGGAATGGAAAGGCCGAACAGGCCCATCTGCTTCATCTCGGTCAGGATGTCGTCCTGGATGCGGTCCTGGGCGATCATCTCCTTCTCGGCCGGGATCAGCCGCTCGCGAACATACCGGTCGAGCTGGTCGATAAACTGCTCGAAGCTCTCTTCATCCATCCCGGGGTTGTGCATCTCGAAACACCCTCTCGCTTTGCCGAGGCGCAGGCGGGGGTGAGCGCTGCTGCGCCCACCCCTCTGGTGCGTTATTCCGCTGCCGCGTCGGTCGATTCTTCGGCGTCGTTGAGCGCGGCTTCGGCGGCGGCGGCAACATCGGCCCCGGCATCGCCAGCGGCGGCGGCCTCATCGCCCGATGCAGCCTCGTCCTCGGCCCCGGCATCTTCGACCGGCATTTCACTCACGCCTGTCAGCGCTTCATCGGCCGGCATTTCGACAGTATCCGCCTCGGCATCGGCCGAAGCGTCATCCGCGCTGCCGCACGCGCTGAGCGCCATGGCAGCCGCACCGGCAAACACGATGTTGGAAAGTCTTTTCATTTGGGTTCTCCTGAATGATCCGGTCCCGCGCAACGGGGCGCGAGGGCGTTCAAGGCATAGCGGCCAAATCCGCTACCGGGCAATAGGCTGCACCAGCCATCTGCCGATCGCAATGCACACCGGTCAAATCAGCAGATGCCCTGCACGATCGCGCTTGGTGGCGAGATAACGGGTATTGTGCGGATTTTCAGGCAGCTGATGCGGCACGCGTTCCTTCACGCATATGCCCGATGCTTCCAGTGCCGCGACCTTGGCCGGATTATTGGTCATCAACCGGATCGATTTCACGCCCAGCAAATCGAGCATCCGCGCCGCAACGGGGAAATCGCGCGCTTCGCTGGGCAGGCCAAGGCGCTGGTTGGCCTCCACTGTGTCAAACCCCTGGTCCTGCAGGCGGTAGGCACGCAGCTTGTTGACAAGGCCGATCCCGCGCCCTTCCTGCCGCAGATAGAGCAGCACGCCCCAGCCGCCCGCTGCCGCCGCTTCCGACATGGCGGCGAGCGCAGCATCGAGCTGCGGCCCGCAATCGCATTTGAGGCTGCCCAGTATGTCGCCCGTCAGGCATTCGGAATGGAACCGCACCAGCGGGACCTTGTCGCCGCATTGCTCGCCGATCACCAGCGCAACATGTTCGCGCAGATCGTCGATACTGCGAAAGACCACGATTTCCGCCGTATCGCTCGCAGCAATCGGCAGATGCGCGCGCGTGGCGATGGTGAGGCGGCTGGCGTCGCTAAAGGCGGCAAGGTCGTCAGGGGCGACAGGCTGCGTCTCGCCCACTTGGGCAGGATCGACGAGGAAGGCCGGCAGGATTCCGGCAATCCGCGCCAGCTCCAGCGCAGCGCTGGCGGACGTCTCCCAATCGAGCTGCTGCGCCCGGAACGGACCCTTGAGCGGGTTGGCCAGATCGAGTGCCGGATCGGCGATTGTCCGCGCCGCAGCGAGGTCGAAAGGCTCGCCGCCGTGGATGAGCACCGGGGCATGGGGAACCGCCGCCTCGCGCTGGTTGGCGAGCTTGAGCGTGGCCGCGCGGGCCGCCGAAATCAGCATGCGTTCTGCGCTGGCATCGGCGGAGATCGCGGTTTCGACCGGCAGCAGAACCACGCTGGCCTGGGCACCGCCCTCGATCGTTATCGGCCAGCCATGGCGCAGCGCATCGACCGCTTGCGCCACCCGCCGTGCGGGCGAAGGTCCGGACCCATTCAGAGCGCGAACTCCGTGATCAGCGGAACATGGTCGCTGGGCGAGTCCCACCGGCGGGTTTCCTCGACGAAACGATGACTGACTGCCTGCCCGGCCAGCGCGGGGCTGGCCCACATATGATCCAAACGCCGCCCCTGGTCTTTCTGCCGCCAGTAGCTGCGATAGGACCACCATGAATAGTTGCGCTGCGGGGCGGGGATGAACTGCCGACCGAGATCTACCCAGCCGTGCGCCTGACGGAAGCGTTCGAGCGTCTCGACCTCGATCGGGGTGTGGCTGACGACCTTGAGCAAAGCCTTGTGGTCATAGACGTCGCATTCGAGCGGTGCGACGTTGAAATCGCCCACGATCAGCGTCGGGCGATCAAGCTTTTCAGCCCATCGCGTCATGCGCTCAATGAAGTCGAGCTTCTGGCCGAACTTGGGGTTCGCGTCGCGGTCAGGGATATCGCCGCCCGCCGGAATATAGACATTCTCCAGCACCAGGCCCGCGCCCTCGCCAGCCTTTGTTCCAAGCAGCTCGACGCCGACGTGGCGCGCCTCGCCATTGTCCTGCCAGTCATTGCGTGAAATCTCGCGCAGTGGAATGCGGCTGACCGTGGCCACGCCGTGATAGCCCTTTTGACCGTGCACCGCCTGATGGACATAGCCGAGCTGGGCCAGACTTTCTGTCGGAAACTGGGCCTCCTGGCACTTGATTTCCTGAAGGCACAGGACATCCGGGGCCTGTTCGGACAGCATCCGCACGACCTGATCGATGCGCAGGCGAACCGAATTGATGTTCCAGGAGGCGATGCTGACCATGGCAGTGCCTTTAGGTTGCCTGATCGGGCATCACAAGGCGCACGTTGGTGCAGCGCCCGGGCGGCGGGCATGAAAAAACCCTCGTCCCGGGGGCATTGGGACGAGGGTTCGTTTTCAAGCGTTCGTCACGCCAATTCAAGGCACCGCAATGAAGGCTTGGGCAACAGGGGGGAACCCGCCTTCGATGTCCTTGAGCCCCCTAGATAGCCGCCCGCGGCTTTCGCGCGAATGAACGGGCGGGAACGTTCTGTCGCATTCCTACAACGTCCGCGGGCCGAGGCGTTCAGCCCGGACGGCGAGTCGCGCGGCGCGGATCCTTGAAGGTGAACACGCTGTCAGCCACCGCTATGCCATAGCGGTGATTGCGGAGCCGCACCGTGGTGCGGTGGTTCTGCGAATCGAGCGCCACCCAATTGGTCAGCTGCAGACCGCCCGGTGCGGTATCGCTGCGCACGAAGATGAGCGTGATCACGCCGAACTCGGGGCGCTCGGCATCGCGCACCTCGATGCTGACGACATCCGGATTGCCTGTAGGAATGAGCTTGCCAAAACGCCTGACGTCGCGATTGGGATCGAGCAGCGCACCCAGAGGCGATTTGCTGATCGGCCAGCGCTGGACCTGCTTGACCTCGTAATCGACCAGGAACAGCGAGCGTCCGTTCGACACGACCAGCATCGGCACGCTTTTTTCATACTGGAAGCGGATCTTGCCGGGGCGTTTGAGCGTCATCACGCCGCCGGCGGTCTGGCCTTGGCGGTCGGTCTGGGTGAAATCGGCGCGCATGGTGGAGATGCCGCGCAGCGCCGCCACTGCACGGTCGAGATCGCCGCCAGCCGCGTTCTGCGAGTATGCAGGGGTGGCCACCAGGCCAAGCGGGAGCGCAGCGGCAAGTGCGCATGAAAACGCGGCAGCCAATGGCGAAAAACGAATGGATCGAAGGATTTTCATGCTCCGTTCCTGACCGCGCGGGCTTGAACGGGCACTGAACTTCGGGCGGGCCCGAGGTTCAGCCGGATCACTTGATCTTGGCTTCCTTGAACTCGACATGCTTGCGCACGACCGGGTCATACTTGCGGAAGCTCATCTTCTCGGTCGTGTTGCGCGGGTTCTTCTTGGTCACATAATAGAAGCCGGTGTCGGCAGTCGAGACCAGCTTGATCTTCACGGTTGCGGGCTTCGCCATGGCGGTATCCTAATTTTCCTGCGGGCCGGTCTTCAGCCGAAACAATTCAGGCGGCACGCAGTGCGCACCGCCGCTATCGGGCGGGCCATTGGGCGATTCTGGCTTCGAAGTCAAGCGCGGCGCGCCGCAACAAGGCACTACCAATCGACCTTTCCGCGCCCGGCCTTGACTTCGCTGCGCACCTTCTTGGTCTTGAGCCTTTGCACTTTGCCCACCCCGTTGAGCCGCGAGCGTGCGCGTTTCCTGGGCTCGCGTTGCGCTTCCTCGAGCAGTTGTGCCAGCTTCTCGCGCGCCTCCGCGCGGTTGGCCTCCTGCGTGCGGTGCTTGCGCGCGGTGATCAACAGTTCGCCCGAAGCGGTAAATTTGCTCCCGGCGACCTTGCGCAGTCGTTCGAACACCGCCGGTTCAAGGCCCAGCGCATAGACATTGACGCGCAGCTGCACCTCGGTCGCGACCTTGTTGGCATTCTGCCCGCCAGGGCCACTACCGGCGAGGAAGCTTTCCTCCGCCAAGCGCAGCGCCCGTTCGGCCAAGCCGTCATCCATCGCTGATCCCCAGCGCGATGAAATCTGCGGGCAGCGGGGCGTGCGCGACGATATCCTCCTTGCCCGGCCGGATCACGCGCAGGCTTTCGGCATGGAGCATGGTGCGGCCAACGCCTTTGCCGGCTCCATAGACAGGATCGCCCAGCAGTGGTGCGCCCAGCCCCGCCAGTGCGTGCACGCGAATCTGGTGCGTGCGCCCGGTTTCAGGACGAAAGCGGATCACGCTGCGCGCGCCGATCACCTTGACCAGCTGCCAATGCGTGATCGCGGGCTTGCCCTTTTTGGCGACGATCATCCGCCAGCCCTTGTCCTTCGAGCTGATCTTGGCGAGCGACAGTGCGATCGTGCCCGATTCGCCTTGCGGGATGCCGTCGAGAATCGCGAGATAGCTCTTTTCGACCTGCCGCTCCTCAAAGGCCCTGCCAAACCGGCTCAGCGCCTTGGGATTGCGCGCCAGCAGCAGACAGCCCGAAGTGTCGGTGTCGAGCCTGTGCACAGGTACGGGGGGGCGCTGGAAGCCGAGCCTGAGCTGGTCGAGTTGATCTGCCAGCGCCAGACCGCCCCGGCGCGGCGTGTCGAGTGGCAGCCCGGCAGGCTTGTTCACCACCAGCGCCTCACCATCTTCAAACAGTATTTCGATCATGGCAGCAACCTTGCCGCGCACAGCCCGCGCACCGCATTGCCCAACATGAAGCCGCGCTCCAGATCCGCCAGCGTCAATTCAGCCTCTCGCGCGCGGCCCGCTTCGATCAGTGAGCGTCGCAAGACGCCGGGCAATAGGCCCAATGCGGCGGGCGGGGTGAGCAAGAGGCCGCCTTCTCCCTCGACAAACAGGTTAGTGAAGCTGCCCTCGGTCACCAGCCCGTCGGGGCGCACAAGCAGCGCTTCGTCAGCGCCCATTGCTTGCGCCGCGGCCAGGGCCTCCTCGTAGAAGGCGCGGTCGGTGGTCTTGTGCCGCAGCCGCCAGTCACCCGGGTCGAGCGGCAGCGGCAGCGCGATGCAGACGAGCGGCTGCGGTTCTGGCGTGGGAAGCGCTTGTGCCTCAAGCGCTATAATACCCCCACGCGAGGCCGACAGTCGTAACTTGCAGCGCCGATCGAGGTCGAAGCACAGCGCCTGAATCGTGTTGCGCGCCCGGTGGCGATCGAAGGAAAAACCCAGCTCGGCGGCACTGGCCCTGATCCGTTCTAGGTGCTGTTCGAGCAGCGCGATGCCGCTGTCAGGCTCGAACAGCATGCTCTCGATCAGATCGAACGCGGGGGCGGTAAGCGTAGGCGTGCTGGCCCTTGCGAATCCCGCCTTGATCTCGCACTCGCGCCGCTCGTCCATCGCGTCGCTGTCAGCCACGATCGCAGAGCCCACGCCCAGCACTGCACTGCCCTGACCGTTCTCGATTTCGGTCAGGCGCAGCGTGCGTATGGCGACGTTGAAGGCGGCATCGCCATTCGCATCGATCCGCCCGATCGCCCCGCAATAGGGCCCGCGCGCATCGCGCTCGACCTCGTGGATCAGCTCCATCGCGCGGATCTTGGGCGCGCCCGTCACCGATCCGCAGGGAAACAGCGCGCGCAGCAGATCGATCGCTCCCTTGTCCGGCGCAAGCTGTGCGCGGATGGTCGAAACCATCTGGTGCACCGTGGGGTAGCTTTCGACCGCAAACGGGGCCTCGACCTTGACGCTGCCCGCATCGGCCACGCGGCTCAGATCATTGCGGAGCAGATCGACGATCATCAGGTTTTCCGCCTTGTCCTTGGGCGATGCCGCGAGTTCTTCGATCATCGCGCGGTCCGCCGAAGGATCGGCGGCACGAGGACGCGTGCCCTTCATCGGCTTGACCTTGGCGGTGCCCTGGCGAAGCGAGACGAACAGCTCGGGCGAGAGGCTGAGTAGCCAGTGCGCGCCGTCGAACAGCAGCCCGCCATAACCGGCCTGCGCCGCGGGGCGCAGCTGCGCGTAAAGCGCGATCGGGTCGCCGCGATAGGATCCGGCCAGCGGATAGGTGAGGTTGACCTGATAGATATCGCCAGCGCGGATCGCCTCCTGCAACCTGGCAAAGGCGGCCTGATATTCGGCGACCGAGAGCTGTGGCACCAGCGGGCCGAGCGAAGCCTCGCCACTGCTTGCCCTCGCATCGAGCCAGGCCGAAACGTCTGCCGCAGCGATCTCGCGCGCGCCATCGAACAGCCCCAGCCACACTAGCGGCCCCATCGCGCCGCTGCGCTGATTGGCAAGCGGGAACAGCCGTTGTTCCAGCGCCAGCCCCGCCTCATAGGCGATATAGCCCGCCAGCGTTCCGCCGGTTTCGCGACGCGCCTTGTCCGCCGCTTCGAGCACTTCTGCAACTTCCGAGGCACGCCGAGCGACGAATATCCGGTTCGGATTCTCGAACAGATGCGCGGGCGCACCAGCTTCAGTGCGGGCATCGTCGAGCAGGACAAAGGGCTTGGTCTGGGCCATTTCGCAAGCCTTAGCTTGTCATGCGCACAAGTCGAGAACTTGACCGCGGTAAAGCGCGTGCGCAACACTGGAAAAAGTGAATCGGGATAGGGGACCAGTGGCGACATGGGTGAAATTTTTCTGGGTCTGGCGGCGGGCGGCGAAAAGCAATCGCTCAATCTGGCGCGGGCCAATCGCCACGGGCTCATCGCGGGCGCGACCGGTACCGGAAAGACGGTGACATTGCAGGGGCTGGCTGAAAGTTTTTCCGCCAACGGCGTGCCGGTGTTCGTGGCCGATGTGAAGGGCGATCTGGCGGGAATCGCCATGCCCGGTTCGCCCACCTTCAAGCACGCCGACAAGCTCGAGGCGCGCGCGCGCGAACTGGGCATGAACGATTATGCCTATGCCGACAATCCGGTGATCTTCTGGGATATCTATGGCGAACAGGGCCATCCGGTGCGCACCACGATTTCGGAAATGGGGCCGCTGCTGCTCGCCCGGCTGCTCGATCTCAACGAGACGCAGGAAGGCGTGCTCCAGATCGTATTCCGCCACGCCGATGACAACGGCTGGCTGCTGCTCGATTTCGAGGACCTGCAGGCCGTACTCGCCTGGGCGCAGGACAATGCCGCCGAACTTTCGGGCAAATATGGCAATGTCACCAAGCAGAGCGTGGGCACGATCCAGCGCCAGTTGCTCAGTTTCGAGGCGCAGGGCGCGAGCAATTTCTTTGGCGAGCCCGCGCTCGAGATCGACGATTTTCTCAAAGCGGACGATCAGGGGCGTGGCTATATCAACGTGCTCGCCGCCGACCGGCTGATGCGCAGCCCCAAGCTCTATGCGACTTTCCTGCTGTGGCTGCTGGCCGAACTGTTCGAAAGCCTGCCCGAAGTGGGCGACCCGGAAAAGCCCAGGCTGGTGTTCTTCTTCGACGAGGCGCACCTGCTGTTCGACGATGTGCCCAAGGCGCTGAATGACAAGATCGAACAGGTCGTGCGCCTGATCCGCTCGAAGGGCGTGGGCGTGTTCTTCGTCACGCAGAACCCGATCGACATTCCCGAAGAAGTGGCGGGCCAGCTCGGCAACCGGGTGCAGCACGCGCTGCGCGCTTTCACTCCGCGCGACCAGAAGGCGATCCGCGCCGCCGCCGACACCTTCCGCATCAACCCCGATCTCGACGTGGCGGAGGCGATTACCGAGCTGCGCGTGGGCGAGGCGCTGGTTTCGACGTTGATGGAAGATGGCGCACCATCGGTGGTGCAACGTACGCTGATCGCGCCGCCGCGCAGCCGCCTGGGCCCAGTTTCGCCCAAGGAGCGCGCGATCATCCAGTCGGTCAGCCCGCTTGACGGCAAGTACGATTCTCGGGTTGACCGCGAGAGCGCCGAGGAGGTGCTGGCGCTCAAGGCCGCCGATGCCGCTGCGACCGCGCAAGAAGTTGTCGAGCAGGGCGAAGTCGCGGTGCGCGCCCGTAGCCGCAAGACGACGTCGGTCTGGGAGAGGGCCGGCAAGCAGGCGATGGGCGCAGCAGCGGGTTCGGCCGCCTCGATCGCGGCGGCTGCCATGCTGGGCAAGAAATCGCGCGCCAATCCGATGCGATCCGCCGCCACTTCGGCAGCGGGCGCGATTGCGACCGAGTTCGGTGGGGGTCTCGCCGGGCGCTTCGTGCGCAACCTGATTGGCGGACTGATGCGTTAATTTCGCCCGGCTATTCGCAGCCGGTGATCGGTAAATTCGAGCCGCACCGGCATCCTGAACGAAACAAGCGCCTCGCCGCCGATTTCGCGCAGCCACGCCTCACTGGCCGCGCGCGCTTCGCCGTCAAGCGATGCGAGATGATCGAGTCCGCGCTGGAGCATCCACAGGCTGAAGGGGAAGGCCAGACGCTGTCCCTCCACCCCCTTACCCTCCGCTCCCCCGATGGTGAACGGGGCCATGCCCAGAGCGCGCGGCGGTTGGGCGCCGTCATTGGCATCCGCCCATTGACCCAGCGTGTCGGCGACAGTCTGGAGATGCGGGACCTGCTCGCGCATCATGCGCTTCAGTATGGGTTCGAGCGTTTGCGGCACCTGATCGCCGGCCAGGAATTCACCCGATTGCGGCCTTGCGACATCGACCATTCGCCGCACCCATGCGGCCACGCGCGGCGCAATCCGTCCCATGATCTCGCGCGATGCCGGATCGCGCCAGAGATGCGCATAGAGGGGGCCGATCAGCCCATAGTCGCCAATCGAGGGGCGGCTGCCGAACAGGAACGGGTGGGCAGCGAAATGCTCGTCGAGATCGGCCAGAAGCGCTTCGTAGCTGCGCTCGATCGCAGGGATCGTCTCGGGCGTGATGCCCAGCAGCGGCACCGATCCGCGAAACGGGGCGGCGCGCGCCTTGCCTGCCGCATATTGCTCTTCAGGCGTGCCACCCGGCAGTGCGACCTTGCCGAACTCGCCGTAAACCCACTCCTCGTTGTAATGCCACCGGTAATGCATCGCCGGGATGACCAGCCATTCGTCGCCGAAACATTCGATCAGCAGCGCAGCAAGACGCTGGCGCGGAGTTTCGGGATAGACCGATGGGCCCGGCGCATGCACCTCGAAATGATCGATGATGCAGGTCGTATCCTGGATGATCGCGCCGTCCGCGGTCCGCAGCACCGGGATCACCGGGCGGCCGACATTGGGCAGGATCACGTCGCGATAGACATCGGGCGTGGACAGCACTTCCTCATAGTCCACCCCTTTCCAGTCGAGATAGGCGCGGGCCTTGCCCGAATAGAGCGAAAGCGGGGCGGCAAAGAGAGTGTGCGGCAAGAACTGTCTCCTGATTCGTGCCGCAGCCTAGAGCAGCGAGTTTCATCTGTCAGTTGATTGGCAGGAACAATTCCGCCCTCAGTCCGCCTTCGGCGCGGTTGGCGAGCGCCAGCCGCCCGCCGTGCTGCTGCGCGATTGCGCGCGCCAGTGTGAGGCCGAGGCCTGCACCGCCGGTGGCGCGGTTGCGCGAAGTCTCGCCGCGCTGGAACGGCTGCATCATGGTTTCGATCAATTCATCGGGTATTCCCGGGCCGTCATCATCGATACGGACCACGGCAAAATCGCCATCCTGCGCCACGTCCACCCGCGCGCACTGGCCATATCGCAGCGCATTGCCGATGAGATTGCGCAGCGCGCGCCTGATCCAGGTGCTGCGCAGCGGCAGCGCGATCCTGCGGCTCGATCGCAGCACCACATCTTCGCCCATGTCCTCGAACTCATCGACCACGCCCGCCACCAGCGCGGTGAGCTCGGTCGGTTCAAGCCGGTCGCTCGGACGGCCGACCCGCGCCAGCGACAGGATATCGTCGAGCGTCGCGGTGATATCCTCTATCCCCTGCGCCATGCGGGCACGCTGATCGGGGTCTTCGACGCTTTCGATCCGCACACGCAACGCGGCGAGCGGGGTCTTGAGATCGTGGCCGATCGCGCCCAGCATGACGTCCTTTTCGCTGAGCATCGCCCCGATCCGCGCGGCCATGGCGTTATGCGCCTCGATCAGCAGGCGGATATCCTGCGGCCCGCTTGGTTCCATGGCGATCGCTTCACCCGGCTGGCGGGCAAAGCGATCAACGCGGGCGGTGAGTTGCGCCAGCGGGCGGGTGATCCGGCGCAGCAGCAGGAACAGCAGCAGGAACAGCACCGTGAAGGTGACCAGCGTTTGCAGCGCAATGGTGGTGAAAATCCGCGCCGGTGCGCGCGGATGCGGCACGCGCACCACCTGCCAGCCGCCGCCCGCCTCGCTCTGGATCGCGGCGACTATGATTTTCCGTTCCCGCCAGCGACCCTCCGCCAGCCGCGCCCGTAACCTGGGCCGCGACGCAATGTAGCGATCATCACGCGCGAGACGCTCGGTAACCACAATTTCATGCGGGAGGATGCCCTGCGTTTCGAGCACCTCGCGCAAATCGCGCTCAAAGTGTGCGATGCGCTCCTCGCCATAGCGCAGCGGATTGCGCCCGGTTTCCTCGATCCGCATCCTGACCTCGGGATCGAGCCGCGGGTCTGCCAGGCGATTGGCCTGGCGCGCTTCTCGCATCAGGGCGCGGCCTTGCCGGTCGGGCGTTTCCATCGCCTCGTGGTGTTCGGACATCACAAGTTTCAGCGCGATGGCATTGACCAGCGCGGTCTCGCGCCGTTGCTCGGCGGCACGGTAGAGCAGCACCGCGGAGATCGCCTGCCCGGCGATCAGGCCGATCGCCAGCGCCAGCATCACCTGGCCCAACAAACTGCGGGGCGGCAGGCCGCGGGGGAGCAGGCTGCTGATCACGCGGCACCATCGC
>PNJY01000077.1 GCA_013822125.1 Erythrobacter sp. | reverse complement strand
ATAGCGGGCGCTTCAAGCGCACCCATCGCCCGCAATATCGGGGTTCCCCGCACGAAATTCAAGCGAAACCGGATTGCAAAGCATGCAACTGTCAATCCTGCTCGCGGGCAATCCGGGCAAGGTCTGCCCCGCGGTCGCGCGTCGCCCGCAACGTCTCTTTCAAAAGGTTTTTCAGGGCGTTGTCCTGGTCGAGCACATTCAACCCTTCGCGCGTCATCCCGCCCGGGCTGGCCACGCGGTCGGCCAGCACGCCCGGTGGCACGTCGCCCGATGCGGCGAGGCTGGCCGCGCCCTCAACCGTGACCAATGCCAATTGGTCAGCCATTTCGGCGGCAAGCCCTAGATCTTGCGCTGCTGCGGACAGCGCATCGATGAAGCGATAGACGAAGCCCGGACCCGATCCGGCGAGCGCGGTGACCAGATCGAACTGCTCTTCGCCATCGAGCCAATGTGCCGATCCGAGGCGATCGAACAGCGCCAGCGCATCAGCCTGTGCACCTGCGGCAAGCCCACTTCCGGACAGGATCACCGGCGACTTGCCGATCCGGGCAGCGAGGTTCGGCATGACCCGGACATGCGCAGCGGCCGCGGGAAACGCCGCCTCAAGATCGCTCACCGTCACGCCTGCCAGCAGCGAAAACAGGGTCACGCCTGCACCGGCAAGCGGTTGCAGCGCGGGGCCAAGCTGCCTGAGCTGCTGCGGCTTGAATCCGAGCAATACTGCATCGTGATAGCTTTGCGCTGGTGGTTCGCGGTGAAGCTGCACGCCTTGGGGAGCCGCATCGAGCACCGGATCGAGCACGGCAAACCGATCTGGCGCCAGCCCCGACGCCAGCCATCCGGCCAGCATCGCGCCGCCCATGTTGCCGCACCCTATGATCAGGATTTTCTCGAAGCTGGCCATGTTTCCCGTTCCGGCAAGGTCTACCGCACCGGGATTAGGCCTCCCCTGCAGCATCGACAAGCGCCGCGTCAAGCGCCGCGCGCGGGCTCTTGTCACCCCAGAGTACGAACTGGAACGCCGGATAGAACCGGTCGCATTCGTCGATCGCGATTTCGACCAGTGCCTGCGCCTGGCCGATACTGAGCAACCCGTCGTCACCCAGAAGCGCACCATGCCGATAGAGCAGCACGCTACCATTCGACCAGATATCGAAATGGCCCAGCCACATCTGTTCGTTGACCATGGTCAGCAGTTCGTAAGCGGCGACCAGCTTTTCGCCGGCAACGCGAATGTCAGGCAGGCACAGCATCTGCAGCACGTTGTCCTCGGCCCTCCAGATGCCGCGCAGCTGGTATTTGGCCCAACTGCCCTGCACTTCGCAGGTTAACTCGTCTTCCGAAATGATTTCGAACGGCCAGCCGCGCGCCTCGAACAATGCAGACAGCATGTCGACGGGTGCCGCATCGTCCTCGGCGGTGTATTCCTGCTCGCGCGGTCTCATCGTTTGCGGCCTGTGTTGTCCATTGGCCCGATGGATGCCTTGTGATCAGGGCCAATGGCAATGCGAATGCCGCCGATCGCTGGGGAGAACTGATTTCGCCTGTTCAAAGCCTGTGCAAAAGCTTCGCCGCAAAACATTAATTCTATTTTATTTCAGATATTTCCTGGCCATCCGGGCTGGTGTAGACAAAGCTGTCCAAACCTTGTGCCTTGAGCGCATTGACCAGCGCCCTTGCATCGCCGGGCGAAGCGATCGGCCCGGCCAGCAGGCGGTTCGCCTGTCCCCATTTCACGACGTGCGGATCGAACTTGCCGAGCTGATCGGGATACTTGCGCGCCATGCGCCGCCAATCGAACGCAAGCGCCTTGAGATCGACACCTGTCGCCACCTGTACCCAGATACGGCTCGGATGCTGAACGGGTTTGGGAACGATTTCGCGCGGCGCTTCGATTGCGCTGACATCGACCGCGCCAGAGGCTACCGATGGCGACTTGTTCGCAGGCTCGGCGAGCGAACCGAACACACTGGAAACCGAAGGGCGGCCTGGCGGCGATGCCGGTTGCTGGGTCTCTGACTGCGCGGTGAGGGCGGTCTGGTCCGCACGTCCGCTGCGTTGGCCGGATGAAGACCCGCCCAGTGGCTCGCCCGCGGGGACAAGGCGGCTGTCGGCTCGCGTCGCAGCCACACCCCCCTGCGCCGTCTGAGCGATGCGGGGATCGTCGCGCCCGATCTGCGCCGCACGCGGAAAGACCCCAAGGTTCGCCGCAGCCGCCTGCTGGGCCTTGGTGAGATGCCTCATATATGAAAGATAGGGAGCGAGCCGGCCGGCCAGGTCGGGCGGCATTACCGCCGCTGCGATTTTGGCCGCCTCTGCCTCGTCACCCAGGATCGCGAGGCCGAAGGCGCGGGCACGATATGCGGCGAAGTCTTGACGCTCGAGCATGGGCAGCAGGGTCGCCTCGAACCCGGCGCGGTCGCCCGAAATCGCCAGGCTGATTGCCAGCCGCCGGGCAACCTCATCATCGTGCTGCCTCGACAACGCAAGGCGATAGTCCGCCTGGGCCGCGGCGTTATTGCCGACAAGATCGTAAGCAAGGCCGCGATCGGCCGCGACCGCGCCTATGGCCGCGCCTGCCTGCTGTGCCTCGGCAAACAGCCGCAATGCCTCGCCTGGTTGCTGCGAGCGGACCTGCGCTGCCGCCATGCCCAATTTGGCCTGCGCATTGCCCGGTGCCAGATCCTGCGCGCGGCTGAAAAAGCCGATCGCGGCTTCAAGGTCGTTCAGTTGCAGTGCAGCGTGGCCCGCTTCGACCAGGGCCGAAGTATCGCCAGGATTTGCCGCAAGGCGCAGGAGCGCAGCGTTGAGCCGTTCGACATCAGCCGATCCGGTCGGCTGGATCACCTCGCGGCTGACCACTGCCTGCGCGGCAGCGGGAGCCGCCGCCAACCAAGAGAAACCCATCGTCGCCAACGCAAGACCCAGCGCCGCAAGCGACCGCGACGGAGGGTGTGCAGGCCGCAGGGGCGAATGGGTTGCGCGTTGATGGGGCATGAGAGGCGATTCGATAGCGCCCCCCATATGACAGGCAGATGAAGCGCGCACAGCTCCGTGCGATGCCGCGTGCCCTGCGCGCGTTCTACTGGTTGTTCTGGCGTCCGAGGAAACGTGGAATGCTCAGCGACGAGCCGCCCTCGTCATTGTCATCGTCCTCTTCGTCATTATCGTCGCTGGCGCTGCCGCCGCCGCGCGAAAGGCTGGCCATGCGTTCGAACAACGTGTTGCCGCCGACAGGAGAGCCCCCGCCGCCGGTATCACCGCCACCACCGCCGCCGGAGCCGCCGCCCAGAATCTGCCGCCGTCGTCCTTCACCGGGAGCCGGTGGAACAAACTCGGCAGACGCGTCGCCTAGGCCCTCGTCGGCCGATATAGACGGTTCGGTCATGTCATTCGACAGGTCGAGCGGTTCGTCCTCGTCCTCTGGCTCTCCGTATCCGCCAGCATCTCGCTGGCCAAATCGGGTTGCCCCTCCCATTCCGGAAGCGCCGCCGACATATTCGCCTTCATCATCCCTAAGCCCGGCCAAAGGATCGACGATGCCTTCGTCGCTATCCTCTTCGCCATATTCGGCATCGTCCTCGAAGGCTTGCATGCCCGAAAGGTCGAAGGGCTCACCTGCCTCGCTCGGGAATTCCTGAGCGGTCGGCGCGGATTCGATCGCATCGTCCTCTTCGGTAAAGCCGCCTAAGGATTGGCTTTCGACGCGGCGACCATAGGTCGGCATCTCCTCGAATTGATCATCGCTCGACAGATCGAAGGGATCGCCCTGCGTCTCGTCGGTTGAAAGCTCCAGCACCGGGCGCTTGGGCGGACGCGTGCTGCCCAGCGAAAAGGGCGCAGGTTCGCTGGAATGATGCACCGCGCCCTGATCGATCCCGGTTGCAACCACCGAAACGCGGATCCTGCCCTGAAGGTCCGGATTGAATGCCGATCCCCAGATGATGTTGGCGTCCTCGTCCACCAGTTCGCGGATATGGTTGGCCGCTTCGTCGACTTCCAGCAGCCTCATGTCTTCACCGCCGATGATCGAGATGATCACGCCCTTGGCGCCCTGCATGCTGACGCCGTCGAGCAACGGATTTGCGATCGCCCGCTGCGCCGCTTCGAGCGCGCGGTTTTCGCCCTCGCCCTCGCCCGTGCCCATCATCGCCTTTCCCATTTCGCTCATCACCGAGCGGACATCGGCAAAATCGAGGTTGATCAGACCTGGCATGACCATCAGATCGGTGATCGAGCGAACGCCCTGCTGTAGGACCTCGTCGGCCAGCTGGAAGGCTTCCTTGAAGGTCGTTTCCGGCTTGGCGACCAGGAACAGGTTCTGGTTGGGAATTACGATCAGCGTATCGACGTGGCTCTGCAGTTCCTGGATGCCCGAGTCGGCGGCGCGCATCCGGCGCGCACCCTCGAACATGAACGGCTTGGTCACAACGCCAACGGTCAACACTCCCTTGCGCCGCGCTGCCTCGGCAATCACCGACGCCGCGCCAGTGCCCGTGCCCCCGCCCATGCCGGCGGCGATGAACACCATGTTGACGCCTTCCAGTGCGTCCTCAATCTCGCTCACGGTTTCTTCCGCGGCCGCCCTGCCCACTTCAGGGCGGGCACCCGCGCCCAATCCGCCGGTGATGTGCGGGCCCAGCTGGATACGCTTTTCGGCAGCAGACAGGCTCAATGCCTGGGCATCGGTATTGGCGACGATGAAGTCCACCCCCTCGATCTCGGCCGCGATCATGTTGGCGATGGCATTGCCTCCGGCGCCGCCGACCCCGATCACGGTGATCTTGGGACGAAGGTCCTCCTTTGACGCAGGTCCGATATTGATACTCATCCTGTCTTCCTCCGTAAGGCGGTCAGCCTCACCTGAATGCACTGTCCGAATGTGGCACAAACAAGAATTGCCGTAGATAGTGGGTTTCCCCTTATCCACAGTGACCGACGATACTGCATGGCCATTCACAAGCCCTTAAAAATACTCCTTGAGTGCATTCAGGAGTCGCGAGACGCTCCTGGGTGCCCCATAACGTGACGAAATCTGGTAGCCCTGCCCGATCGTGCGGATGTCCACCGGATCGTCCGCAGCATAGAGGCAAAGTCCGGCCAGCGTTGAAAAACCTGGTGTAGCATGCGCTTCGGGCAGGCCGCGCAGCGCCAGCGGCCGACCGATCCGGCACGGTCGGCCAAGCGCCCCTTGCGCGTAGTCGGCTATCCCTGCCAGTTCCGCCCCGCCACCTGTCAGCACAATCTGTCCGCCGTGTGGCCCGGTAAAGCCCATGTCCTTGAGCGCCCGGCCTATCTCTCGCGTGAGCAAGGCGAGGTTCTGCGTGACGATCGAAACCAGTTCGGCACGGGCAACGCTGCGATCCGCCGCCTTGCCCTGCGCCGCGCCTTCATCCGACGGCGGCGCGATCAGGACCATTTCGCGGTGATCGGCAGGGCTCGCCATGGCCGAACCCGAAACGCATTTGAGCCGCTCCGCCTCGAACCGGCGCGTGCCGAACGCCGATGCGATTGCATCGGTGATGTCCGAAGATCCGAACGGCAACGCGGAAAGTCCCAGCAACATTCCGCCCGCATGAACCGCAACATTGGTCACATCGGCGCCAATCTCGACTAACGCGACGCCCAGATCGCGTTCTTCGTCGGTGAGGCAGGCATATCCGGCGGCAAGCGGAGCCGCCACCACGGCCTCGACATCGAGATGCGCATTCTGCACCGCCTCGGTCAAATTGCGCACCGGAGCCCCGTCGGCCAACGTGATGTGGATGTCCACCCCCAGCCGCTCTGCATGCAGGCCTCGCGGATTGGCAACGCCGTGTGCACCGTCGAGCGTATAATGGGCCGGTTGGGCATGCAGCACCATTCTGCCATCGGGCTGGATCGCATCGCGCGCCGCCAGCAGCAGGGCCTGGACGTCTTCCTCCTCGACGCGCCGCCCGCCAATGTCGATCTCGACCTTCGATACCCGGCTCGCCAGCCCTGCCCCGGCGCAGCCGACCCACACGCTCTGGATACTCGTCCCGGCATTCTTCTCGGCGCGTTCCACCGCATCGCGGATGGCGTAGGTCGCGGCGGCCATATCGGTGACATAGCCGCGCTTGATGCCCTGGCTGGCACGGTGCCCTGATCCCATGACCTGAAGCTCGCCAGCTTCGGTTAACCCCATGATCATGGCCGAAATCCGGAACGATCCCGGATTGACCGCGCCGAATACCTTGGTGAACCTGGGTTGCGCCATCAGCCGGGCTCCTCCGTGACGACAGTCTGCTCGGAACGCCCGGGAATACGCATATAGATCCGCGGCGGCGCACGCATGTCGAAGGTTTCGACCTTGCCGCCCAGCAACCGGTTCTGCCCATCAAGCCGGGCGAACGAAATGAGTGCGGAGGCCGATTCCTCGTCTCCCTCCGGCAGCGCAAGCACCTGTCCGGTCCTGAAGGTCAGGTTCCAGCGGCGATTACCGACCCATTCGGCTGCCTGGACATGCTGACGCAGGGCAGGGGCGGCATCGAACAGACGTTCGAGCGCATTGACCTGCCGCCCCGCGCCGGGGCCGGAAATCAGCAGCCGCTCGGCGGAGGCACTGGCGGAAACGGGCTCAAGCTCCACGCCATCGCGATCGATCAACACCATCCGGTCGGGTTTTACCAGCACCGCGTGCGGCTGCCGTTCGACGATGTCGACCACCAGCCGATCCGGCAACTGGCGCGAGACGCGTGCGTCCTTGACCCATGGAAGTTCCATCAGTTCGCTGCGGATTGCCGCCAGATCGACGCGCGGCATCGGCATGTCGCGCTGCCTCAGCACACGCTCATAGACGCGCTGTTCGTTCATGCGTTCGGTGCCGGTCACGCTGACGTTGCGCACAGCAAACCCTGCATCGACTGCAATCGCCGCCACATGCGCCCCGGCAAACGCAAAAAAGCCGGTAATGCTGGCAATGAACCATGCCGCTGCCGCAACCACGCCGAGAATGATGAACAGGAAAATCCGGTGCAACTGTTCCTCGGTAAAGGGCAAAAGTCCCATCAGCGCATCGACGATCCGGCCCGTGCGCGCCCTTGCCCGCCGCGCCTGGGTGGCGCGGTTGCTCGACCTTGTCGCGCGCCGCAAGCCGACCGCGGATCGCTTAACGACTGCCATCGATGCCCCCTGCCGCCCCGCCGCCGTGCGCACGGTCCAGCGCCTCAGCCACGATCGCCTCGACCAGATCGGCATAGCTCATGCCCGCATGGCGCGCTTGCTCCGGCACCAGGCTTAGCGGCGTCATCCCCGGCTGCGTATTGGTCTCGAGCACGAACAGGCCCGCCTCGCCCTGCTCGTCGTCCCAGCGGAAATCGGTCCGGCTGCACCCCTTGCACCCCAGAATCCTGTGCGCACGCACCGCATAATCGCAGCACAAGGCGGCGATCTCGGCCGGTATCTGTGCGGGGCATACGTGTTCGGTCAGCCCTTCGGTATATTTGGCATCATAATCGTAGAAGCCCGACTTCGGCTTGAGTTCGGTAACGCCGAGCGCACGCGGACCATCGGGGCCGTCGATCACCGCAGTGGTGAGCTCGCGCCCGCGAATGAACGGTTCGGCCAGCAGTTCGCCGAATTCATGCCACGGCCCGGCAACATCGCGCCTTATCGGATTGCCGTAGTTGCTTTCATCGGTGACGATCGCGACACCCACCGACGAACCTTCGTTGACCGGCTTGAGCACATAGGGGCGCGGCAGCGGGTCTTTCGCATAAAGGTCTTCGCTATGGACGATCCGTCCGCCCGGCATGGGAATCCCATGCGGCACCAGCGCCTGCTTGGTCAGCTGCTTGTCGATCGCGATGACCGAGGTGGCGAGGCCCGAATGGGTATAGGGAACGCCCATCAGATCGAGCATGCCCTGCACTGTGCCATCTTCGCCCGGCACGCCGTGGAGCGCGTTGAACACCACGTCGGGCGCGGCTTCGGCAATGCGCGCGGCAACGCTGCGGTCCATGTCGATCCGGGTCACGCGATAGCCACGGCTTTCGAGCGCATCGGCCACGCCCTTGCCGCTCATCAGCGAGACTTCGCGTTCGTTGGCCCAGCCGCCCATCAGGACTGCGACGTGGGGTTTTCCGGTACCGCTCATGCCCGCCCCATCCGCTCGATTTCCCATTCCAGTTCAATTCCCGAATTCTCGCGCACGCGGCGCCGCACTTCCTCGCCCAGTGCCTCGATATCGGCGCTGCTGGCATCGCCGGTATTGATGAGGAAATTGGTGTGCTTTTCGCTCACCTGCGCGCCGCCTATCTTGAGCCCCCGGCAGCCCGCCGCATCGACCAGCTGCCAGGCCTTGTGGCCCCCCGAAATTTCAGGTGGCGGGTTCTTGAAGGTCGAACCGCCGGTCTTGCTGCGCAGCGGCTGCGATTGCTCGCGGCTTGCGGCGATGCGGTCCATCTCGGTCTGAATGTCCTCCGGCTTGCCCGGCCGCCCCCTGAACCGCGCCCCTACCACGATCGCTCCATCGGGCAGTTCGGAATGACGGTAGGAGTAATGCAGGTCTTCTACCGACAACTTACGCAGCGATCCGTCGCGCAGCACCACGTCGCAATCGACGAGAACGTCCTTGACCTCGCTGCCATAGGCACCGCCGTTCATGCGCACGAACCCGCCGACAGTGCCGGGGATCGAGCGCAGGAATTCAAGACCCGCGATGCCGTTGTCGCGCGCGGTCGAAGAGACCAGAATGCCGCTGGCCCCGGCCCCGCAATCGAGCGTCAGGTTTGCGGACCGGGCAACCTTCGCAAAGGCCTTGCCCAGCCGCACCACCACGCCCGGCACGCCGCCATCGCGCACGATCATGTTCGACCCCAAGCCAAGTGCCATCACCGGCACTTCGGGATCGAGTGCGCAGAGAAAATCACGCAAATCGTCGGCATCGGCAGGTTCGAACAGCCAGTCCGCCGCGCCGCCGCTCTTGAACCACACCAGCGGGGCGAGCGGCGCATCGCGCGTCAGGCGGCCGCGCACTTTGGGGAGTGTATCGATCATCGCCGCCCCCGCCGTTCGCCAACCGCTGCCGCCAGGCCTGCCGCCCATTTGGTGATGTCGCCCGCGCCAAGGCATACAATGTGATCGCCCGCAGACAGATCGCCCGCCAGCCGCCCGGCCAGATCGTTCTGATCGGTCACAGCTTGCGCAAAGCGATGCCCGCGTGACTTGATCCCCGCCACCAGCGCATCTGAATCGACGCCATCGACCGGCTCCTCGCCTGCGGCGTAGACCGGCGCGACATAGACCTGATCGGCATCGTTGAAGCACGTCTGGAAATCCGCCATCAGATCGCCCAGCCGCGAATAGCGATGCGGCTGTGCCACTGCGATCACGCGCCCGCCGCTTGCAGCTGTCGCCTCGCGAGCTGCGGCCAGCACCGCGCGGATTTCCACCGGGTGGTGCGCATAATCGTCGATGATCACCGCATTGCCGCCGCCGCAGGCCACCTCGCCCACGCGGGTAAAGCGCCGCCGCACTCCGCCGAAGCGGGCAAAGCCATCGCGGATCACATCGTCGTCGCAGCCCATCTCGATTGCCACCGCAATCGCGGCGAGCGCGTTCTGGACATTGTGCCGCCCCGGCATCGGCAGGCGCACACCCTCGATCCGGCGATCTTCCGCGCCGCGCTGGCGCACCACCACGTCGAAGCAGTTTCCACCCGCATCGGGGCGCACGTTGACCCCGCAGATATCGGCCTGAAGCGAGAAGCCGTAAGTTATCACGCGCCGGTCGCGCAGCTGGCCGATCACCGCCTGCACCTCTGGATGGTCGATGCACAGTACCGCCGCGCCATAGAAGGGTACGTTGTGAATGAATTCGACGAAGGCGCGTTTCACACCTTCAAAATCACCGTAATGGTCGAGGTGTTCGGGATCGATATTGGTGACGACCGCGATCGTGCCGTCGAGCCGCAGGAAGCTGCCGTCGCTCTCGTCCGCCTCGACCACCATCCAGTCCGAATCGCCCAGCCGCGCGTTCGAGCCATACTGCTCGATAATCCCGCCATTGATCACTGTGGGATCGATCCCGCCAGCATCGAGCAGCGCAGCTATCATGCTGGTCGTCGTCGTCTTGCCGTGCGTGCCGGCGATGGCGATGGTCGATTTGAGGCGCATCAGTTCGGCCAGCATCTCGGCGCGGCGCACCACCGGAATGCGGCTTTCGAGCGCACAGGCGACCTCGGGATTGCTCCGCTTGACCGCAGTGGAAGTGACTACCACCGCCACGCCTTCAACATTCTCGCGCGTGTGGCCGATGAACACACGGATACCGCGCGCGCGCAGCCGTTCGACGCTGGCGCTCTCGGCGATATCGCTGCCCTGCACCTGATAGCCAAGATTGTGCATCACCTCGGCAATGCCCGACATGCCGATACCGCCGATGCCGACGAAGTGGATGGTCCCGATATCGGTGCCCACGCCTCTCATTTGCGCGCGTCCCTGCTGGCGCCGTGGTTTGCAGGGGCAGCTTGTGCGGCGGCGCGGGGAGTCTGACCGCCGACGCGGATCACGTCCATCATCTCCGCCCCGCCGAAACTTTCGACCAGATCGGCGAGATCGCGCACGGCGTTGGGCCGCCCACAGTTCCAGGCGCCATGCGCAGCATTGGCCAGCGTATGCGGTGCCTGCGCCATGGCCTGTATCTGTTTGGCCAGTTCCTTGGCATCGAAGCGGTCCTGCCGGATCATCCGCGCGCCGCCCGCCTGCACCATTTCGCGCGTGTTCGCCGCCTGGTGGTCGTCGGTCGCGATCGGCAGCGGGATCAGGATGGCCGGGCGGCCCACCGCCGTCAGCTCGGCGATGGTCGATGCGCCCGCGCGCCCGATGAACAGGTGGCAATCGGCCAGCCGCGTCTCCATGTCCTCGAAATAGGTGCCGAGTTCGGCGGGGATATCGTGGTTGCGATAGCGTTCGCGCACTCGCCCGAGATCCTCCGGGCGGCATTGCTGCGTCACCTGAAGTCGCTGGCGCAGCGCGGGTTGCAGCATCGCCAACCCGTCGGGCACCACCTCGGAGAGAACGCGCGCGCCCTGGCTTCCACCCGTTACCAACACGCGCAGGATGCCGTTTTCGGTGAAGGCGGGAAAATCCTGGTTCCGCAGCGCCAGCACCTCGGCACGCACCGGGTTGCCAACGAGGTGCGTCTTGGTAAGGTGCCTGGTCTTGAGCCGCTCGATATCGGGGTAAGCGGTTGCAATAGCTTCGACCCTGCCCGCAAGCAGGCGGTTGACCCGGCCCAGCACGGCGTTCTGTTCATGGATGACGGTAGGAACGCCCGCAGAGGTGGAGGCCAGCATAGCGGGGAGCGAGGGATATCCGCCAAATCCCACCACCGCACTGGGTTGATAGGCATCCATCAACCGCCGCGCCATCCGCCGCCCTTCAAGCACAGCGCTGACACCTTGCATCCATTTGAACGGGTTGCGACCGAAACGGCCTGCGGGCAGGACATGCGCGGTCAGGAAATCGGGCCTGCCGGGCAACATCGCACCGCGTTCGTCGGTTATCAGCGCAACGTGGTGGCCGCGTTGGTGCAATTCATGCGCCAGTGCATATGCGGGAATGAGGTGCCCCCCGGTTCCACCCGCGGCCAGGATATAGTGCCTGCTTGCGCCCTTGCGCATATCGCCGCTCATGCCGCTTCGTCCCTTTGCCCAAGCAAGGCCATGAGGCCGGGGG
>PNJY01000076.1 GCA_013822125.1 Erythrobacter sp. | reverse complement strand
GTCGATTTCTTCACCCGCGAGACCGAGCGCCGCCGGGCCGAGGGCGGCGGGCAGGACATGTTCAGCCAGTTCGCCACCGCCACACGCGAGGACGGATCGCTGCTGCCGGTCGACGAAGTGGTCGATCACATGAACTTCCTGATGATGGCCGCGCATGACACGATTACATCGAGCGCGACCTCGCTGGTCTGGCTGCTGGCCAGGAACCCCGAGTGGCAGGACAAATTGCGTCAGGAAGTGATCTCGGTGACCGGTGGACCCGATGCCTCGGGCAATCCGCGACCGCTCGATTTTGACGATCTCGGCAAACTCGAGCTGACCGAAATGGCGTTCAAGGAAGCGCTGCGGATGATCCCGCCGGTGCCATCGATGCCGCGCCGCGCGCTCAAGAGCTTCGACTATGGCGGCTACAGGATTCCGGCGGGCGCAATGGTGGGGATCAACGTCCACTACGTCCACCATTCGCCCGAATACTGGGACGATCCTGAGCGTTTCGATCCGATGCGATTCACGCCCGACAAGTTGCGCGACCGGCACAAATACGCCTGGGTGCCGTTTGGCGGCGGCGCGCATATGTGCCTGGGGCTGCATTTCGCGCATATGCAGGTCAAGATCTTGCTGAGCCAGCTGCTGCAACGCTACACAATCGAGATCGAGCCGGGGTATGAACCCAGCTGGCAGCCGTGGCCGATTCCCAAGCCGAGGGACGGGCTCAAGCTTCGCTTCAGGCCGCTCTGAGCCAAGGAGAACGCGATTTGCGGATATTGGGCGCGATTCTGGCCGGCGGAAAGTCGCAGCGTTTCGGCAGCGACAAGGCGCACGCGCTGTGGCGGGGTGAACGGCTGATCGACCGCGTCGCCGGTGCGATTGGCCCGCAATGCGAGGCGCTGGTGGTGTGCGGGCGTGAGGAGCCGGGCTTTATCTCGCTTCCCGACCGGCCAGCGGCGGGCCTAGGTCCCTTGGGCGGCCTCAATGCTGCGCTCCACCATGCGCGTGAAAATGGCTTCGATTCGGTGCTGGCAGCAGCCTGCGACATCCCCGACATTCCGCCGGACCTGCTCGCGCGGCTTGCAGGCGAGGGGGCGGCAATCATCGCAGATCAGCCGGTGGTGGGCCTGTGGCCAGCCAACCTGGCCCCGGCGCTCGACCTGCTGCTCGCCGAAGGAGCTTGCGCGATTTACCGGTTCGCCGACAGGGTGAATGCGCGTCTGGTCAACATTGATCCGGGCCTTGGCAATATCAACCGGCCTGAGGATATCGTGGTTTAGCTTGCCTCACAGCTCGAAGTTCAGCCGATAACCCTGATGGTAATGCAGCCGTGTGAAGGTGACCGACTGCGCGTCGAACCAGGTGGCGCGTTCAAGGGTGAACAGCGCCGCACCCTGCGCCACTTCCAAGGCGCGCGCCAAGTCTGCATCTGCCGAAACCGCCGAAAGGCTCGCCTCCCCGCGTGAAAACGGCACCGTACGGATCAGCCATTCGTTGGCGCTGATTGCAGTCAGGTCGGCGCCCTCGAACTCCGGCACTGTGGCCGGATTGACCCAGCGCCGCTCGAACGCGAACGGGTGACCGTCGGCAAGGTGGAGCGTTTCGAGATGGATCAGCTCGTGGTTTTGGGCCAGTTGCATCCTTTTTGCCACTTCGCCCGGTGCGATGCTCCGCTCGCGCCGCATGATCCGGTGGTCATAGGTTTGGCCCATGGCCTCGACCTCTGCGCGGATGATCGGAATGCGCAGCAGCGCCTGCGGCAATGGCAGCGGGCGCACCCGCGTTCCGCCCTTGCGTTTGCGCTCGACGATTCCCTCGCGCGCCAGCGCTTGCAGCGCGCGGTTCACCGTGGTGCGCGCGCAGGCATATTGTGCGGCAAAATCGGCCTCGCCGGGGATCAGCTCGCCCAATTCCCATTCGCCAGCGACGATCCGTGCGCGGATTGCCTCGCGAATGCCGTGGTGTGTTGTGGCTTGCGTCGCGACGTTCATAACGCCGCCTTGAGACGCTTCATCGTCGCGGCAAAACGCCGGCGGATCGCGTCGCTGCGGACGTGCTCGCCCTGCGCAACGATGTGCCTTCCTGCCGACCAGACGTGGCTGACCGCATTGCCCTCGATCCCGAATATCCAGCTATCGATGCGATGATCGGGATCGTCCCAGTCGAGCAGCGGCAAATCATCGCGCAGCACCACCAGATCGGCCAGCCGCCCGGGTTCGATCGCCCCGGCATTGCGCCCGATTGCCGCGGCACCACCCCGCGTTGCCCTCTCAAAGAGGAACCGGCCGTTCGATGGCTCCTCGGCGCTGGTCAGCAAGGCACGCTGGCGATGCTGGAGCCGCTGCGAGAGTTCGAGCATGCGCAGCTCTTCGGCCAGCGAAATGCGAATGTTCGAATCCGATCCGATACCGAAACGCCCGCCTTCTCCGAGGTATTCGACTGCCGGGAAGACACCGTCGCCCAGATTGGCCTCGGTCGTCGGGCACAGGCCCGCCACCGCGCCCGAGGCGGCAAGTCCGGCGATTTCGCTCTGGTTGATGTGCGTCGCATGGATCAGGCACCAGCGTTCATCGACCGGGCAATTGTCCAGGAGCCATTGAACCGGGCGCGCGCCAAGATGTGCCTCCACCTCCGCAACCTCGCCGGTCTGTTCGGCGGCGTGAATGTGGATCGGCCCCTGCGGACAAAGCGCCTGGCAGGCATCGAGCCCTTGCCGATCAACCGCGCGTAGCGAATGCGGGGCAATGCCGAGGCGGAAATCGGCGGGCATTGCCGATGTGGAGCCGCCTGTCCGTGCGTAAAGCGCCTCGAACCGGTCAATGTCGCAGCCGAAGCGCAATTGCCCACCTTGAAGCGCGCGGCGGTCAAGCCCGCCATGGCTGTAGAGCACCGGCAGCAGTGTCAGCCCGATGCCGCTGGCCTCGCTCGCGGCAAGAATGCGCTGTGCTATCTCGGCAGGGTCGGCATAGGGCAAGCCACCGGGCTGGTGGTGCAGATAGTGGAACTCTGCCGATGCGGTAAATCCGGCCAGCGCCATATCCATCTGCACGTGCGCGGCTATCGCCTCGATATCATCGGGGGTGAGCAGCTCGAGAAAGCGGTACATGACCTTGCGCCAGGTCCAGAAATCGTCCGAATCTTGCGGTCCGCGACTTTCCGCGAGCCCCGCCATCGCGCGCTGGAAGCTGTGCGTGTGGACATTGGCTACTCCGGGAAGCAACGTGCCGACTGCACTCGCCGCGTCGAATCCCTCATGCGAAACTTCATGGATCAGCCCTGCCGCGTCGAACCGGACAACGCCATCGCTGATCCAGCCATCCGGGGTCAGAATTCGCCGGGCGGAGATTGTGCCTGCCATTTCGCCTTGCGCCTCAAGGTAATATGTGCATACATAATCATGTTTCGCAGGCGAAGGCAAGTCCATGTCGGCCCCAGTTTCAGGCAAGGTCTATCGCGGGTTCACGGCGGCGACGATGGTCGCTGGCAATGGGCCTTACGGTCTGGTCAGCGATGCCGCGCTCGCCGTGCAAGATGGCCTGATTGCCTGGGCCGGCCCTGCGCCGGATCTGCCGCAAGCTTATTTGGATTGGCCGCGGCAGGATCTGGGCGGCGCGCTCGTCACCCCAGCGCTGATCGATTGCCATACGCATCTGGTGTTCGGGGGCGATCGCAGCAACGAATTCGCGATGCGACTGGGCGGGGCGAGCTACGAGGAGATCGCGCGTTCGGGCGGGGGCATAATGTCAACCGTTGCCGCCACGCGCGCGGCGAGTGATGACGAGTTGTTGCAATCCGCCCTGCGCCGCGTTGATGATCTGATGGCCGATGGGGTCGCCGTGATCGAGGTCAAGTCGGGCTATGGCCTCACCATCGAACACGAGATGCGGATGCTGCGCATCGCCCGCAAGATCGAGCGGCATCGGCCTGTGCGCATCTGCACCAGCTGGCTCGCCGCGCACGCTCTGCCGCCCGAATACACCGGCGCGGCCGACCGCTATATCGATGAAGTTGCGATTGCCGGGATGGAGCAGGCGCATGCCGCAGGGCTGGTCGATGCGGTCGACGGCTTCTGCGAGGGGATCGGGTTTAACCGTGCGCAGATTGCCCGCCTGTTCGTAAAGGCAACCGCGCTGGGAATTCCGGTCAAGCTTCATGCCGAGCAGTTGAGCGATCTCAAGGGTGCGGTGCTGGCGGCGGAATTCGGCGCGCTGTCGGCCGATCATCTCGAATATCTGGCCGAAGAGGACGTGCCGCGCCTTGCAGAGGCGGGCCTTGTCGCGGTCATGCTGCCGGGGGCGTACTATGCCTTACGCGAAACGCAGTTACCGCCAATCGAGGCGATGCGGGTGAACGGCGTGGCGATGGCTGTGGCGACCGACTGCAACCCCGGATCATCGCCGCTGTCTTCGCTGCGGCTGGCTATGAACATGGCTTGCACCCTGTTTCGTTTGACCCCTGAGGAGGCGTTGGCGGGGACCACGCGCAACGCCGCTGCGGCGCTGGGGCGGAGCGATGATTGCGGCACGATCGAACCGGGCAAGCGCGCCGATCTGGCAGTGTGGAATGTTCCGCACCCCGATTTCCTCAGCTACTGGATCGGCGGCAATCTGCTGCGTGCGCGCATCGGCGATGGAGAATACCATGAGCGTTGAACTTGCCCCCGGCGCAGTCGGCATGGCGCAGCTTGAGTCGCTCTATCGCAGCGCTTCGCCCTTTCACATCGCGCCGGATGCCATGCGCGCGGTGGAGCATTCTGCCGCGCGACTGGGGCAGGCAATCGAGGGCGGCGCGACGATCTATGGGGTCAACACCGGCTTTGGCAAGCTTGCCAGCGTGCGCATTGCCGATACCGATCTGGTGGCGCTCCAGCGCAATCTGGTACTGTCGCACGGTGCCGGCTTTGGCAAGCCGCTCGCACCGCAGATCGTGCGCCTCGTCATTGCGCTCAAATGCATTTCGCTGGGGCGCGGCGCATCGGGGGTGAGGCCGGTGGTGATCGAGCGGCTTCAGCTATTGGTCGCGCGTGACGTGATCCCCGTGGTGCCCGAGAAAGGCTCGGTCGGGGCATCGGGCGATCTCGCGCCGCTGGCGCATGTCGCGGCGGTGCTGATCGGCGAGGGCGAGGCATTTGTCCGGGGCGAGCGAATGCCCGCGATCGAAGCGCTAAAAATGGCCGGGCTTGAGCCGATGGAGCTCGCGGCCAAGGAAGGGCTGGCGCTGCTCAACGGCACGCAGGTTTCGACCGCGCTGGCGCTGGCCGCGCTGTTCGACAGTTGGCGGCTGGCGGTGAACTCGCTGGTCACGACCGCGCTTTCGCTCGACGCGGCGATGGGATCAACCGCGCCGCTGCGCGCGGAAATCCACGACCTGCGCGGCCATCGCGGCCAGATCGATGCGGCGCGCACGATCCGCGCCCTGCTCGAAGGTTCGCAAATCCGCGAAAGTCACCGTGAGGACGATCTGCGCGTGCAGGACCCCTATTGTCTGCGCTGCGCCCCGCAGGTGATCGGCGCCTGCCTCGACCAGCTGCGTCACGCGGGGCAGGTTCTGTTGGTCGAGGCCAACGCTGCGACCGACAATCCGCTGGTGCTTGGTGATGGCGACGTGGTTTCCGGGGGCAATTTCCATGCCGAACCCGTCGGCCTTGCAGCCGACGCGATCGCGCTGGCGTTGGCGGAAGTGGGCAGCATCGCCCAGCGACGCGTGGCGCTGCTGGTCGATCCTGCGCTCAGCTTCGGCCTGCCCGCATTCCTCTCCGCAGATCCCGGCCTGCAATCGGGGCTGATGATCGCCGAAGTCACCTCGGCAGCGCTGATGAGCGAGAACCGGTCGCTGGCCAACCCGCGTACCGTCGATTCGACGCCGACTTCGGCCAATCAGGAAGATCACGTCTCGATGGCGTGCCACGCGGCGCGGCGGCTGCGGGACATGAACGAAAACCTGGCCGGCATCCTGGGGATCGAAGCGATGGTCGCTGCACAAGGAATCGAATATCGGGCACCGCTTGAAACCAGCGCGGCGTTGAAGGGCGCGATTGCGCGAATTCGCGCGGTCTGCCCGAGCTTGCATGAGGACCGGCAGCTCGACGGCGATATTGCCGTGATGGCCGCGCTGCTGGCTGCGGCTCCGCTGGCAGAGGGTGTTGAGCAATGCTCGATTGGCGAAGCGCTGGCATGACGCCCGTCACGGTCGTTCCCGGCTCATCGCCGTTGATCCTCAGTCAGCCGCATTCTGGGACCTGGCTTCCGGACGAGGTGCGCGCTGCGCTGAACGAGGATGCGCGCGGACTGATAGATACCGACTGGCATGTGTCTGAGCTTTACGATGGGCTGGCAGACGATGCGACAATCGTGCGCGCCAATTTCAGCCGCTATGTGATCGACGCCAACCGCCCGCCCGACGGCGCCTCGCTCTATCCGGGGCAGAACACCACCGGGCTGGTGCCGATGAGCGATTTCGATGGCCGCCCGATCTGGCGCGTGCCCCCCAACGAGGTGGGGATCGCGCACCGGCTCAGCCTCTTCCACCAGGCCTATCACGCTGCGATCGAGGGGGAGATTGCGCGGCTGCGCGCGCTGCATGGCCATGTACTGCTCTATGATTGCCACTCGATCCGTTCGCAAATCCCGTTCCTGTTCGAAGGCACTCTGCCCGATCTCAATATCGGCACCAATGGCGGGGCTTCGTGCGCGCTTGCGATCGAGCGGGCAATCGCAGATGTCTGCGCGCGCGCCGAAGGCTTCACCTCGGTGCTCAACGGCCGTTTCAAGGGCGGCTGGACCACGCGGCATTATGGCCACCCCGACACCGGCGTGAACGCCTTCCAGATGGAGATCGCGCAGCGCGCCTATCTTGAACGCGAGGCTCCTCCCTTCGCGCTCTGTCCCCGCAAGACTGCTGTGCTGCGCGCGATTCTGGGCGATTGCCTTGCCGCCGCCACCGCTGCTCTTGGAGAATTGAAATGACCCGCATTCTGAAGAACGCGCGCGAGGTGAAGAGCCCGACCGGCCCCGGTCTCAACTGCCGCAGCTGGCAGACCGAAGCGCCCTTTCGCATGCTCCAGAACAATCTTGACCGCCAGGTGGCAGAAAATCCCGACGAGCTGGTGGTCTATGGCGGGATCGGGCGTGCCGCGCGCAGCTGGGAGGATTTCGACCGGATCATCGCCAGCCTCAAAATGCTCGGCGATGATGAGACGCTGCTGGTGCAGTCGGGCAAGCCGGTGGGCGTGTTCCGCACGCACAGTGACGCCCCGCGCGTGCTGATCGCCAATTCGAACATCGTGCCGCACTGGGCCACTTGGGACCATTTCAACGAACTCGATCGCAAGGGCCTGATGATGTACGGCCAGATGACCGCTGGCTCGTGGATATACATCGGCACGCAGGGGATCGTGCAGGGCACTTACGAGACTTTCGTCGAAGCCGGGCGGCAGCATTATGGCGGCAGCCTGAAAGGGCGCTGGATACTCACCGGCGGGCTGGGCGGAATGGGCGGGGCCCAGCCGCTCGCCGCCGCGATGGCGGGGGCATGTTGCCTCGCGGTCGAATGCAATCCCGACAGTTTGGATTTCCGGCAGCGCACGCGATATCTCGACGAAAAGACCGACAGTCTCGACGAGGCGCTGGCGATGATCGAGCGCTGGACCGCGGCGGGTGAAGCCAAGTCCGTAGGCCTCCTGGGCAATGCTGCGGAAGTGTTCCCCGAATTGGTGCAGCGCGGCGTTCGCCCCGATCTCGTCACCGACCAGACTTCGGCGCACGATCCGGTCAACGGCTATCTGCCCGAAGGCTGGAGCATGGGCGAATGGCGCGCCAAGCGCGAGAGCGAGCCCAAGGCGGTTGAGGCTGCGGCGCGCAAATCGATGCGCAAACAGGTCGAAGCGATGCTGGCGTTCTGGAATGCGGGGGTGCCAACGCTCGATTACGGCAATAACATCCGCCAGATGGCGCTTGAGGAGGGGTTGGAGAACGCCTTCGACTTTCCGGGCTTCGTCCCCGCCTATATCCGCCCGCTGTTCTGCCGCGGGATCGGCCCGTTCCGCTGGGCGGCGCTATCCGGCGATCCTGAGGACATTTACCGCACCGATGCCAAGGTGAAGGAGCTGCTGCCCGACAACCACCACCTCCACAACTGGCTCGACATGGCACGGGAAAGGATTGCTTTCCAGGGCCTGCCAGCGCGGATCTGCTGGGTCGGGCTGGGCGACCGGCACCGGTTAGGCCTTGCCTTCAATGAAATGGTGGCGAGCGGCGAATTGAAGGCGCCGGTGGTGATCGGGCGCGACCATCTCGACTCGGGATCAGTCGCCAGCCCCAACCGCGAAACCGAGGCGATGCGTGACGGTTCCGACGCAGTATCGGACTGGCCGCTGCTTAACGCGCTGCTCAACACTGCCTCGGGCGCGACCTGGGTCAGCATTCATCACGGCGGCGGCGTGGGGATGGGCTTTTCGCAGCACGCCGGGATGGTGATCGTCGCCGATGGCACGCCCGATGCCGCGCGGCGACTCGAACGGGTGCTGTGGAACGATCCGGCCAGCGGCGTCATGCGCCATGCCGATGCAGGTTATGAGGATGCGCTCGATTGCGCACGCACGCAGGGCCTGCGCTTGCCGGGAATCCTCGGAAATTAATCGCCCGTCGGCTTCCTCGCCGCCATCAGCGCCAGGCAATGCAGCGCCGCCGTTGCCCCCGCCAGCGCGGTCAGGTCGCTGCTGTCATAAGCGGGCGCGACTTCGACCACATCGGCGGAGCGGATGTCGAGCCCGGCCAGCGCGCGCAGGATGGCAAACGCTTTGAGTGTGCTGATCCCGCCCGCCACCGGCGTGCCCGTTCCCGGTGCGAAGGCCGGGTCGAGAAAGTCGATATCGAAGGTCAGATAGGCCGGATTGTCGCCCACCACCTGCGCCACGTGCGCGGCCACTTCCGCCGCGCTCATCGCGTCGACATCCTCGGCGGTCAGCACGGTGAAACCCAGCGTGTCGGCATTGTTGGTGCGGATGCCGAGCTGGATGGATCGCGCCGGATCGATCACCCCATCCTGCGCCGCGCGCCAGAACATCGTGCCGTGATCGACCTGGCCCTCCTTTGCAGGCCAGGTGTCGCTATGCGCATCGAAATGGATCAACGACAGTGGTCTTCCCAATTCGCCCGCGAGCGATCGGATCACCGGATAGGTGCAGAAATGATCGCCGCCCAGCATCAAGGTCGCCACGCCTTGGCGGTGAATCGCGGCAAACTGCCGCTCGATGCAGTCGACCACCTCGATCGGCGAACCGTAATCGATCGCCAGATCGCCGTGATCGACCACATGGAGCCGTTCGAACGGATCGAATGGCCAGCCCCACACCGCATCCCACGCGATCATCGCAGAGCCCTGCCGCAATGCGCGCGGGCCATAGCGCGAACCCGGCCTGCCGGTGGTGGCGATGTCGAACGGCACGCCGACGACGGCCACGTCCGCGCCCGCCACGTCCTTGGCATAGCGCCGCCGCATGAAGCTCATCACGCCCGAGAAGGTCGGTTCGGCAACGGTCCCGTCGCGCCCGCCCTCGCGGGTCAGGGCAAGGTCAATCGGCTGGCCGGGTGTCTCGTCAGCCATGGCCGCTCACCCGATGGCGCGCAGCTTCGGCAGCGCCTCGTCGAGCGCGCGGCGGATGATCGCCACCATCTCGTCGATCTGTGCGGTGCTGATGATCAGCGGCGGGCACATCACGATCGAATCGCGGATGCCGCGCACCATCAGGCCGCCCGCTATGCACAAGTCGCGCACCATCGGCCCGGCAGTGCCTTCCGCGCCGCCGAAGCGCGTGCCGGTGGCCTTGTCGGCGACGATTTCAACCGCGCCGAGCAGGCCGATCGAGCGCGTCTGGCCGACCAGCGGATGATCATCCAGGCTCTTGAGCGCGCGGGCGAGATAGGGGCCGGTCTCGCTGCCGGTCCGCTCGACCAATCCTTCGCGCTGGATGATCTCGATATTGCGTAGCGCCACCGCCGCCGCAACCGGATGGCCCGAGTAGGTGAAGCCATGGACGAAATCGCCGCCGGTTTTCATCACCTTGACCACCTCGGCCGAAACGCAGGTCGCCGAGATGGGAAGATAACCCGATGACAGCCCCTTGGCGATTGGCATGATGTCGGGTGAAACGCCCATCGTCTCGTGCCCCCACATCTTGCCGGTGCGACCAAAGCCGGTGATTACTTCGTCGCAGACAAGGAGGATGCCGTATTTGCGGCAGATCGCCTCGACCTGCGGCCAGTAACTGGTCGGCGGAATAATTACCCCGCCCGCGCCCTGCACCGGCTCGCCGATGAAGGCGGCGACGTTTTCGGGGCCGACCTCGAGGATGCGATCCTCGATCGCCTGTGCGCAGACGGTGCCGAACGCCGCCTCGTCCATGTCGCGGCCCTCGTTGAACCAATAGGGTTGGCGCACATGCTCGATGCCGGGAATCGGCAGGCCCGGAGTGGCGTGCATCGCCTTCATCCCGCCGAGCGAGACGCCCGCCACGGTCGACCCGTGATAGGCGTTCCAGCGGCTGATGAAGATCTGCCGCTTGGGCTCGCCCTTCAGTTCCCAATAACGCCGCACCAGACGGAACACTGTGTCGTTCGCCTCGCTGCCCGAGGAGTTGAAGAAGACATGCGGCAGGCGGTTGACGGTGAGGCTGGCGATCTTGTCAGCCAGCAGCACGGTGGGCGGGGTCGCGGTCTTGAAGAAGGTGTTGTAGAAGGGCAGCTCGCGCATTTGCTCGGCCGCCACATCGACCAGCTCCTCGCGGCCATAGCCGACGTTTACGCACCACAGGCCCGCCATCCCGTCGAGGATGCGGTTGCCGTCGCCATCGTGGATGTAACAGCCCTCGGCATGGGTGATGATCCGGCTGCCGCCGAGATCCTCGATCTCCTGCCAGTCGGCTTGCGCGGGCAAGTGGTGGGCGACGTCGAGCCTGCGAAGCTCGGCTATGTCGTAATTGCGTGGCATGTGAGTGTTTCCTGATTGACTTGATAGAGCCGCAAACGCGGCGTTGACGAACGCATGGCTTCGCTTTCGATCAGGGCGAAAAGCACAGCCTTGCCAGATAGATGTCATAACGGCGGACGGGTGCAATCACAGCTCGCCCCTTGCCGCACGGCCAAGCAACCTGAAATAGGCCTGACTGTCAGGGTTATGCTCGGGCTCCCATTCAGGGTGCCATTGCACCGCCAGCAGCGGCGCGCCGTTCGGTCGCGCGCTGAACCCCTCGATCAGCCCGTCGCTTGCGGTGGCTTCGACGCGCAGGCCCTCAGCCAATCTGCCAACGCCCTGGAAATGCACCGAATTGACCGTCATGCTGGCCTTGCCCAACGCCTCGGCCAGCATCCCGCCAGGTGCAACGTTGACCTCGTGATAATGGTCGAACATGCGGGCAAGGTCGTTCGCCTCGGGCGAATGGTGCAGCAACATCGTTTCGTTGCTGGCGACATCGCGCCGCAACGTCCCGCCCAGCGCGACATTGATTTCCTGGAAACCGCGGCAGATGCCGAACACCGGCTTGCCCGCATCGATCATCCGCCGCACGATGCCCAGCGCCACCTCGTCGCGCGCGCTGTCGAACGGACCGAAGCCTTCGTCATCGCCATAGCGCGATGCTTCGATATTCGATGGCGAGCCGGTCAGCAGCACACCGTCGAGCCGGTCGATTACCTCGGCAGCGTCCATCAGTTCGGGCAGCGCCGGGATCAGCAGTGCGCCCAGATCGCCATAGCGCATCGCCGCCATGGCATAGCGGTTCATCACCGCCTGCGCGGTTTCGCTGCCGATGGTCCTGTTGCAGGCGGTTATGCCGATGATCGGGCGCATAGTCATGGGTCTGTGACCTAGTGCTTTATCATGACGTGCCGGGTCACGGTATAGTGTTCGAGGCAATAGACCGACAGGTCCGATCCATAGCCCGACAGCTTGACCCCGCC
>PNJY01000075.1 GCA_013822125.1 Erythrobacter sp. | reverse complement strand
ATCGCCATGCTGGGCGCGCAGGGCATTGTCACCGGTGACGATGCCGCCGCGATTTCGGGCGGGCTCGACGCGGTCGCTGAGGAATTTGCGCGCGACGGCGTTCCTGAAAATTGGGATCTTGAAGACATCCACATGACGGTTGAGAGCCGCTTGGCCGAATTGATCGGCCCGGTCGCAGGCAGGCTCCACACCGCACGCAGCCGCAACGATCAGGTGGCGACCGACTTCCGCCTGTGGGTGCGCGACTCGATCGACCAGCTGGATGGCGGGCTCTTGGCTTTGCAGCAGGCTCTGCTCGCCCGCGCCGAGGAGCATGTCGCTGCGATCATGCCCGGTTTCACCCACATGCAGACCGCGCAGCCGGTGACGCTGGGCCATCACCTGATGGCCTATTTCGAAATGATCGCGCGCGATCGCTCGCGTCTTGCCGATGCGCGCAGGCGGATGAACGAATGTCCGTTGGGCAGCGCGGCCCTGGCCGGAACCGGGTTCCCTATCGACCGCGAGATGACGGCCGCCGAGCTGGGCTTCGACCGGCCCGGTGCGAACAGCCTTGATGGCGTATCCGACCGCGACTTTGCGCTCGACTACCTGATGGCGGCGAGCCAGTGCGCGCTTCACCTTTCGCGGCTTGCCGAGGAGTTCATCCTGTGGGCCAGCCAGCCCTTCGGCTTTGTCCGCCTGCCCGATGCGCTGAGCACGGGCAGCTCGATCATGCCGCAGAAGAAGAACCCCGATGCAGCCGAGCTGGTGCGCGGCCACGCGGGCCGGATCATAGGTTGCACCACTGCGTTGATGGTGACCATGAAGGGCCTGCCATTGGCCTATTCGAAAGATATGCAGGACGACAAGCCGCCGGTATTCGATGCGGCTAGCCTTCTGGCTCTGTCCATCGCGGCGATGACTGCAATGGTCGAACAGAGCAGCTTCAACACCGCGCGCATGCGCCAGGCGGCCGAACTCGGCTATGCCACTGCGACCGAGCTCGCCGATTGGCTGGTGCGCGAGGCAGGCGTGCCCTTCCGCGAGGCGCACCACATTACCGGTGCCGCGGTCAAGCGCGCCGAGGCCGAAGGCATTGCGCTCGATCAGCTGCCATTTGAGGACTTTCAGGCAATCGACGCGCGGATCGACGAGCGCGTCTATGCCGCACTGTCGGTCGATGCCGCAGTGGCGGCGCGCGGCTCCTATGGCGGAACCGCGCCCGAACAGGTATTGTCGCAAATCGCCCGCGCCAAGGCGCGCTTGGCCACGGAGGCATGATGCAACGCCGGTCAATCATTGCAATGACGTTTGCCGCTCTCCTGCTTGCTGCCTGCGGACAGCGCGCCGACCTGGAGCCGCCCGCAGGTGCCGGTCTTCCTCCCGCGCCGCATGGCGCAGAAACGCCGTCAACCGCGGAGGAACTGCTCAAACCCGGCACGCTGGCCGTGCCCGAACGCAGCGTCGAACTGCGCAAGCGTTCGGAAGAGCGCGAAGACGATCCCTTCGATCTTCCGCCCGAATAGCGGAGCCGGAACCATGGACTATTTTGCGCTCAAGGATGGCGTGCTTCACGCCGAGGATGTGCCGCTCTGGCGCATTGCCGAGGAAGTCGGCACCCCGGTCTATGTCTATTCGCGCGCCACGCTGGAGCGGCACGCCAGGGTCTTTAACGAGGCACTGAAACCAATCGAGCGCAAGCTGATCGCCTTCGCGGTCAAGTCGAACCCCAACCTTGCGGTGCTCAAGATAATGCAACGCGAAGGTTTTGGCGCCGACGTGGTTTCCGGGGGTGAGCTGGTGCGAGCGCTGGCGGCAGGCATTGCACCGGAAATGATCGTCTTTTCGGGGGTGGGCAAGACCCGGTCGGAGCTCGAGCTTGGGCTGGAGAAAGGCATCGGCCAGTTCAATATCGAATCGCGCGAAGAAGGGCGCGAGCTGGCTGAACTGGCAGAAGCGCGCGGAATCCGCGCCCCGGCCTGCCTGCGGATCAATCCCGATGTCGATGCCGGGACGCACGAGAAGATCTCGACCGGCAAGGCTGAAAACAAGTTCGGCATCCCGCTGATGCGCGCGCGCGAGGTCTATGCCGAACTCGCGCAGCTGGAAGGCCTCGACCTGCGTGGGGTAGCGGTGCACATCGGCAGCCAGTTGGGCGATCTCGAACCGCTCGAAACTGCGTTCGCCAAGCTGGGGAAGCTGATCGCCGACCTGCGCGCGGCGGGCCATGCGATCACCCATGTCGATCTGGGCGGCGGGCTGGGCGTCCCCTACAAGGCAGGCGAGGTATTTCCTTCTCCGGCGGAATATGGTGCCATGGTGTCGCGCGCAACGAGGGACTGGGACGTGCATCTGACCTTCGAGCCCGGCCGCGTGATCGCAGGTAACGCCGGGGTGCTGCTGACCCGCGTCGTACGTGTGAAACGCGGCGGAAACGGCCCGCCTTTTGTGATCGTCGATGCGGCGATGAACGATCTGGCGCGCCCGGCGCTCTATGGCGCGTGGCACGATTTCGTCGCGGTAAAGCCCACCGGCGAATATATGACCGCTAATATCGTCGGCCCGATCTGCGAGACGGGCGATACTTTCGCGCGCGACCGGCATTGTGATGCGCTGCAATCAGGCGATCTGGCGGTCTTCAGGACCGCCGGGGCATATGGCGCGACCATGGCATCAAGCTACAATTCGCGCGGCTTCGTGGCCGAGGTGCTGGTCGATGGTGATCGCTTCGCGGTGGTGGCGGACCGCATCGCCGCGCAGGCGATCATGGACGCCGAGCGGGTGCCGGAATGGCTGGAATAACCAGCCTGCCGCTGTTCCACAGGGTGCGCGGCGGTCGCGTGGTGGTGATCGGCGAGGGCGAAGCTGCCGTGGCCAAGCGCCGCCTGGTCGAGCGGGCGGGAGGTATACCGTGCAGCGAGGCCGAAGCGCATCATGCGGCAATCGCGTTTGTCGCATTGCAGGATCCGCGCGCGGCCGAGGTGGCAGCGCGCAGGATCAAACGGCGCGGAATGCTGGTCAATGTGGTTGACCGGCCCGATCTGTGCGATTTCACCACCCCCAGCATTCTGGACCGCGATCCCTTGCTGATCGCAATCGGCACTGGCGGCGCTTCGGCCGGCCTTGCCAAGCATCTGCGCCTGCGTCTCGAGGCGATCCTGCCACAGTCGCTGGGCAAGTTGGCGCGGGCGCTGTTCGACGCGCGCGAGGCCTTGCGCAAGCGCTTCCCCGATGCGGCCGACCAGCGCAGGGCCTTGGACACAGCGCTGCAAGCGGGGGGCACGCTCGATCCGCTGCGCGAAGATGCGGCAGAGCGGGTGCCGGGGTGGCTCGAAAGCGCCGATGCGGCCAGCGTCACTGGCCGTCATGCCTTCACCATTGCCAGCGAGGACCCTGACGATCTGACGGTGCGGCAGGCGCGCTTGTTGGGACAGGCGGATGTGATCCTGCACGATTCGACGATCGCCCCCGCGATTCTTGCCCGTGCCCGCGCCGACGCGGTGCGTCACGTCCTACCCTACGACGGACCGAGCGAAGGGCTGGTGATCGAACTGGTGCGCGGTTGAAACTGGCCCTGCCCACCCCCGGCTTGATTTACACCAGCTTGGCTGCCGCTTTGCCCAGTTCGGCGAAGTAACGCGCCATCGCTTCTGCCGCCTGGTCGGAAAGGGCGATGAATGCGCGGCGCTTGTCCACTCCATCTTCCGTTCGCACGAACAATCCGGCGTCAACCATCTGACCGATCCAGCGAAGGGCAGTCGTGGGCGGCACACCGCTGGCGATGCAGAGCGAAGTGACCGACACGCGCACATGCTCGGCGCGGGAGGCAGTGAGATCGAGCAGCATGTCCCACGCCGGATCGGCAAACAGCGCGCCGTCAAAAAAACGTGCGCGCATCTGGCGCTGCTGGATGATCTGGCGCACCAGGCGCGGGTCGGGAAGCGATGGCCGAGAGGGGCGCAAGTGGCCCCCGGTGACGTCGTCGGCCTCCCCGCGAAATTCGCGCTTCGGTGATTCGAACCGGAAGGCGCTTCCATCGGCGGCGAGACCCTGCCGACCCATCCGTTCCAGACGTTCGGCAATCTCGGCCACCTGCTCAGTCAATCGCAGAAGCACAAGCCTCTCGTCCTCTGCCAGTTCGCGCAGACGCGAATGCGCACCGCGCGCCATGACCCGCCCCAGCGCGACAACCCGCTCTCCCCGCGAGGGATCCACCAGAATGTGCGGGCGCGCCCGGTCGAGGCACGCGAACACATCGTCGAGCTCGACCACGCAGGTCGCCACCAACAGCTCTGCCCCGGCGCGCTCGACCAACAAGTCAAGCCGCGTCAGCGCCGCAAGCGCCGCCGCATCGGCCCTGTCGCACTCGACCAAAACGACATTTCCAAGTGGGTATTCATCGCCGTCCGCCCAATCTGACAATGGGCCCAAATGCACTATCCGCAGGCCGGCAAGGGCAGCGTCCTCAAACCACTGCGCGCGGCTCAAATCGCTATCGGCAAGAATGCTGACGGTTTTCGACAACTCACCCGTTTGACCCGTATTGAAATAGTCGAAATCGGCCTGCGCCATCATCGCGTTCCCCCATTTGTAATGAGAACAGGAATAGAACGAAATCAAGCTATGTCAAGCAAACCCATAGGCTTACTCAATCCATGAACGGATCGCGCACCAGGATGGTATCATCACGCTCGGGACTGGTCGAAACCAGCGCCACGGGTGTCTCGATCAATTCTTGCACGCGTTGGATATACTTGATCGCATTGGCCGGAAGATCGGCCCAGCTGCGCGCGCCGACGGTCGATTCCTGCCAGCCTTCCATCTCCTCATAGATCGGCACGACCGCCCCCTGATCCGCGGCATGCGAAGGCAGATAGTCGAGAATGCGCCCGCCCAGGCGATAGCCGGTGCAGATCTTCACCTTCTCCAGCCCGTCAAGCACATCGACCTTGGTCAGCGCGATTCCGGTCACGCCACTGATCGCGCAGCTTTGCCGCACCAGCACTGCATCGAACCAGCCGCAACGCCGCTGGCGCCCGGTAACGGTGCCGAATTCATGCCCGCGCTCGCCCAGCCGCTGCCCGACCTCATCGGAAAGCTCGGTAGGGAAGGGGCCTGATCCGACGCGCGTGGTATAAGCCTTGACGATCCCCAGCACGAAGCCGGTCGAATTGGGGCCAAGCCCGCTACCCGCAGCTGCCGTCCCGCTGACCGTGTTCGAACTGGTGACGAAGGGATAGGTGCCGTGGTCGATATCGAGCAGCACGCCCTGCGCGCCTTCGAACAGGATGCGCGCGCCTGCCTTGCGCACTTTCTTCAATCGCTTCCACAGCGGCTGGGCAAAGCGCAGCACAAAGGGCGCGATCTCGCGCAGATCGGCGAGTAAGCGCTCACGATCGACGGGGGGCTGATCGAAACCGGCGCGCAGCGCATCGTGATGCGCGCACAGTCGATCAAGCTGCGGCTCCAGATGATCAAGGTGCGCCAGATCGCACACCCGGATCGCACGGCGACCGACCTTGTCTTCATAAGCCGGACCGATCCCGCGCCCGGTGGTGCCGATCTTGCCGCTGCCCGCCGCCGCTTCGCGCAAGCCGTCAAGATCACGGTGGATCGGCAGAATCAGCGGGCAATTGTCGGCCACGGCCAAATTGTCATCGGTGATGCGGACGCCCTGCGCCTCGATCTTCTCGACCTCGGCCTTGAGCGCCCACGGGTCGAGCACCACGCCATTGCCGATCATCGAGGGCGTGCCCGAAACAATGCCCGACGGCAGCAGGCTGAGCTTGTAGGTGACGCCATCTACCACCAGCGTATGCCCGGCATTGTGCCCGCCCTGGAACCGGACAACCACGTCGGCTCGGCTGGCCAGCCAGTCGACGATCTTGCCCTTGCCCTCATCGCCCCATTGGGCCCCGATCACGGTAACATTGGCCATGCTTACACCTGTCCCCCTGCCAAGGGGGATCCACAAGGTCCTTCGACAGGACTCGACCATGGGATTGTACTGGAGAGGCCGAGGTGGCCCCGAATGCGCCGCGCGGGTTAGAAGCGTTGCTGCATCCAAGTCAAGGCGTTTCCTGCGCCTCTGCCAAGCTGGCGTTGAGCGCCTCATTCAAGTCTTGCACCATCGGTAGCGTCCTTGGGCCGGGTGCGGGCGGAAGGTGGCAATATTGGCCCTGTTCCGACAGCGGCATCTGCATGCAAACCTTGTCAAGGCTGACCATGCCGTTCGTCAATTCGCCCTCAAGCCCCGTCCATTCCTGGTCGCGCGCGGTGGATCGCCGATCGAGTTCGGTCGCAATTTGCAAGAGTGCGGCCCCTTCGGGCTCAAGCTGTGCCTTCAGCGTGTCAAGTTGTGCGCCCATACTGTCGCAATAGGCCAAACGTCTGCTGTATTCGGGCTCTTCGAACGTACCCCTGCAATACGCGTTCAATTCATCATAGCGCTGGTTGAGGTCGTCAGAGCGCGCCTTGAAACTCGCAAAGCGCGCGTCCAGATCCTTGTAGTTCATTCCGATCGCTTCCATCTCGATCAGATTGCGCTCCATCGCATCGAGCATACGCGACAATTCGGACTGCACCACGTTGTATTCAGGCCAGTAATCGGATTGGGCGCCAGCCGAGACAGGAATTAGCAAAGCAGCAGCAAACAGGCAGGCTTTACGCAACCAGATGAATTTCATGGCAAGGCCCCTCCCCAAGGGACATACTGTAACATGCCGTCCGTTCAGGCCTAAGCGGATAATCTCCTGTCACCAGCGACATTCCGCGACACCTCGCGACTTTTCTTTGCCCGATGCAGCGCTAGACTGACCGCAAGAGGGGCCGTTGGAGAGATGTTCAATGAAGTTGCTTTCGATTGTCGCCGGTCTGATTGTCCTTTCAGCGACCAGCCTCGCGCTCGCCGATGCGACCTGGGCAGCCGGTCGCGAAGGCCCAACTCGCACCGCTGCGCGATCAAGCCAAGAAATCGCCTATGGCGCAGACAGGTTGCAACGGCTTGATTTCCACGCCGCAACTGCGACTCGACCCGCCCCCCTGGTCCTGTTCGTCCATGGCGGCGGCTGGAAGCGGGGCGACAAACGCAACGCGACCGGCCAATCCAAGGCACCGCACTACAATGCGCAAGGGTATCACTTCGCCTCGATCAACTACCGCCTGGTTCCCGATGCCACCGTGGAACAGCAGGCAGCCGATGTCGCGTCCGCGCTGGCTGAGCTGCTGCGCCGCGCCGACGCGCTCGGGATTGACCGCAGCAGAGTGGTGTTGATGGGGCACAGCGCAGGGGCACATCTGGTCGCGCTGGTGGGGACCGATCCGCAATATCTACGCGGTGCGGGGCTTTTACTGTCGGATGTCAGCGGCGTGATCCCGCTCGACGGCGCCGCCTATGACGTGCCTGCGCAAATGGATGAGAACGCGCGGTTGATGGGCGATACTTACAAGCAGGCTTTCGGCACCGATCCGGCGCGCCAGCGCGCGCTTTCCCCCACGCATCATGCCGCCGCGCCCAATGCCCCGGCCTTCCTGATTCTCCATGTCCAGCGCCGCGACGGCACGGCTCAGAGCCGCGCGCTGGGCGATGCGCTGCGCAAGGCCGGAACAAATGTGGCAGTCAAGGGATTCGCGGGTCGCGGGCTCGCCGGACATATGGAGATCAACCGTCGCTTGGGCGATCCGGATTATCCAGCAACGCAGGTGGTGGACGATTGGCTGACGGAAGTCTTCGCCCGTTAACTGCCGAGCGGAACCGTTTCACCGCCCTTGAGCCGGTGCGTGCAGCCAAGTTCCCTGGCATCCTCCCCCTCGCTTAGCTGCGCAAGGGTGCGCCAACCGATCGCGCGCAGCCGCGCGGCCGCGCCCTCGTCATGCCCCAGCGGCAGATAGAGCATCTGTGCCGCCTGCCCCTCGCCTGTCGAGGAGGCGAGCCGGTCGAGAAACAGCGTGAAGCCTGTCGCCGGCTCGTCACTGCCCTTGATCACATAGGTTCCGCCGCGCCCGACCGCGCCGCGCACTCCATCGGCATAAAGCGTGAAGCCGAACCAGCTCTGATACTCGAAGCCGTGGCGTTCGGTCGGATCGAGCGTGATCCGCGCACGTTTGCCGATGCGCCGCGCGATTTCCTCGATCCCGCCGATCCGGCTGGCGAGCGCCCCGCCCGCATCGACTGCGCGCAGCTTGTCGAGCGCCTCCGCGATCGGACCTGCAGCATAGAGCAGCGGCAGATAAGCCTCACCACCCGCGCTCTTCAGCCCGCCCGCATCCTTGGCATCGAGCTCGCGCCGCACCGCTTCGCGCGCCTCGTCATCAAGCGGCATGGCCTGCTGCGCCAGCGTATCGACCAGATCGGGAAGCGTGAAATCGACCGAAAGTCCTGTCGCCCCGGCGGCAGCCAGCGCCTCGACCGACAGCGCCACGATCTCGCTCGCAGCATTGACCGTGTCCGCCCCGATCAGCTCCGCACCCAATTGCAGCCGTTGCCTGGCGGGATCGAGCTGGTCCGCCCGTATCACCGCGGTTTCGCCGCAATAGCACAGGCGCAGGGGGCGCGGCGCGTTCGCCATGCTGGTGGCGGCTATGCGCCCGATCTGCGGTGTCATGTCGCTACGCAACGCCAACGTGCGCAAGCTGGAAGGGTCGACAAAGCGAAACATCCGCCGCGGACTGACGTCACCTGGTCCACTGGCCATCCGGCCAGCCAGAGACTTTTCGAACTCGACCAGCGGCGGGCGCACAAGGTCATAGCCGTGCGCGTCCATCACATCGAGCGCCGCACGCATCGCGCGCGTAATCTGCGCCGCCTCGGCAGGCAGGCAGTCTTGTAAGCCTTCGGGCAAGAGATCGTCCTGCTGCATCATCTCAAGCGATTGCCCGATCGCGGGTCAAAACTCCAGAGCCTTGACCATCTTGACGCCCTCAAGCGCGCAGGCCTGCCTGACGATAGTGTCGTCGATAGGCTGATCCACGCTCAGCAGCAGCACCGCCTCCCCGCCGGCATCGCGGCGACCAAGGTGGAAAGTTCCGATGTTGATGCCGTTCTCGCCCAGCAGCGTGCCGATGCGTCCGATGAAGCCGGGCGCGTCCGCGTTGACGATATAGAGCATGTGGCCCGCCAGATCGGCCTCGATCCCGATCCCGAATATCTCGACCAGTCGCGGTGCTTCACTGCCGAACAGTGTCCCTGCAACCGAGCGTGGCCCCTGGCTTGTCGCCACGGTGACACGCAGGAGCGTGTGATAGACGCCCTCGCGCTCGTGACGGACCGAGCGCACATCGAGCCCGCGTTCCTTTGCGAGGTACGGCGCGTTGACCATGTTCACGCAGTCCGAATATTGCTTCATCAGCCCGGCGAGCACCGCTGCCTCGATCGGCTTGCCATTTAACGCGGCCGCGGCGCCCTCGCGCTCAATGCTGATGTCCGTGAGGCCGTCATGCGCAAGCTGGCCCACGAGCGATCCGAGCTTTTCTGCCAGCGCCATGTAGGGCCGCAGCTTGGGCGCTTCCTCGGCGCTGAGCGACGGCATGTTGAGAGCGTTGGTAACGCCGCCGTTAACGAGGTAGTCGCTCATCTGCTCGGCCACCTGCAAGGCCACGTTGACCTGCGCTTCGGTGGTCGATGCTCCCAGATGCGGGGTGCAGATGAAGTTGGGCGCCCCGAACAAGGGCGATTCCTTGGCCGGTTCGGTTTCGAACACGTCGAGCGCAGCACCTGCCACATGCCCGCTTTCGAGCAAGTCCTTGAGCGCATTCTCGTCGATCAGGCCGCCGCGCGCGCAATTGACGATACGAATGCCCGGCTTGGAGTTCTCGAGCCGCTCGCGACTGAGGATATTGCGCGTCTGGTCGGTCAGCGGGGTGTGCAGGGTGACGAAATCGGCACGCGAAAGCAGCGTGTCGAGATCGACCTTCTCGACCCCCAATTCGACCGCGCGATCCTCGGTCAGGAAGGGGTCATAGGCCACGACCTTCATCTTGAGCCCCAGCGCGCGGCTGGCAACAATCGAGCCGATATTGCCCGCACCGATCAGGCCAAGCGTCTTGCCCGTCACCTCTACGCCCATGAAGCCGTTCTTGGGCCACTCGCCCGCCTGCGTACGCGAATTTGCCTCGGGGATCTGGCGCGCCAGCGCCATGATCAGCGCGATCGCATGTTCGGCAGTGGTAATCGAATTGCCGAAGGGGGTGTTCATCACCACCACGCCCTTGCTGCTGGCATAGGGTATATCGACATTGTCGACCCCGATGCCTGCGCGCCCGACCACCTTGAGCCGGGTCGCGGCATCCAGCACCGCCTTGGTCACCTTGGTAGCGCTGCGGATGGCAAGCCCGTCGTAATCGCCGATCCGGGCGATCAGCTGTTCGGGAGTCTCGCCAGTGATGACATCGACGTCGCAGCCGCGCTCCTCGAAAATGCGCGCGGCATTGGGGTCCATCTTGTCGGAAATGAGTACACGGGGTTTGGTCATCTTATATCTCTTTCGTCATGCTGAACTTGTTTCAGCATCCATCGAGCCTTCCTATGCTCAGCTCGATGCGGAGGAATGGACCCTGAAACAAGTTCAGGGTGACGGGAGGCGTCAGCTTCTCAGCGTATCCCAGGCCCAGTCGAGCCAGGGGCCGAGCGCTTCGATATCGTCGGTGTCCACAGTGGCGCCGCACCAGATGCGCAGGCCAGGCGGGGCGTCACGATACCCGGCGATGTCATAGGCTGCGCCCTTGTCCTCGAGCAGCTTGGCGAAAGCCTTGATGAAGGCCTCGTCGGCACCCTCGACATTGAGGCAGACCGATGTCTTCGACCGCGTGCAGCTGTCGGGCGCAAGATGGCTAAGCCAGTTGCGCTGGGCCACGATCCTGTCGAGCGCGTGGGCATTGGCGGTGCATCGCGCCTTCAGGCCATCAAGCCCGCCAATTCCCCTGGCCCATTCGAGCGCGAAGATCGCGTCTTCAACCGCCAGCATCGAGGGCGTATTGATGGTTTCGCCCTTGAACACACCCTCGGCCAAGGCGCCCTTGGCCATCAGGCGGAACACCTTTGGCAAGGGCCAAGCCGGGGTGTAGGTCTCGAGCCGCTCGACCGCGCGGGGGCCGAGGATCAACACGCCATGCGCACCCTCGCCGCCAAGCACCTTCTGCCAACTGAAGGTGGCAACGTCGATCTTGCCCCACGGAATATCGTAAGCGAACACAGCGCTGGTCGCATCGGCAAAGGAAAGGCCCTGGCGATCGTCGGGGATCCATCCGCCATCGGGCACGCGCACGCCGCTGGTGGTGCCATTCCAGGTGAACAGCACATCATCGTTCCAGTCCACCTGAGCGAGATCGGGAAGCTGCCCGTAATCGGCGCGAAGGATGGCCGGTTCGAGCCTGAGCTGCTTGACCGCGTCGGTGACCCAGCCCTCGCCGAAGCTTTCCCAGGCAAGGCAGGTGACGCCGCGCGCACCCAGCATAGTCCACATCGCCATCTCGAACGCACCGGTGTCCGATCCGGGAACGATGCCGATGCGATGAGTTTCGGGAAGCTGCAGGACTTCACGCATCAGGTCGATGCAGTATTGCAGGCGTGCCTTGCCCAGCTTGGAACGATGCGAACGGCCGAGCGAGGTAGTGGAAATCTTTTCAGGGGTCCAGCCCGGCGGCTTGGCGCAGGGACCGGAGGAAAAGTAAGGACGCGCAGGCTTGCGCGCCGGGGGGGTAAGTCCAGTCATGTAGTCTCTCCTTGCAGAGAGCACGCGCGGCGTTGGGACCGCGTGGCCCGCTGGCCGCATTAGTGTCGCGGACGGCTGAGTCAAGCGCGTACTAAATGGTCGCAGGTAGCGTATGATGGCGCGTGGGCAGGCGAATCACCTTCGATTCGTCGCGGAATCAGAGCGTTCAATCGCAACCCGTGACTCGCCCCGGAATGCCCCCTTTGACGTTTTCACGATTCACCAGACCTCTGGAAAAGTCAGATATGCAATTGAATTTCAATATTTTACCGCGCAACATAAAATCTTGCCTATGCAGCATTATTCCACCATCATGCGCTCGCCCCATGAGGCAAAAATAGGAGGGGGAAATATGGAAAAGTTGACGGGTCTGGCCACCGTGCTCGGCATCATTCTCGCAGT
>PNJY01000074.1 GCA_013822125.1 Erythrobacter sp. | reverse complement strand
AGTGGCAAACCCGCCCATCGCCTTGTAGAGCGCGGCGGGCACGTTCTTCACCTCGAAGATGAAGGTGGTGATTGCCGGCTCGCCCGCCAGCGTCGCCGGATCAACCGGCTCGCGCGCCAAAATGACAAACCGCGTCATGTTGTCGGGCGAATCCTCGACATTGTTCTCGGCGATCTCGAGGCCGTATAGCTCGGCTGCAATCGGCGGCGATATAGCCGCGATCGTCGGGTCGCGCTTCTCGGCAACGTAAGCGGCGGCACCTGCGGTATCGGCGTGGCTCATCGGCACGATCCCGCGAGCCCGCAGGAAGTGCCGCGATTGGCCGAGCGCCTGCGGGTGGCTGTAGGCGACCTGGAATGGCCCCTTGCCCACGCCCATCAGCGCATGGTGGATGGGCATGAAATACTCGCCGACTATCGACAGCCCGCTTTCGGGAAGCAGGAAGTGGATATCGGCCACACGCCCGTGCTGCGAGTTCTCGATCGGGATGATCGCACTACCCGCCCTGCCCACTCGCACCGCATCGAGCGCATCCTCGAAACTGAAGCAAGGCAGCGGCAGGCACTGCGGGCACGCCTCCATCGCGGCGCGATGCGAATTGGCGCCGGGCGAACCCTGGAAGGCGATCGCGCGCTGGGGCGCGGCGGCGGCCGATTCGCGCATGGTTTCGACCATCGCCAGCGCAGGGGCAGGGAAGCTGTGCATAGTGGGGCCTGCTATCCGTGCCACGGACACTCCGCAAGTCTCTTGCGTGCAACGCAATCCGACTTGCCACCTATGCCCTTGCGCGCAGCGCCGCGCCCGATTAGAGCGGCGCGCGAATTCTCCATCAATCCTCCACCTATCAGGGCTCATCATGAACGATCGCAAGAACACCGCCATTGGCTGGATCCTCGGCTCGGGGATCGTTGCGCTTGGTCTGTGGATCATCAGCAGCAAGTATTTCGGCGAGGAACGCCCGGAAGAGATGGGCTACGCGATCGCCGGTGCGGAAGAAACGGGCGGGGCCGAAGCTGCCGGACCCGATCTGGGAACCTTGCTTGCCAGCGGCAGCATCGAAGCGGGCGAGAAGATCTTCGCCAAGTGCACCGCCTGCCACACCGCCAACCAGGGCGGCGCCAACGGCATCGGCCCCAATCTGTTCGGCGTCATGGGCAAGCCCGTCGGTAGCCATGTTGCGGGCTTCGCCTACAGCCCGGCGCTGTCGGGCCACGGCGGCGAGTGGAACTGGGAAACCATGGATGCCTGGCTGACGAGCCCCAAGAAGTTCGCCAGCGGCACCAAAATGAGCTTTGCCGGGCTGTCCAAGCCTGAAGACCGGGCCAATGTGATGCTCTACCTCGAAGCCAATGGCGGCGCTCCGGCCAAGCCTGCGCCGGCAGCACCTGCGGCCGAGGAAACTGCCGCGGCCGGTGACGCCGATGCAACGGCGGAAGGTGAGGCAGCAGCTCCTTCCGAACAGGCGGGGGCCTGAGCTTCAACCGGCGGAGGCCACGCCCCTGCCCTTGAATTTCTGTGCTATTACATACCATTCGGACGAGCCCTTGCGGCTCGCAGGCGGTTTGGCGTGCTTGACGCTGGCAAAATGCCGCTTGAGCAGTGCGAGCAGATCGTTGTCGGTCCCGCCAGCCAGCACCTTGGCCACGAAAGCGCCGCCCGGCACCAGATTTTCGCAGGCGAACCAGGCCGCCGCTTCGACCAGGGCCATGGTGCGAAGGTGATCGGTCTGCTTGTGGCCCACGGTATTGGCCGCCATGTCGGACAGCACCAGGTCGGGTGAGCCATCGAGCGCGGCGCACAGAGCCTGGGGAGCCGCATCGTCCATGAAATCCATCTGCAGGATGGTGACGCCCTCGATCGGGTCGGTGGGCAGCAGGTCGATCCCCACCACTGCCGCACCGGGCGCCAGCTTGCGCACGACCTGGCTCCACCCGCCCGGCGCGATGCCCAGATCGACCACCCGCCTGGCCCCGCGAACCAGACCGAAGCGTTCGTCGAGTTCGATCAGCTTGTAGGCCGCGCGGCTGCGATACCCTTCCGCTTTGGCGCGCGTGACATAGGGATCGTTGAGCTGGCGTTCGAGCCAGCGCGTCGACGAAGCGGTGCGCCCGCGCTTCTTCTTGACCTTGCGATCAGGGTCGCCTCCCCCGCGGCTCACTTTGCGGTCATGCCCAATTGATCGGCCATCAGGCTGCGCAGGATCCCCTCGCGGATGCCGCGATCGGCCACGCCCAGCCGGGTCGCGGGCCAGATTTCGAGGATCGATTCGAGAATCGCACATCCCGCCACCACCAGATCGGCGCGATCCGGGCCGATGCACGGCAGTTGGCGGCGCTGGCCGACCGACATCGAGGATAGTCGCGTACTGATGTCGTGCATCGATTGTGCAGGAACGATCAGCCCGTCCACCGCCCGCCGGTCGTAATGCGGAAGACCGAGATGCAGGCTGGCGAGCGTGGTGACCGTACCGCTGGTCCCCAGCAGGCGCAGATCGCCCTGCGCGCGGGAACCGGCGATCCGCTGCGCGAAGGGCGCGAAGCTGTCAGTCACTCGCTGGCGCATTCGGCGATAGCGCTCTGTACGTCCATCGGGCGTATCCTCCCAGCCACCGACCGTGTCGGTGAGCGAGACGACGCCCCAGGGCACGCTCTGCCAATCGAGGATGCGCGGAATGCCCTCGCCCTTTTCGAGCAGCACCAGTTCGGTCGATCCGCCGCCGATATCGAAGATCATCGCCGGACCTTCGCCCGGTTCGAGCAGGATGTGGCAGCCCAGGACCGCAAGCCGCGCTTCCTCCTCGGCACTGATGATGTTGAGCGCGATACCGGTTTCACGGCGGACGCGTTCGATGAACTGCGCGCCGTTGCTGGCCCTGCGGCATGCCTCGGTCGCCACCGAATGCGCAAGTTGGACATTGCGCCGACGCAGCTTTTCGGCGCAGATATGCAGCGCGGCAATCGTGCGCTCCATGGCTGCATCGCCCAGCCGCCCGGTCTGCGTCAGGGCCTCACCCAGCTTCACCACGCGGCTGAAGGCATCGATCACGGTGAAGCTGTCCCCGGTGGGCCGGGCAATCAGAAGCCGACAGTTATTGGTTCCCAGATCGAGCGCGGCATAAGCCTGCCGGTCACGCCAAGCCCCATCGCGCGCATTCACCGCGCCATTGGCAGTCGCCCGGAAATCGTCCGGGCGGGTGCGGGGCCGCGCCACCACTGCCTCGGCACACTGCACATCTTCGGACCGGGAGGGGGGCTTGTAGCGAAAATCGGCTACCTTGCCGGACTTGCCACCCCTTTTGTTGCCAGTCCTTCCTTTACCGTCCGGCGGAGAGATACCCGCCATTCTTCAATGCTTTCTATTCCTCCCGTGCAAGCATTGCACGGGGACCTGGAGCCGATGCTAGCCTGCGCGGGTGCGCGGCACAAGATGCAGGTTGAATTGCGCGACCTCGCCCCTTGACCTGCGTAGCGGTGGAAACTAGATGCACGCACCGCTCAGCACGGCACACTCCGTCGCCAGAGGGCCTGTTGCCCCGTCGTCTAACGGCAAGACTACGGACTCTGACTCCGTCAATCGAGGTTCGAATCCTCGCGGGGCATCCAGCCTTTTCAATGATAACTTCGCTTGCCCCGCCACTGGGCGCAGCCTATCGGTGCGGAAATGAGTGACAAAGATCCAGAACGCGACCTGACCGGCAGAAGATTCTATCCCGCAGGCCAGGAGGCGGCCTTTTTCGAGGGCCGCCCGCACGAAACCCCGCAGACGCGGCATCCCGCCTACAAGCTGGCATATCGCGATACCGAGTTCCTGCTGCGCGAGGAACTGCGCCCGGTGCGCTTCCAGCTCGAGCTGCTCAAGCCTGAAATGCTGCTCGAGGAAGCAGGCGTCGGCTCGACCCTGGTGGTGTATGGCTCGGCGCGAATCCCCTCGCCGACGGAGGCGGACGCGCTGGTCGAAGCGGCGAGCGGCGGCAGCGAATATGACAAGCGGGTGGCGAAGAGCCTTGCCGCAAAGGCCCGCTATTACGACGTCGCTTACCGGCTTGCACGGATGGTTTCGGAAAAAGCCATCGTCGAGGGAGGTAAGCGGCAATTCGTAATCACTTCGGGCGGTGGGCCCTCGGTCATGGAGGCGGCCAATCGCGGGGCCAGCGATGCCGGGGCCGAATCGATCGGGCTCAATATCGTCCTGCCGCACGAACAGGCGCCCAACGCCTATGTCACGCCCTATCTCAGCTTCCAGTTCCACTATTTTGCGCTGCGCAAGATGCATTTCCTGCTGCGCGCGCGCGCGGTTGCGGTGTTTCCCGGCGGCTACGGGACGCTCGACGAATTTCTCGAGCTGCTGACCCTGATCCAGACCGGCAAGATGAAGCCGATACCGGTCCTGCTGTTCGGCAAGGATTTCTGGGGCCGCGTGATCGATTTCGAGGCCATGGCCGAAGAAGGCGTTATCTCGCCAAAGGATCTCGATCTCTTCCATTGGTGCGAAACGGCAGAAGAAGCCTGGTGCCACATCGCCGAATTCTACGAACTGGAGTGCTGATCGGCGGCTTTCCGAGGGATCACCGCCCGCTCGTCACCGCCTGATGGCCCAACGGCCCGTTGCCCGCGCCAAAGCCGGGCGCGGCCTGAATCGCCCGCAGCACGAATTCGCGCGCCAGCCGCACTGCTTGCTCAAGCTCCAACCCATGGCCCAGCAAGGTCGCGATCGCGGCTGACAGCGTGCATCCGGTGCCATGCGTGTGGCGCGTATCCACCCGCTCGTGCGCGAAATGCACGGCCCGGCCATCGGGTGCCACAAGAATATCGATCACCCGCGCATCGTCGGTATGACCACCCTTGGCCAGCACATGTGCGCCATATTCGCGCGCCAGTTCGCCGCCCGCGCGCTCCATCAGTTCAGTAGTGCGAAGCTCGCATTCGGTAATCAGCTCGAGTTCGGGCAGGTTGGGCGTGATCAGCGTTGCCAGCGGAAACAGGCGGTCTTCCAGCTCGATCACTGCATCGGGCGCGATCAGATTGGCACCCGAGCTGGACACCAGCACCGGATCGAGCACCACCGGGACGCGGCCGCCAAGTGCCTCGAGCGCCGCCGCGACATGCGCGATGATGTCGATATCGTGCAGCATGCCGATCTTGATCGCATCGACCCCGATGTCATCGATGCACGAGGCGATCTGCGCCGCCACGAATTCGCCCGAAAGCGGCGTGATCGCCTGCACCCCCACTGTGTTCTGCGCCGTCGCGGCGGTGATCGCCGTCATGGCATAGCCGCCCAGCATGGTTATCGTCTTGATGTCGGCCTGAATCCCCGCGCCGCCGCTCGAATCCGAACCGGCGATGCTGAGGATGCGTGGGGGGATGCGGGTGCTCATGGCAAGCGCCATAGCAAGTCCGCGCCCGGGCCGGGACCGTTTTTGCGCGTCAACGGCTGAAGGGCAGCTTTTGGCGGCGCGGAGGTGGGGCGGTTATGGCGGGGATTGGGTGGATTTCTGACGCGAACGCCTTCTTCAGTGCACCGCGTGATTCCACTATTGTTTAAACACAATCTTTAGTTTAAACGATTATGGTAGAGTGCGTTTCGAGGAGCGACTTATGGACAACGCAAAGCAAGTTGGAGCCAATATCAAACGATTTCGAGAACTTGCACAACTCAGCAAGTCGGAACTAGCGCGCCGGGTAAAAGTCAGCCCGACCGCAGTCAATAACTGGGAAGAAAACGGAGTCATACCCCGAGCAGAGGTTTGGTATGACCTTACACGAGCATTGGAAGTTAGCTTTGTGCAGTTAATGGGCAGAGGGGCGAAAAACGAAAACAATTTTACAAATCAGGATGAGACTTCATCCAATGATGCGGTAAGTAGAGGTGAGCGCCTTGAACAGTTGAAACGTCAGATCGCTGCTTTGTTCGAAGTCAGTCCCGACAAAGTTGAAATTGTCGTCCGAACCTAATGGGCAGCTTCGGGATCGCTTGCCGAATTTCCGCTTTTGACGCAATTCGTATCAAAGCCGCTGTTCGGAGCGCGGGTGCGCTCACCCCTTGAACTTGCGCTCCGTGCTCGGCGGATATTTCGCATGCAGCGCCCTGGTCCGCGTCGGCCGGTCCATCAGCTCGCCGCCGCAATTGGGGCAGCGGTCGTCAAGCTCTTCGGCGCAGGTAGCGCAAAACGTGCATTCTAAGCTGCAAATGAAGGCACCGGGCGCATCGGCGGGAAGATCGGCGCCGCAGCGCTCGCAATCGGGACGCATTTCGAGCATCACACCGCCTCCTGCACGACCGCGCAGATGCGCCCGACGATCGCTTCGACCTCACCCGCGTCATCGCCCTCGGCCATGATCCGTATCAGCGGCTCGGTGCCCGATGGTCGGATCACCAGCCTGCCCCTGCCAGCCAGCTCGGCCTCGGCCTGTGCGATTGCCTGGCGCACTGTGGGCGCCTCGAGCGGATTGCCGTCCTTGTAGCGCACATTGCGCAGCAATTGCGGCACCGGATCGAACTGGTGGAGCACCTCGCTGGCAGGCTTGCCCGAACGGACCAGGCTGGCGAGCACGCGCAGCGCCGCAATCGTGCCGTCGCCGGTGGTGGCGTGATCGAGCAGGATCATGTGGCCCGACTGTTCGCCGCCGACATTGTAGCCGCCCTGCCGCATCCGCTCGAGCACATGGCGGTCGCCCACCGCAGTGCGTTCGAGCGTGAGCCCGTGGCCCGCGAGGTAACGCTCAAGGCCCAGGTTCGACATCACCGTCGCCACCACGCCGCCGCCGCGCAGCGCCTGCTTTTCCGCCATCCGCCGCGCGATCAGCGCCATCAGCTGATCGCCATCGACCGCGCGGCCCTTTTCATCGACCACGATTACCCGGTCGGCATCGCCATCGAGCGCGATGCCGATGTCCGCCCGTTCCTCCAGCACCTTGGCCTGCAACGCGCCGATCGCCGTCGATCCGACCGCATCGTTGATGTTGGTGCCATCGGGGCTGACGCCGATCGCGATCACCTCGGCCCCCAGTTCCCAGATCGCCGTGGGGGCGACCTTGTAGGCCGCGCCATGCGCGCAATCGAGAACCACCTTCAGCCCGTCGAAACGGATATCCTGCGCCACCGATTGCTTGACCGCGTGGATATAGCGCCCCGCGGCATCGTCGATCCGCCGTGCACGCCCGATCCGCGCGGCATCGGCGAGCGCAGGCCGCCCGTCGATCAGCGCCTCGATTGCCTGCTCGTCGGCATCGGACAGTTTGAACCCGTCGGGTCCGAACAGCTTGATACCGTTGTCCTCGTAAGGATTGTGGCTGGCCGAGATCATCACCCCCAGATCGGCGCGCATTTCGCGCGTGAGCAGCGCGATTGCGGGCGTGGGCAGCGGCCCGGTCATGATCACGTCCATGCCCACGCTGGTAAAACCGGCCACCAGCGCATTTTCCATCATGTAGCCCGACAGGCGCGTGTCCTTGCCGATCACCACGCGGTGCTTGTGCGGTCCGCGCTGGAAATGCGTCCCCGCCGCCTGGCCCACGCGCATGGCGATCTCGGCGGTCATCACACCTTGGTTGGTGCGCCCCCTGATGCCGTCGGTCCCGAAGTATTTGCGTGCCATGGTGTCGATGCGCTTCCTGTTTCTTGGCTCTCTCGCGGTCCTGCCGTTTATAGCCGCTTTTCGAAGATCAGGTATTCGCGGTTGACCGTGCTTTCGATCGCGTCGGCAATCGCCACCATTCCCTGATTGTCGTCAAGAATCCAGCCGATCTCGCCGCGCTTCGATCCGAATTGCGTCGCAGCGGAATGGCGGATCTGGCTTATCATCATGAAGGCGAGCTGGCTGGCGAGGCGCGAATTGTGCAGTTCCTTCATCACCCCCATCAACGGCACGCGCATGCCGGCACCCTGCGGATTTCTCAGCCAGCGCAGCAGACGGAACCACCCGAACGGAAACAGCCGCCCGCGAATCGCCTTCAGCACGTCGTTGATGTCGGGGAAGGTCAGCATGAAGGCGACGGGCTTGCCGTCTAGCTCGGCAATGTAATTGAGCGGCTCGAACACGATCGGCCGCAGCTTCTTGCCGGCATAGGCCACTTCTTCGGGCGTGAAAGGCACGAAACCCCAGTTACCCGACCAGGCATCGTTGAGGATGGCAAGGATGATCGCGGCTTCCTCGTCCCAGCGGCTCTTGTCCACCGGTCGGACACGAATCCGCTCGTTGCGCTCGCCCGACTGCACGATCCGCCGGATCAGCGGCGGAAATTCCTTCTGGACGTCCAGTTCATAGGTCAGCAGCGACTTGGCCGTGGCGTAGCCGTGACTTTCGATCCAGTCGCGATAATGCGCCGGGTGGTGCCCCATCATGATCATCGGCGAATGGTCCTGCCCCTTGACCAGCAGGCCCGGCTCCTCCCAGATCGACATCGAGATCGGCCCAAGCGACCGCGTCATGCCCTGGCCGCGCAGCCAGTCTTCCGCCGCGTCCAGCAGAGCATGCGCAGCTTGCTCGTCCTCGGCATCAAAATAGCCGAAATTGCCAGTTCCCGGGCCAAACCCCTGTTCGGCCGGCATGGCCAGCGCCAATTCGTCGATATGCGCCGAAATGCGCCCCACCAGATCGCCGTCCCGCCGTGCGAGGAACAGCTGCGCGCGGGCATGGCCGAAGAAGGGATTTTTCGCTGGGTCGACCAGTTCGAGCAATTCGGAGCGCAATTGCGGCACAGAGTGCGGTTCGCGCACGGCAAAGCTCCGACCAAGGTCAACGAACTGGCTGCGGCCCTTGGCGCCGGTAACGGGTTCAATCACGATCGTTCTTGGCATTTCTGGCACGGTTTGATCCTGCGCAAGGTTGCTGACTGCTGTGTGGCCATAAAGGTGCAGTTCGGACAAGCCAATCGATTACTCTGGCTGAAAAACCTTGTTTGTCCTTCAGGCCCATTATGCACTATGGGCTGGCGACGGATTGAAAGACCATGGCATTGCAAGACCCAATCGACCAGATCGCCGCAGCAAAGCCTGCCCAAAAGCCGGGGACGCGCCTCGACTTCATCGATCATGATGACAAGGCGATGCTGCGCGCCGCGCGCGAGGCGACCAGGGACCTGGGCACGGCGCGTGCGGGAATCTACTGGTCCGACATGCTGGGTTCGGCGGCGCTGGGTTATGCCACGCTCGCCGTCGCCATCCTTGCGCAAAGCCCATGGGTCATGCTGGGCGCAGGACTGGTGAGCGCGCTGGCGCTCTACCGCGCGCTGCTGTTCATTCACGAGCTGACGCATATCCACCGCGATGCGCTGCCCGGATTTCGGCTGGTTTGGAACCTGCTGGTGGGGATTCCCCTACTGACCCCGTCCTTCATGTACGAAGGGGTGCACACACTGCACCACAAGCGAACTCAGTACGGCACGGTCGAGGATCCGGAATATCTTCCGCTCGCTCTGATGAAGCCGTGGAGCCTGCCCGCGTTCGTGCTGATCGCTCTGCTCGCCCCGGTCGCGCTGCTGCTGCGCTCGGCCGTGCTGGTGCCGCTGGGCGTGGTCATTCCTGCGCTGCGCACGCTGGTATGGCAACGTGCCTCGGCGCTGATGATCAATCCGCAATTTCGCCGCAGGCCGCCCGAAGGTTCGTTCAGGACAATGGTGCTGTGGCAGGAACTGGGCGCATTTGTGTGGGCTTGGGCCCTGCTGGCCAGCCCGCTGCTGCTGGGCTGGCGGCCACTGCTGATCGCGCTCGGTGTGGTCTCGCTCACTGCGGTGCTCAACCAGTTGCGCACGCTGGTGGCGCACCTGTGGGAGAACGATGGCCAGCCGATGACGGTGACCGCGCAGTTCCTGGACAGCGTGAATATCCCGCCGCCCGGCCCCGCGGCCGAGCTGTGGGCGCCGGTGGGATTGCGTTATCACGCGCTGCACCACCTGATGCCGTCGATGCCCTATCACGATCTGCCCGAGGCGCACCGGCGGCTGGTGGCCCAGCTAGGCCACCCTTCGACCTATGACGGGGCCAATCACCGCGGCATGCTGGAACTGGTCGCCCGGATCGCGAAGAGCACGATGGTGCGCCGCCCGGCGGGGTCTATTCCTCGGTCCGGATAAGTACGGTTTCGCCCACCAGCAGGAACAGCACGAACGGCCCCCATGCCGCCAGCAGCGGCGGATAGCCGCCGAAGCTGCCCATCGCGAGCGCCGCGTTATCGACTACGAAGAATGCAAACCCCAGCGCCATGCCGATGATCGCGCGCAGGAAAAGCTGGCCCGAACGCGCAAGGCCGAACGCGGCAACCGCGCCAAGGAGCGGCATAAGAAAGGCGGCAAGCGGCCCGGACAGTTTGTGCCACCACTTGGACCACAGTTCGCTCGTGCGTCGACCGGCCGCTTCGTAAGACTTGATCGAAGTCCATAACGCAATGAACGACTGCGCATCCGCATCGACCGTTTCGAGGTCGATCTGCTGCGGTGTCAGCATCTCGCCCACGGTCACGGTCCCAAGCTCTTTCGAGCTTGCGGTTTCCACATCGAAGCCCCTGGCATTTTCAAGCCGCCAGCCAGGCGCAGCATAGACGGCGCCGGGCGCACGCACCTGTTCCTTCAGGCGGCCGTCAGGGCTTCGGCCATACCAGGTCACATCCTTCAGCGTTATGCCACTGCCCGATCCGGTCACAGTTGCAGCGCTGAGGATGTTGTGCCCGTCCGTCAGATAGACGTTGGCCTTGACCCCGGAATCGGGCGGCACCGGGCCATACTCGGCGGCCTCCCATGCCTTTAGCGTCGCGGTCGCGCGCGTTGTCACCCTTTCGTTGAAGGCAAAATTGAGCACGGCAACCGCAGCCGCGGTCAGCAGCAGCGGCGATAGCACCTGGTGCGCCGACAGGCCCGCCGCCTTCATCGAGATCACCTCGCTGTTCTGGTTAAGTGTCACCAGCGTGATGATCGTCGCCAACAACACCGAGTAGGGCACGAACTGCGCCGTCAGCTGCGGCACACGCAGGCTGACGTAGGTCCACAGCTCCGCTTCGCCATTGCCTGCGACGGCAAGGATCTTGCCGCTGCTCGACAACAGATCGAGCGCCATCAGCACCAGGACCAGCATCAACAGAACCGCCAGGATACGCGCGGCGAACATCCTTGCGAGGTAGCGCGTCAAGGTTGGTGACGGGAAGAAGTCCATCTGCACGCAGGTTCGTCCTATTCAGCGGGAGCCGGCTGGAATTGCGCGAGGTGCGCGGGCCGCCTGCGTCCAAACAGCTTGCGCAACCGCTTGGTCAGCCTGCTGAATCCGGCTTCGAGCGCGCCGATCGCCTGCCCGCCGGGGACAAAGGCGACGCGGAAATACATCCACACGATCAGCGCCGCAAACAGCGCGAACGGCCCCCACAGCGCCAGTAGCGGATCGATCCGGCCCAGCGCCGCAATATCCGCACCATACTGGTTGATCTTGTGATAGGCGACCACCATCACGATCGAGACGAACACGCCCAATGCACTGGTCGAGCGTTTGGGCGGAATTGCCAGCGAGACCGCCAGCAGCGGCATCAGCACCATCATTACCACTTCGACCAGGCGGAAATTGAAGCTGGCCTGGCTGGCATCGCGCCTGGCCCGCGTTTCGCCATCATTCCAGCCGATCTTGAGCAGTTCGGGCAGGATATATTCGCGTTCCGCCCCCCCGCGCTGGCGGAATTCCTCAATCCTGGGCAGGTCGATCGGCAGGTCGTGGCGGGTAAAGCTGAGCACGCGCGGCGTCTTGCTGCCGGTATCCTGCACGATCGTGCCATCCGACAGGCGCAGGATGATCGTGTCCTTGCTGTCGCTGGTGGCAAGGAACGATCCCTCGCGCGCGCTGATCGAGAGCACCTGGCCCTTGGCGTTTGCGACGCGGGCAAAGATACCGATCAACCGCCGCCCGTCATCCTCGCTCCCCTCGATCCGCAGGGCCATCCGGTCCTTGAGCGTAGTGAATTCGCCCACCTTGATCGAAGCGCCCAGTGCGCCCGATCGCAGTTCATATTCCATCTGTTCATAGTAATATCGGCTGATCGGCTGGACATAGAATACCAGTGCGACATTGACCGCAACCAGCACTGCGGTGATCGCATAGGGCACGCGCAGCAGCCGGTGATACGACAGGCCGACCGCGCGCAGGACGTCAAGTTCGCTGGTGGTGGCAAGCTTGCGGAATGCAAGCAGCACGCCG
>PNJY01000073.1 GCA_013822125.1 Erythrobacter sp. | reverse complement strand
CACATAGCCGGGCATGAACTTGCGTTCGACCTGAACCTTCTTGCCCCGCTTGACCTCAGTCACGGTCTCGGTGGGAACCTGCACGTCTTCGACCGCATCGGACAGGCCCAGCCGTTCCGCTTCGGCGATGATCGCGTCGCGCACTTTGTTTTCGAAGCCCGAATAGGCGTGGATGATATACCAGCGAGCCATGGGAAACCCTTCTAACCTAAATCCTTGAACGGTGCGGCCGGTCAGGCCAGCGTCAGCAGCCAGGCCACGATCGTGCTGAAGACCGTGTCGACACCGAGGAAAAACAGCGCGAGAATCACCATCAGCATGAACACGAAGATGGCCGTGCGCACGGTTTCCTCGCGCGTGGGCCAAACGACCTTGCCGGTTTCGCTGCGCACCTGGGTGACGAATTCGCCCGGAGATGTCTTGCGCTTCTTCTCATCGGCCATTCGGGTGACCTTTCCTAGAGTGATTTCGAGAGAAATGGGATATTTCACGACTCGGAAATCACGGTAAAACAAGAAACTGGACCCAGATTTTATTCGGTCAAAATCGAACATGGTCCGGGAATCAACTCTAAAAACTCGTGCCTTCCAGGATGGGGAGATCGCCGCCCCGGTTCAAGTCCGGGAGGGGCATATTCACACTTCCAATGTCGGGAAGACGATGCGCATTTAGGCGCGGAAACCGGCAAAAGCAAGCGGGTGGTGGCAGATCACTCTGCATATACATTTGCGCTGGCAATTGCGGCCCGGTTTCATTAGCTTGCGCGGCTTATCGCCGGGATTCGCATGATCCTGGAATTTTCGAGTCAAGCCGTCGGCACGCCCTGACAAATCGGGCAGGGGCCGATGCAGACAGGGGCCGACGCATCGGGGGGTGCGTCGGCCCCTACCTTGCAGCCCATACCTTGCATATGTCCGGAAAATGGCAGGGGTGACAGGATTCGAACCCGTGGCCCTCGGTTTTGGAGACCGATGCTCTACCAGCTGAGCTACACCCCTGCAGCGGCGGTGGCCTCTATAGCCAAGTTCCAGCCATGGCAACAGATTGCGTGATTGCCGCTCAATATCGCGCCAGGACCTGCTATGATGTGCTTTCGATGCACGCACCAGGCCCCGTTACGATTCCGGTCGAAACCCTGCTCATGGCCTATCGCCAGGGCGTGTTTCCCATGGCCGACGGGCGCGACGACCCGGAAGTGTTCTGGGTCGAGCCGCGCCAACGCGCGATCATCCCGCTCGATTCCTTTCATCCCTCGCACAGCCTGTTGAAGCTGCTCCGGCAGGACCGGTTTCACGTCACCTTCGATGCCGACTTCGATGGCGTGATCGCCGCCTGCGCCGCCCCGCGCCCCGACCATCCCGAAAGCTGGATCAGCCAGCGGATCGCAGCCAGTTATCTCCAATTGCACGCATCGGGGCACGCGCATTCGATCGAATGCTGGCACGGCAGCGAGCTTGCGGGCGGGCTATATGGCGTCGCCATTGATCGCGTGTTCTGCGGCGAAAGCATGTTCGCGCGGCGCGACAACGCCAGCAAGGTCGCGCTCGCCTGGCTGGTCGCGCTGATGCGGCGGGCGGGCTATCTGCTGCTTGACTGCCAGTTCATGACCCAGCACCTCAGATCGCTGGGCGCGGTGGAAATCCCGCAGGTCGATTATCTGCGGCTGCTCGCCGGTTCGCGCGGTATGCTAGGCGAATCGCTAGCGCAGGCGTTTGCGCACTATTCCTGCGGCGCGGGCGGGGGAGCAGGTGCGGCAGGCGGGGGCGTGGCTTCAGGCGCTGCCACGGCTGTGGCCTCGGGCGGTATGCCACCCGGGTGCACCGCAGCCGATCGGACGGCACGCGATCCGGCTTCCTCCCCCGGGAAGCGCATCGCGCAATCCTTCACCCAGACATCGTAGATCGGGTGCTCGACCACATTGAGGCCGGGAGAATTTTTGAACAGCCAGCCGGAAAATATCCGGCGAAAATTCGCCTGCCTGCGATCTCGCACTGAAACCTGCACGAATGCGCCCGTTTCGCTGGGCATTTCCCACGATGCGGTGCGTTCGCAAGCCTCGAGGCGAATCTCGATATTGTCGAGGCGCCGCGACTCGCCCGGCTTCAGATTCAGATCCTGGCTGAGATTGTTGCGCTTGTTGAGCAGTGCGATCGTCGCCACCCGTTCGGCCATGGGGGTCGCCGCTTGCGTGGGCGACGGGTCAAGCGCCGGATCGCCCTGAGTCGGTTCAGGCAGCTCGATCACCTTGCTGTCCTGCGGATCGCCGCCATCTGGCACCGGCTTGCAGCCGGTGACGAGGATCGCTGCCACGAGCGCCGAGCCGATCAGCGGCCAGCGCACGATCAGCCCTCCGGGCTCCACGCCTCGTAGTCGCCGGTTGCGCGCGCGCGCATGCCGCCGCGCTCCAACGCACCTTGCGGAAGGTAGGCCTTGGCCGTGCCCGTGGCATTGGGGGTGAATTCGGTTTCCCATATCCTGGGCGGGGGGAGGTGGCTTTCGGGCACATCGTCAAAACTGCCGTGCAGCCAGCCATGCCATTCGGCCGGGACGCGGCTGGCATCGTTGGCGCCGTTGTAGATCACCCAGCGGCGCTCATTGCCGAATGAATCGGGCTTGCGCGAGCGGAAATAGCGGTTGCCCTGCGCATCGGTGCCCACCTGCTCGCCCTTGCGCCAGCTCCACAGGAGGGTGCCGATGGTCGCGCCATCCCACCAGGTGAAAATCTTGGAGAAGAAACCCATGGCTGCGCGCCTAGCGGATTCGCTCGCCCGCGCCAAGCATCAAGCGTGCCGCGGTGTTCACCAATCCACCTTGTCGCCTGGCACGATCCCCAGTTCGGCCGCGCGCCCGCCGACAAGTTCGAGCACGGCGACGGCAGGGCCGTCGGAAACCACCGAATCGAGCGAATAGGGCGTGGTATTGGCGGCAATGTTGATGATCCGCCGGTCGGGCCCGATGAAGATGATGTCGAGCGATAGCGGCGTGTTCTTCATCCAGAAGCTGCGCACCATCGGCTCGCGCGAGGGGAACAACATACCCTCGTCCGCGCCCAACTCGGTGCGGAACATGAGGCCGCGTGCCTGATCGGGCTGGGTTGCCGCCATCTCGACCTTGAAGGCGTGCCGAACGCCGCCGGTGGTCACCGAAAGGTCGATCACCTCCAGGCCCGATACCGGATGACGGGCGGGCGTCACCGGCGTCTTCTCCTGCTGTCCCTGCGCAGTGGTAGTGGTTCCCGCCTGCGAGCCGGGGGAACAGGCCAGCGCCAGTCCGGTGGCGAGCAAGGGCAGCAATCGGTGCATCATCAAGGTTCCTCCGCTTCGGCCAGCCAGGCCTCGATCTGCTGCTCGCTTTCGGCTTCTATGAGAAATCGCGCAATATCGAATTTGTGGCCTGCCCTGATCATCGCGGCAAGCTGCTTCTCGCGCCGCGCCCGGTCTGCTCCGGCCTCGCCGAAAGGGCCGAAGCCCCGTCTTCGCGCCAGCGTGAATGCCGCGCGCCGCGCACCCGCCTCGTCGGGCGAAACCGCACTGCGCACCTCCTCGTCGATACCCGCCGCGCGCAGCGACTGCTCGACCCGCCTGCCGCCATAACCGCGGCGCAGCAATCCTCCCGCACGGGCGCGGGCATATGCCTCATCATCGACATAGCCCAGCTCTACAAGCCGCGCGACCAGTCCGCGAATGTCGGGCGCTTCCTCCCCTTCGGCCAGCCCGCGTTCGCGCAATTTTCTCGCCAGATAGGCCTCCAGCTTCGCCCCGCTGGTGGCGAAACGCGCGACATATGACAGGGCCAGATCGCGCAATGCCACGCCGGTCAGCGGCCTTGGCGCGCGCTCGTGTCGCCGCTTTTCCGTTTGCGCTCGAGCCATTTCGCCATATTCGTGCCACACTCCTTATCAAATGGAAAAGCTTCAATTATGGGCACAGGGGGAGTATCCCGCATTGGGAAACGCAAAAAACCGCCTTTCGGGCACAGCAAGTAACGGATATTATTAAATAAAATGACCGACGCCGCTCTGACGCCGACACCCAATGACTGCGCCTTGCCGCGCAGGAGGTCCGATTTTGCGACCTTCAATGAAGCGATTGACTATGCCGCCCGCAGCGAAAAGGGGCTCAATTTTCACGATATGCGGGGGGTCCTGACGCGGGCCTATAGCTATAGCGAAATGCGCGAGGATGCGCTGGCGATGGCACGGCGCCTGATTGGCGCTGGCATCGGCAAGCAGGACCGGGTGGCGCTGATCGCGGAAACCGGGCCGGAGTTTGCGGCGCTGTTCTGCGCCTGCGTCTATGCTGGTGCATGGCCGGTGCCATTGCCGCTGCCCACCACATTCGGCGGCAAGGACAACTATATCGACCAGCTGGCGGTGCAGCTGCAAAGCGCCGATCCCAAGCTGCTGCTCTACCCCGCAGAGATAGCTGAAATGGCGTCCGCCGCTGCCGCGCGGCAAGGTTGCGCGGGCGAGGCATGGGAGGATTTCGCCCTGCGCGATGCACCGGATTGCGATCTGCCCGAAGCGAGCCCCGAAGACATCTGCTATCTGCAATATTCTTCCGGCTCGACCCGTTTCCCCACCGGTGTCGCGGTGACCCACCGGGCGCTGATCCACAACCTGTTCTGCCACGCCACTTCGATGGACCTGGGCCAGAACGATCGGGTGGTCAGCTGGCTTCCGTGGTATCACGACATGGGGCTGGTCGGCTGCCTGCTCTCGCTGATCGCCAACCAGGTTTCGGCCGATTACCTCAAGCCCGATTATTTCGCGCGCCGCCCGCTCGCCTGGCTCGACCTGATCAGCCGCAACCAGGGCATGACGCTCTCCTATTCGCCCACCTTCGGTTACGATATCTGCGCGCGCCGCATCTCGAGCCAGAGCCATGTCGAAGACCGGTTCGACCTGTCGCGTTGGCGGGTCGCGGGCAACGGCGCAGACATGATCCGGCCCGACGTGATGCAGAACTTCGTCAACGCCTTCGCCGACGCGGGCTTCCGGGCCGAGGCATTCACGCCCAGCTATGGCCTTGCCGAAGCCGTCCTGGCGGTAACGGTCATGCCGCCGGGCGAGGGAATCCGCGTCGAACTGGTCGAGGAGGAACGGCTGTCAGGTACGCCGCGCGATCTTTCGCGGCCCGCGCGCTATCGCGCGATCGTCAATTGCGGCAAACCGCTGCCCGACATGCAGGTCGAGATCCGCGGCGAGGATGGCCGGGTGCGCAGCGATCACCAGATCGGCAAGGTCTGGTGCCATGGCCCCAGCGTGATGCATTCCTATTTCCGCAATCCGGAAGCGACCGCCGAATGCCTGGTCCCAAGTAAAGATGGCAAGGGGGCTTGGCTCGACACCGGCGACATGGGCTATATGGCGAATGGCTATCTGTTCGTCGTCGGCCGCGCCAAGGACATGATCATCATCAACGGCAAGAACCACTGGCCGCAGGACATCGAATGGGCGGTGGAGCAGCTGCCCGGCTTCAACCACGGCGATATCGCCGCCTTCGCAATCGAGATGGACAACGGCGAGGAAGCCCCCGCCGTGTTGGTCCACTGCCGCGTTTCCGATCCCGAGGAGCGGGTGCGCCTGCGCGATCAGATCGCCGACAAGGTGCGTTCGGTCACCGGGATGAGCTGCGTCGTCGAGCTGGTCCCGCCGCGCACGCTGCCGCGCACCAGTTCGGGCAAATTGAGCCGCGCCAAGGCCAAGCGGCTCTATCTTTCGGGCGAAATCCAGCCGCTCAAGCTGCTCGAAGCGGCCTGATTTTCAGGCAGGCACCGGCGCCGCGCGTTCGATGATCGCGCGCGTGTCGATGACTTGCTCGAATGCGCCGTAGGCCACGCCGCGATCTTCCAGTCGCAATGCGCAGAAGGCATCGGCCAGCGGGCTTCCCCATTCGAGCATTACTGCCGCCTGCGCCGCCAGCGCCGCGCGTTCGACCGTAATCCTGGCAGTGCCCTCGTTCGCCCGTGCCAGGTCGAGGCGCGCCAGCCAGGCGTCATAGGCGGCGTTCTTGCCGCGCTGCGACGCGAGGTAAGCGTGTAGCGCATCGCCCGATTCGGGTTCCCGGCGCAGCGCACGCAGTACATCGAGCGCGATGACATTACCCGATCCTTCCCAGATCGCGTTGAGCGGCGACTGGCGGAACAGGCGCGGCATCGGCCCGTTTTCGACATAGCCGCCGCCGCCAAGCGCCTCCATCGCTTCGTAAGCGACGCCCGGCGCGCGTTTGCACACCCAGTATTTGGCGATCGGGGTCAGCAGGCGACTGAGCGCATCGTCCGCATCGAAGCTCTGCGCCAGCCGCATTCCCAGCATAGTCGCCGCCTCGCTCTCGATTGCCAGATCGGCCAGCAATGAAGCCATCGCGGGCTGATCGACCAGGCGTTTCTGGAAGGCGCTGCGGTGGATGGTGTGCCAGATCGCCTGCGCCACGCCGCTGCGCATCTGCGCCGCCGATCCGAGCACGCAATCGAGCCTGGTGTGCTGCACCATCTGGATGATCGTCGCCACGCCGCGCCCTTCGGGCCCAACCCGGCGGGCCAGGGCGCCGTGATATTCGACTTCGGACGATGCGTTCGACCGGTCGCCCAGCTTGTCCTTCAGCCGCATCACCCGGAAGCCGGGATTGCGCGTCCCGTCGGGCAGCCAGCGCGGCAGCAGGAAGCACGTCAGCCCGTCTTCGGCATAGGCGAGCGTGAGGAAGGCATCGCACATCGGCGCCGAACAGAACCATTTGTGCCCGTTGATCGCATACCAATCCCGATCGCCGGTGGACGTGGCGCGCGAAGTGTTGGCGCGGACATCCGATCCGCCCTGCTTCTCGGTCATCGCCATGCCGATCGTGACCCCTGCCTTCTCGCTCGCCGGGCGGACTGCGGGATCGTAGCGGGCGGCGAGAATGCGGGGCACCCATTCGTCGGCCACCGCCGGCTGCGCGCGCAGGGCCGGAACCGCAGCGTAAGTCATGGTCATCGGGCAGGTCGTGCCCTGATCCGCCTGCGTGGTGAGATAGAGGATCGCCCCGTGCAGCACATGGCCCGCCTCGCTGCCGTCCCAGCCGCTTGCGGCGAAACCGCTCTCCAGCCCCAGCCGCATCAGCTCATGATAGGCCGGGTGGAAGCGCACTTCATCAATCCGCCTGCCGAAGCGGTCATGCGTATCGAGCACCGGAAGCTGGCGGTTGGCATCCTCGCCCCAACCGATGACCTCGGCCGACCCGCACCGCCTGCCCAGCGTATCGAGCCGCTGGTCGTGCGTCCCGCCATCCGCGCAGCGCACCGCCTGAACCAATGCACGGTCGCCGCCAAAGAGCGACGCGCCCTCGAGCGGCGGGGGTTGATTGAACACCTCGTGCGTATCGAGTTCGGTCAGGGGCTTCATGTTTGCCATCGGGCATCCTTTCTGCGGTGCGGGACCGTCATCGCCCTATCGTTCCCCAGCGCGCCTGCACCGGGCCGCCCTGTGCGATGACCGTTGCCTCGACCCCGCGTTCGGCAAGGATTTCGGCCGCACGCTGCGCCTCGGCAGCATTTCCTACCAGCTCGACCGGCAGATCGAGTCGCTTGCTCGCCCAGGCCACCAGCTCGAGCGAGCGCAGTCCCGAATCGTTTGGCTCGGCGCCGGCGAAATCGATTCGCGGCAGCCTGCCCAGGGGCGGGATCACCTGAACTTTCCAGTCGGGCTCGGTCGCGGCGACGCGCATCTCCAGCGCCTTGTGTGTAGCCAGCGTCGCGCCCGCCAACGCCTCGGCACGCACCAGTGCCATTCGTTTCTGGCGATCGACCAGCACAAGGTCGTTTGAAACCCCGGCTACCAGTGCCAGCCTGCGGGCGAGCTCCTGAGCCCGCTGTGCCGCGGCCGCCTCCTCGCGCGCACGGGCCGCGGCCAGTTGCGCCTGCTCAGCCGCACTGGCGCTGGTCCCGACCTGATATTGGGTGAGGGTAAACTCGACCTCGCGGCCCAGCCGATCGACGAGGGCGCGTTCGGTCCGGGCTTCGGCCTGAGGTTGCAGCACCGGGGTCAGCACGGTGGCGCTGACCACCACCGGATTGGCCGCGTAGTCCGTCGATACCTCGCTGAGCCGCGAGCGATCCTGGAAATTCTCCATGATTTCCGACCGTATGATCCGCTCGGCATTGTACTCCCAGCCAATCTGGCGCAGCGAAAAGAACAGCGGCACCGCCAACGCCACGAATACCACGATCACCATCAGGTTCTGAAACTGCGACTGGCGTTCGGTCAGGCTCGAGCGGAAGCCATAAAGTCGCGCCATCGCCCACGCGGTCAGCGCGATGGTGAGGAGGTTGGTCACGAACAGCATCATCGCGCCGCCGAAAACGGTCCAGTTCAAAGTCGCAAGGCCGAACCCGACCACCGCCAGCGGCGGCATCAAGGCGGTGGCGATCGCCACGCCGACGATCGTCCCCTCGCGCCCGCGAATCATCGCATAGGCCCCCGCCAGCGCCGAAAACAGCGCCACCAGCAGATCGAACAGATTTGGCCGTGTGCGTGCGGCAATCTCGCTCGTCACTGTCTGGATCGGCGAAAAGAACACGATCAGGGCACAAAGCAAGACCGCCAATGCCGATCCCCACGCCAGCGAGCGCGCAGATTCTCTGAGCCAGCGATAATCGCCGATCGCCAGGGCAAACCCCAGGCCCATGATCGGCCCCATCAGCGGCGACAGCAGCATCGCCCCGATCACCACCGCGGGCGATGACAGCAACAGGCCCAGTATGGCGATGCCGCCCGACATCGCCGTCATGAACAGATAACGTTCGGACAGCTTGCAGTCCTCGCGGCGATTGGCGATCACTTCGGCCTGATCGACCGTTCCGATCACGTCCTGGCGCCACCACCGCCGCCAGCTCAGCACCACCCGCGAAAAGTTTGAAATCTGCCCGGACAGGGGCGAACCAATCTGATCAGTCACCTCGCAAGCTCCCTCGGACGCACGCAGACAGTTTGCGAGTAGGGCATTCCGGGGCCAAACGAAAGATGGACGCCGCGCCTGCTTTGAGCCAGAGTTCTTGAATTCCGTGTCTTATGACACTAATACAGCTTGAGATGCGTCCGCGATCGATGGCTGGCGCGCCACAATCGAATTGGATCAAGAGCGATGAGCACACAGGAAAATGCCACCACCGCCACCGTCGAGCTGAACCTCACTCCGCCCGATCCGGTCCCGGCCGTCGCGCCCGAAAAGGCCGCAGGCCTGGTTCCGGTGAGCGATGAAAACCGCTCGAAGCTCGATGCCAAGGTCGATGCCTTCGTCGCCGATCTGGTGGCTGAGGATGCCAATTCGCCTGCCTTTGGCGAGAAGGTGGACCAGATTACCCGCATGGGGCAGGAACAGATCCGCGCCGCCGCCGCAATGTCCAACCGCTTCCTCGACCGGCCGGTGCGCGCGATGGACCAGGATACCGGCGTGGGTAACGACCTGCTGGAACTGCGCAAGACGGTCGAGGATCTCGATCCCGGCCGCAAGGGCAAGATGCGCGGGCGCAAGCTGTTCGGCATCATCCCCTTCGGCAACAAGCTTCAACGCTATTTTGACAGCTATACTTCGGCGCAGGGGCATATCCAGGCGATCCTCGAGCGGCTCGCTTCGGGCAAGCGCGAACTCTACGAGGACAACGCCGCGATCGATGTCGAGCGCCAGAAGCTTTGGGGGGCGATGGGCGAACTCGAGCAGATGATCCATATCGCCAGGAAGCTCGACCAGAAGCTGGAGGATAAGGCCGACGAGCTGGACGGCAGCGATCCGGCCAAGGCCAAGGCGCTGCGCGAATCCGCGCTGTTCTATGTCCGCCAGCGCACGCAAGACCTGCTGACACAGATGGCGGTGAGCGTGCAGGGCTATCTCGCGCTCGACCTGGTCAAGAAAAACAACGTCGAACTGGTCAAGGGCGTCGATCGGGCCAGCACCACTACCGTCGGCGCGCTGCGCACCGCCGTTACGGTGGCGCAGGCGATGACCAACCAGCGGTTGGTGCTGGGCCAGATCACCGCGCTCAACGAAACCACGTCCAACATCATCGATTCGACCAGCACATTGCTGCGCGAACAGACCGGGCAGATCCACCAGCAGGCGGCCGCCTCCACCATTCCGCTGGAGGTGTTGCAGCGCGCCTTCCAGAACATCTACGACACGATGGACGAGGTTGACGAATTCAAGGTCAAGGCATTGGCCAGCATGAAGCAGACGGTCGAGGCGCTTTCGAGCGAGGTTGAACGGTCCAAGGGCTACATCGCCCGCGCCGAAGGGCAGGCCCAGGCGCAGATCAAGGCCAGCGAACCGTCGCTGCTGGCGCTGGAGGGCTGATGGCCGATACGACCAGGGAATCCGACCAGATCCTGCGCGCCGCCGGGCAATCGCTTCAGGTCCAGCGCGATGGCGGCACGCACCGTCCCGCCAGCTCGATCGGCCTTGGTTCGGCCGACCTGAAGGCACAGCACCTTGCCCGCAAGCTGGTGCAGGTGGGCGCGGGCGTCGTCGGCGTGCTGATTGCCGCCGGAGTGATTGGCGCGATTATAGACGGAATCGGTTTCTGGGGAGTGATGGTGACTGCGCTGGCGGTTGCGGCAGTGGTGGGCGTGGTCTCGACCCGCAAGATCAAGGTGCCTCGCCGCGCCGACCTCAAGAAGGGCGATGCCCGCGCCATGGTTGGCCGCACCGAACTCTGGCTCGAACACCAGCGCGCGGCGCTGCCCGCGCCTGCGGCACGCATCGTCGATCAGTTGGGCCTACAGCTCGATGCGCTGGGGCTCCAGCTTGAGACGATCGACCCGGCGCACCCTTCGCTGAACGATGTGCGCGAACTGGTTGGCGAATATATTCCCGAGACGATCGAGAATTACCGCAGGATTCCCGCGCACCTGCGGCAGGAGCAGCATGCCGGCAAGACCGCCGACGAGCGCCTGACAGAAAGCCTGGGCAAACTGAGCGGCGAGGTTGACCGGGTGACGCGGCGCCTGGCCGAAGGCGCGCTCGACGAACTGGCGATCAAGTCGCGCTATCTCGATTACCGCTTCGGCGGGCCCGAAGCGCTCGAGGACAAGCGCTGATGCGCGTCACCCTGCCGCACGATCTTGGCCGCGAGGAGGTGCGCAGGCGCCTGAACGCCCGCAGCCATGAAATCGGCGACATGATCCCCGGGGGATTGGCGCAGGTCACTTCGAACTGGCCCACCGACGATCTGATGGAACTGACGATCTATGCTCTGGGGCAAACGATCACCGGCGACATCGAGATCTACGAGACGCAGGTGGTGATCGCATTCGACCTGCCGCCGACCCTTTCGTTTCTGCGTCCGATGATCGAGGGCGCGGTGCGAAGTAACGCCACGCGGCTGCTGGGCAAGAGCTAGCAGCCCCGGCACCCGTTCAATCGAAGAAACGCTGCCGGTAATAGAACGGCGCGGCGACGGGCCTGCCGTCGCGGTCACGCGCGGGCTCGAAGCGCAGGTGCTCCGGCGCGAGGCGGCACACCGCGGCATCGGTTTCGGGGAAAGCGCTGGGGCGATGGACCCGGCAATCGCTGACGCGTCCTTCGGGAGAGACGATCAGCCTGACGATCACCGACTGGCCCACGCGCGCCTCTCGCCCGCCCGGCGGAACGGGGAAGAGGCGGGCATCGGTGATGGCGCGGATCAGCACCGGCTTGGTCGCCGCCGCACCGCCGCTGCCGCTGCCCGAAGCGCCGCTGCCCGTGCCACCCCCCGATCCTGCGCCGCCGGTGCCATGGCCTGCGCTTTGCGCGCCGGAGGAGCTTTGCGAGCCGGTCGAGGAAACGCGCGGAAGCGGCACCGCTTGCGGCTTGGGCAGCTTGGGCGGCGGTGCGGCGACGGGACGGGGGGTGGCGCGCTCGCCCGCTTCTCCTTGCGCGCCTTCGTCGGAGACAGGCTCGGATGGAGGAGGTCCCTGGGGAGCGGTAACGGTGACGGTGAAGGCGGACACAACGCTGCGCTCGACCTCGGCGGTGAAATCGGGCGCCAGCGCACGCGACAGCGCATAGAGCGCGGCGAGATGCGCCAGCACGATCAGCGCGATCAGGCCGGGGCGCGGGCGGCGCCGGACAGATGAATAACCTTGCTCGTTTGCGCCCATGCACCAGCAATACCGCGCATGACCCCCAAAGCAAACGGCGCAAAAGCAAACGACGGAGCCATCAAGGCCCCGCCGCTGCGTTATTCAGGTCTGATCCGATGCGATCAGAAGTCGTAGCTGATGCCCACCTTGATCCGCCATACCGACGAGCTGACGTTGACCAGATTGTCGTTGTTGAAGGCATCTTCACCGGCAAAGCCCGTGATGATGTAACGCCCTT
>PNJY01000072.1 GCA_013822125.1 Erythrobacter sp. | reverse complement strand
CCGTGATTTACGGCGGCAAGGAAGAACCCACTCCCATCCATGTGGAACAGAAGGAACTGGTCCGTCAGTTGATGACCGGCCACTTCATGAACTCGATCGTGATGATCGAACTGGATGGCAAGATGCTGCGCACCCTGCCCAAGGATGTCGCATTCCATCCGGTCAACGACCGCCCGACCCATGTCGATTTTCTTCGCCTGTCGAAGGATGCCAAGGTCGACGTCCAGGTTCCGGTGATCTTCATCAATGAAGAGGCATCGCCCGGGCTCAAGAAGGGCGGCGTGCTCAACATCGTCCGCCACGAGCTCGAACTGGTATGCGACGCGGACAAGATTCCCGGCGAAATCGAGATCGATGTCACCGGTTTCGAAGTCGGCGATTCCATCCACATCAGCCACGTCAAGCTGCCCGAAGGCAGCGCCAGCGCGATTACCGATCGCGACTTCACCATCGCCACGCTGGTCGCCCCATCGGCGCTCAAGCGCAGCGAAGCTGCTGCAGGCGATGAAGCCGAAGTTGAAGAGGGCGAAGCCGAAGCCGAATAGGCTTCTCTTTGTCAGGCAATTCAGGGCGCCGGGCTTTCACGCGAAGTCCGGCGTTCTTGTTTTCGCACGCCCATCCGGGCGCGCGATATCCTCGCTCCTTTTGGGTCGCTGCGGGCGGGCGATTGCCCTTGCGGCGCTCCGCGCCGTTTCTGTTTTCGCACGCCCATCCGGGCGCGCGATATCCTTGCTCCCTTCGGGTCGCTGCGAGCGGGCGGTTGCCCTTGCGGCGCTCCGCGCCGTTGCTGTTTTCGCACGACCTCACGCTCGTTGAACGGCCTATGAGTGCTTGCCACGATGTTTGTCATCTTTAGAGAAGCTTCATGCAGATTTGGGTTGGCCTTGGAAATCCCGGACCGGACTATGCCATGCAGCGGCACAATGTCGGCTTCATGGCTGCCGATGTGATTGCCGAAATGCACGGGTTCGGACCTGTGCAGAGGAAGTTTTCCGGTTGGGTGCAGGAAGGGCGGATCGGCGGGCACAAGGTGCTTCTGCTGAAGCCAGCCACGTTCATGAACGAGAGCGGGCGAAGCGTGGCCGAGGCGCTGCGGTTCTACAAGCTGGGCACTGACGCCCTCACCGTGCTCCATGACGAACTCGATCTCGCGCCGTTCAAGGTCAAGGTCAAACAGGGCGGCGGGACAGCCGGCCACAATGGCCTGCGCTCGATCGATCAACATCTGGGCCCCGCCTTCCGCCGCGTGCGGATCGGCATCGGGCATCCCGGCCACAAGGATCGGGTGACCGGCCATGTGCTGGGCAATTATTCCAAGGCAGAGCGGGACGATCTGGCGCAGATGCTCGGCGCGATCGGGGCCGAGGCCGAATGGCTGGTCAAAGGCGATGACGCGCGCTTCATGAACGAAGTTGCGCTGCGGATGCAGGAATAGGACGGACTGGCAATCGCGTGCTGCGCCCGCTAAGGGCACCACGTTTCCTCCCACCCTGAAAGGTGTTTTCGATGGGTTTCCGCTGCGGAATCGTCGGCTTGCCCAATGTCGGCAAGTCCACGCTGTTCAATGCATTGACCGAGACGCAGGCCGCGCAGGCCGCGAATTACCCCTTCTGCACGATCGAGCCGAATGTCGGCCAGGTCGCTGTGCCCGACGATCGGTTGGACCGACTTGCTGCCATTTCTGGCTCGGCAAAGATCATCCCCACCCAGCTCGGCTTCGTCGATATCGCCGGGCTGGTGAAGGGTGCGAGCAAGGGTGAAGGTCTGGGCAACCAGTTCCTCGGCAATATCCGCGAGGTCGACGCGATCGTCCATGTCCTGCGCTGTTTCGAGGATGACGATGTCCAGCACGTCGCCAATACGGTCGATCCGATTGCCGATGCCGAAGTGGTAGAGACCGAGCTGATGCTGTCCGATCTCGACAGCCTTGAAAAGCGGGTGCCCGCCGCCCAGAAGCGTGCCACAGGCGGCGACAAGGAGGCCAAGGCGCTCGCCAGTGTATTGGGCCAGGCACTCGACCTGCTGCGCCAGGGCAAGCCCGCGCGGTTGACCCAGCCAAAGGACGACGAGGAAGCACAGCTTTTCGCGCAGGCGCAGCTGCTCACCGCAAAGCCTGTGCTTTATGTCTGCAATGTCGCCGAAGAAGATGCGGCAAGCGGCAATGCGCTTTCAGCGAAGGTGTTCGAAAAGGCTCAGGCCGAAGGCGCGCAGGCGGTGGTGGTATCCGCCGCGATCGAGGCCGAGCTGGTGGGGATGGATGCGGGGGAGCGCGAAGAGTACCTCGCCTCGCTTGGCCTTGAGGAAACCGGCCTCACCCGCGTGATCCGCGCCGGATACGAACTGCTCGATCTCCAGACTTTCTTCACCGTGGGCCCCAAGGAAGCGCGCGCCTGGACTTTCCACAAGGGCGCGAAGGCGCCGCAGGCGGCTGGCGAAATCCATACCGATTTCGAGCGCGGCTTCATCCGTGCGGAAACGATCGCTTTCGACGATTACGTCACGCTGGGCGGTGAAAGCGGCGCACGCGAGGCAGGCAGGCTGCGACAGGAAGGCAAAGAATATCTGGTGCAGGACGGCGATGTGCTGCACTTCAAGTTCAACGTGTGAGGAAGTGAGATGCAATATTTCGAGGACCTGGAAGTCGGCACGGTTTCACGCTTCGGCTCCTATGCGGTAACGCGCGAAGAGGTGATCGAATTCGCTTCAAAGTACGATCCGCAGCCCTTCCACCTCGATGACGAAGCCGCCGCCAAGACCCATTTCGGCAGGCTGTCGGCGAGCGGGTGGCACACCTGCGCGATGACCATGGCAATGATGGTTGAGAACCTGAAGACCCACCGGCAAGCGGGCCTCGGCTCGCCGGGTATGGACAGTTTGCGCTGGAAAAAGCCTGTTTATCCCGGCGACACTTTGCGGGTTGAAACCGAATTACTCGAAAAGCGCCGCAGCACCTCGCGCCCGGAAATGGGCCTGTTCAAGAGCCGCGTTCAGGTCTTCAACCAGAACGACGAAGTGGTTTTGGAAATGATCTCCAACGGAATGATCGAAGTACGGAATCCGGATGCGCCGATTGGAGGGTGAAGGCGGTAAGCCTGGCGACAGAAGCTGACTGATCAGAGGACACGGTGCCCTTTGCGGTAGAAACTTAGTCAATTGACGAAGTTTCCGCTTGCGGTAACGATAAACCGTCCTATAGTTAGCAACATGACTAAGTATGATCCCGAGCTTTCGCTGCTGTTTCATGCGCTGGCCGATCCTACCCGCCGGTCGATCTTAACCCGGCTTGCCGAAACTCCTGCGCGGGTGACGGATCTGGCTGACCCTACAGGACTGCGACTGCCCACTGTGATGCGCCACCTTACGGTGCTTGAGGAGGCGGGTTTGATCGCGACCTCCAAGGATGGGCGGGTCCGCACCTGCGCCATCGTGCCCGAGGCGCTGGACCCGGTACGGACATGGCTCGATGAACAGCGCGCTATCTGGGAAGCCCGGCTCGACCGGCTGGACGATTATGTGATGAAACTGATGAAGGAGCGCGACAAATGATGCCGGACCTCGATCCCGATACCGACCTGAGCTTTACCCGCACGCTAGCCGTACCGCGGCAACTGGTCTGGGACTGCTGGACGCAGCCGAAGCATATCCCGCATTTTTTCATTCCCGCGCCGCACAAGGTAACCGCGGTGGATATCGACCTGCGGGTCGGCGGCCGGTTCAACACCACCTTTGAGGTGGACGGCAACGTGATGGACAATCAGGGCGTCTATCTGGAGGTGGTGCCGGGTGAGAAGCTGGTGTTCACCGATACCTATACCGAAGGCTGGAAACCCGCGCCCGAGCCTTTCATGACCGCAATACTGCTTCTCGCGGATGCCGACGGGGGCGGAACGACCTACACTGCGATCGCCCGCCATCGCAATCCTGCCACCCGCAAGGCGCACGAAGACATGGGATTCTTCGACGGCTGGGGCACTGTAGTGACGCAGCTGGAAACCTATGCGAAGGGCCTGATGACATGAGCGGCCATTTCGCCACACTGACCTTCGAACGACAGGTTGCAGCCACTGCCGAGACCCTGTGGCAGGCCTGGACAGCGCCCGCAGCCCGGGCGGTCTGGGCCGCGCCATCGCCCTCGGTCATCGTCGAGTTCCTCGAGGCCGACACCAGTGTGGGTGGGCGCGAGGTTTCGCTCTGCAAGGTGGAGTGTCAGCCCGACATCCGATGCGAATGCGGCTGGCTGGAGCTGCAGCCGGCGCTGCGCAGCGTGAACTATGAGGTGATCTCGTCTGACGGCGTGACGCAATCGGCGGCGCTGGTGACGACGGATATCACAGGGACGGGCGAGCGCAGCCGGCTGATCGTGACGGTGCAGCTTTCTTCGCTGGCCGAGGACATGGAGGCGGGCTACCGGGAAGGCTTCGGCGCAGGCCTCGACAACTTCGCGGGCGCGGCCGAGCGCACCATGGTGCTGCAGCGCATTATACAGGCGCCACGAACCATGGTCTGGGGGGCGTGGATGAACGCTGAGACACTGCCGCAATGGTGGGGACCGGACGGGTTTTCCTGTCGCACGCAAAGGATCGATCTGCGCGCGGGCGGCGAATGGGTCTTCGACATGATCGCGCCCGATGGCACGGTCTTCCCTAACCACCATCTCTATATCGAGGTCCGCCCCGAGGAGAGGATAGGCTATACGCTGCTATGGGGTGAGAACGGGCCGAAACATGCCGATGCCTGGGCTTCGTTCGAGGATCAGGACGGGGCGACGAAGGTGACGCTGGGAATGGTATTCAGTACCGCTGCCGAGTTTCAGGAGGCGAAGGGCTTCGGCGCTGTGGAACTGGGTCAACAAACTCTGGGCAAACTGGAACGCTTCGTCACATCTTGTTGAAATGCCATGACCTCGCTTCGGCTTAATGGCTTGCCCTGAACAGCTGAAATTGGATGGGATGAGCCTCCGCAACAACAAGCTCTAATGCCTACCGAACAGTTTCTCGACATCCGCCATTGACAGCTTGATCCATGTCGGGCGCCCATGGTTGCACTGGCCCGAGCGCGGGGTGCACTCCATCTCGCGCAGCAGAGCATTCATTTCCGCCAGCGATAGTGCCCGCCCGGCCCTGACCGAACCGTGGCAGGCCATGGTGGCCAGAACATGTTCGATCCGCTCGCTCAGCAGCAGCGCATCGCCATGCCGGGCAATGTCATCGGCAATGTCTTGCAGCAGTTTGGCCGGATCCGCCTTCGCCAGCGCGGCGGGAAGTGCGCGCACCAACATCGCGCCTGATCCGAAGCGTTCGATCACCAGTCCGAATTGCGCGAACCCGTCCGCTGCCGACTCGAGCCTGTCGCAATCGACCTCGTCCATTTCGGCCACATCGGGCACCAGCAGTGCCTGCGAACGGGCAACCGCCTCCCCGGCACCGGCCGCGCGCAGCCGTTCGAGCACGATCCGCTCGTGCGCGGCATGCTGGTCGACCAGGATCAACCCGTCTTTTGTCTCCGCGACGATATAGGTGTTCGCTACTTGCCCGCGGGCAACGCCAAGCGGGAAATCCGCGTCATCGGCGGAAGCTTCTTGCGCCTCATCACCCCGCCCTTGCGGAGCCGCCATGACTTCGCCCTCGAACGCGCGCCATGCCTGCCCCGCTTCGCTCACGCGCGCAGGCTGCGCAGGCCAGTTGCGCCCGGAAAAGATGGATCTGAGTACGGGATTTGGCTCGCTTGGTGAAACGGGCTCCTGCTGCCAACGCCCCATCGCCGCCGCATCGGGCGATTGCGCGCTGCGCCGATCGCCGGTGGCGAGTGCCTGCCTGAGACCCGAAACGATGAAGCCGCGAACGCCCGCCGCATCGCGAAAACGCACTTCGGTCTTGGCCGGATGGACGTTCACATCAATCTCATCTGGCGGAAGCGTGAGGAACAGCGCCAGCACTGCATGGCGATCCCGCGCAAGCATGTCGGAATAGGCGCCGCGTACGGCACCCGTCAGAAGCCGATCCTTCACCGGGCGGCCATTGACGAACAGATACTGGTGATCGGCCACGCCGCGATTGTAGGTGGGAAGGCCGGCAATACCAGTCAGCCGCATCGTGCCGGACGGACCGGGGCGCTCCAGATCGATGCCGACGGCGTTGTCCTTCAGCTCGCGCGCGACGATGCCGGCCACCCGGTCAGTCATCGCTTCGCCTGCCTGAAGGTTCAGGACACGCCGCCCGTCATGCTCGAGCGAAAAGGCAATTTCGGGACGCGCCATGGCTAGCCGCCGCACCACATCGAGGCATGCGGCGTACTCGCTGCGGGCACTGCGCAGGAACTTGCGCCGCGCGGGAACCTTGTCGAACAACCCTTCGACGCGGACGCGCGTGCCCGGCGGCAACGCGGCAGGGCCATGGCCGACTGCCTCCCCGTGATCGACCGCCAGCGTCCAGCCCAAAGCCGATCCCTTCGCGCGGCTCTCCAGCGTCAGCCGCGCCACGCTGGCGATCGAGGGCAATGCCTCGCCGCGAAAGCCCAGAGTGACCACCTGTTCGATAGCATCATCCGGCAGTTTCGAGGTGGCGTGACGCTCCAGCGCCAGCGCCATCTCGTCGGCACTCATGCCGCAGCCATCGTCGCTCACCTCGAAACCGTCCAGGCCTCCCTGCGCCAGCTTTACCTCGATCCGCCGAGCGCCCGCGTCGATGGCATTTTCAATGACTTCCTTTAGTGCACTGGCAGGCCGTTCTACCACCTCGCCCGCAGCAATGCGGTTGATCAGGCTTTCGGGAAGGCGGCGAATTTGGGGCATCATCCAGAGCCTATCGACAAGGCGGCGCAGATTCGAGGCCAGCGGTGGAAAATCGCGCTTGCTTTGAACAATTATTTTGGTCTTTAGCCTAGCAAGCGTTAGAGCGACGGGCAATCTGTCAAAACCGCAACCAATCCCGCGCGGACATTCCGCGGCGAGATTTTGTATATCCACGGACCACACCCCAGAATGAGCTTTTTTTCCAAACTCCTCAAATTCGGCTCGCACAATATGGCGATCGATCTCGGCACGGCAAACACGCTGGTCTATGTGCAGGATCAGGGGATTGTGCTGAACGAACCCTCGGTTGTGGCGATTGAGACGATCAACGGGATCCGCCGGGTCAAGGCCGTTGGTGAAGACGCCAAGATGATGATGGGCAAGACGCCGGATTCGATCGAAACAATTCGTCCGCTGCGCGACGGGGTGATCGCCGACATCGAATATGCCGAGGAGATGATCAAGCACTTCATCCGCAAGGTTCATGGCAAGCGCAGCCTGTTTCGCTACCCTGAGATCGTGATCTGCGTGCCTTCGGGCGCGACTTCGGTGGAGAAGCGCGCAATCCGCGATGCGGCAAGCAATGCAGGCGCATCCGAAGTCTATCTGATCCTCGAACCGATGGCGGCCGCGATCGGCGCCGACATGCCGGTGACCGAGCCCGTCGGATCGATGGTGGTCGATATCGGCGGCGGCACGACCGAGGTGGCGGTGCTGTCGCTGCGGGGTCTCGCCTATACTACCTCGGTGCGTACCGGTGGCGACAAGATGGACGAAGCGATCGTCTCCTATGTCCGTCGCCATCACAACCTGCTGATCGGCGAGGCCACTGCCGAACGGATCAAGAAGGATTACGGCACGGCTATGGCGCCGGAAGACGGTGTAGGCGAAGTCTTTACCTTGAAGGGCCGCGACCTGGTCAATGGCGTCCCCAAGGAAATTTCCATGAACCAGGCGCATATCGCCGAGGCGCTTTCCGAACCTATCGGTGCGATCGTCGAAGGCGTGCGGATTGCGCTTGAAAACACCGCTCCCGAGTTGGCGGCGGATATTGTCGATCAGGGCATCGTACTGACCGGCGGCGGGGCGTTGATCCGCAGGCTCGACGAATATCTGCGCGAGGAAACCGGGCTGCCGGTCAGCGTCGCCGAAGACCCGCTGTCCTGCGTGGCGCTGGGCACCGGACGCGCGATGGAAGAGCCGATCTATCGCGGCGTCCTGATGACGGCATAAGGAAACGAAGAGATGGCGCCGATTTCTTCCCGGCGCTCGGGCCATTCGCGCAGGGCGCAGTACTCACTATTCACCGGCTATGCGCTGGCGGCATTTGGTGTGCTGCTGGGGGCCGCACTGCTGGCCGTCTCTCTGCTGAACCCTTCCGCATTTTCTGGTCCGCGCATGGCCGCATCCGATGCAGTGGCGCCAGCCGGAGCGGGCGCGGCCAGAACCCGCGCCGCTTCCAGTGGCGTACTCGACGAGATTACGGCTTACTGGCGTGCGGGAAGCCAGAATGCCGCCCTGCGCCGCGAGGCCGAACTGGCGCGCATCCGGCTCGGCGAGGCAAAGGCGCTTGAACAGGAAAACCGCGAGCTCAGGGCGCTGCTCGGGCTCGGCGAGGCAGGGGGCCGGACGGTTGCGGTGGCGCGCCTTGTCGGTTCCTCTTCGACCAGCGGACGCCGCTTCGCCTATCTCGATGCCGGGGCGCGCAGCGGAGTTGCGGCCGGCATGCCGGTACGCTCCGCCCAAGGCGTGATCGGACGCGTGCTGGAAGTGGGAAACCGCAGCGCCCGCGTGATGTTGCTGTCCGACAGTGAAAGCGTCCTTCCGGTCAAGCGGGCGGGCGATGAACTGGTGGCCTTTGCCGAAGGGCGCGGTGACGGGAAGTTGCGCATTCGCCTGCTCAATCTCGGCATCAATCCGCTCAAGGAGGGCGATCTTTTCGTGACCAGCGGCGCAGGCGGGTATTTTCGCCCGGGAATTGCCGCCGCCATACTAGAGGAAGTTACCCCCGATGGCGGAGTTGCGCGGATCGTCGCCGATCCCGCCGCCGCAACAGCGGTGATGGTCGAGGCGATCTGGATCGCCGAAGCAGTGGAAGCTTCGCGCTCCTCGCCTGACAAGGGCTTCGCGCCCGAGGGTGACAGCGAGTGACCGAACGTCTCAATCTGTCAGCACGGGCCGACAAGTATGGCCGCCGCACCAATCGCACGCATTCGCCTGTCAGGGCGGCGAGTGTGCCTTATCTGTCGGTGATGTTGGCCAGCGCTCTGCCGATATTGGTCATCGCCGGTTCCGCCCCACTGATCCCGCCGTTGGGGTTTCTGATGCTGATCTGCTGGCGGATCGTGCGCCCCGGCTTTTTCCCGCCCTGGGCAGGCGCGCTGCTTGGCGCATTCGACGATCTGTTCAGCGGGCAGCCCTTTGGCAGCGCAATTCTGCTATGGTCGCTGACGATGCTGGTTTTGGAATTTGTCGAGGCGCGGTTTCCCTGGCGCGGCTTCTGGCAGGACTGGCTTGCAGCGGGGTTGGCGAGCGCGCTCTACCTTGTCGCTGCCCTGTCGCTTTCGGGCGCGACGCCGGGCGGCCACCTGATCCTGGCAATTGTTCCGCAGATCGTACTCACCGTATTGCTCTATCCGCTTGCGGTTCGGCTCGTCGCCGGTCTTGACCTGTTCCGGCTGGCCCGGGTCAAGGTGATCGACTGACCATGAGGAAGCGCGGCCAACAGTTCGTCAGCATTGCCAGACTCAAGAACGCATTCGACCGCCGCAGCATGTTTATCGGAACCCTGCAGGGCGGGATCGGCCTGCTGCTGGCAGGCAGGATGGCATATCTCTCGATTGCGGAGAACGAGAAGTATCGCACCGAGAGCGAGAGTAACCGCGTCAACCTGACGTTGATCCCGCCCCGTCGCGGCTGGATTCTCGACCGCAACGGTGCTCCGCTCGCATCGAACCGGGCCGATTTTCGCGTCGACATCATCCCCGAACGGATGGCAAATCGCGACGCCACGCTGGCGCAACTGGGCTCGCTGCTCGATCTCGAACCCGCGCGCATAACCGACCTCAGGCACAAGCTCGAAAGCGCACGCGGCTTCCAGCCGGTGGAGGTTGCAGCCGGCCTTAGTTACGAGAAATTCGCCGCGGTGAGCGTGCGCCTGCCCGATTTGCAAGGGGTTGTGACGCAGCGCGGCTTTTCGCGCTTCTACCCCACCGGTCCGACGGTGGGCCATCTGATCGGCTATGTCGGGCCGGCATCGGCGGAGGACTACGAGAAAGAGCGCAATCCGCTGCTGATCACACCGGGCTTCAAGATCGGCAAGGACGGGCTCGAAAAACAGTTCGAGCAGAATTTGCGCGGCAAGCCGGGGGCGCGCAGGGTCGAGGTCACCGCATCGGGCCGGATCGTGCGCGACCTCGATACCCGCGACGACGTTCAGGGCAGGCCGATCAAGCTGACCATCGACGGGCCGCTGCAGGATTACGCCGCACGCCGCATCGGCCTGGAATCGGGTTCGGTGGTGGTGATCGATTGCCGAAACGGCGATCTGATGTGCATGGCATCGATGCCCAGTTTCGATCCCAACAGCTTTTCAGATGGCATTGGCGCAATCGAATACAACATGCTGCGCGAGGATGAGCGGGTGCCATTGCGCAACAAGGTGCTGAAGGGGCTCTATCCGCCCGGATCGACCGTGAAGCCGATCGTTTCGCTGGCGCTGCTCAAGCAGGGGATCGACCCTGAAGAAACGATCCATTGCAGCGGCGGGCTGCGAGTGGGCAACCGGGTGTTCCGCTGCTGGAAACGCGGCGGTCATGGCCAGGTCAATATGGCCAGGGGCATCTATCAGAGCTGCGACGTCTATTTCTATCACTTCGCCCAGCGCGTCGGCATCGATCCGATCGCAGCGATGGAGCGGCGCTGCGGCCTGGGCGAGGAGTTTCCGCTGCCGGTGACAAGCCAGTTTTTCGGGACCGTGCCCGATCCCGAGTGGAAGCTGCGCAAGTTCGGGAGCGAGTGGCAAGCGTTCGACACTGTCAACTCGACCATCGGGCAAGGGTACATGCTGGCAAGCCCGCTTCAGCTGGCGGTTGCAGCATCGCGCATTGCCAGCGGACGCCACGTCATGCCGCGGCTGGTGCTGGACGGCAAAGCGGCTGCGGGGTTTGCCACTTCCGATTTTCCCGCCGATCATGTGAATTTCGTCCGCCGGGCAATGAGCGATGTGGTGAACGGCCCCGGCACGGCGGGGCGGGCTCGTCTGCCGATCCCCGACGTGCTGATGGCGGGAAAGACCGGCACGGCGCAGGTCGTTTCACTGAACAAGTCCGATGGCAAGAGCGGCCCGTGGAAGTATCGCGACCACGGCCTGTTCATCTTCTTCGCCCCTTATGACAATCCCCGCTATGCCGGCGCGGTGGTGATCGAACATGGCGGCGGATCGGGCGCGGCCTATCCCATCGCCCGCGATGTCATGACGTTCCTGTTCGACCCGCAAAAGGGCATGGACGCGCTGCGTGCGCTCGAAACGCAATGGGGCGGCACGGCGCGCCAGCGGATGGAGCGCAAATATGCCGCCTATGCCGCAGCTGCCGGGGCCGATGTCACCCCTCCCCCGCGCCGCGAAGAGGAGATATTCGACCAGGTCGAGGCAGAGGCACGGGTCGACGCGGCCCAGCCCGAACAGATCGCAGATGCGCCCATCACTCCGCGTGCGGATCCCTTTAGCGAAGCGGCCGCGCCACCGCTTGACGCCCCCGAGCCGTTACGAGAGGCTGGGCAATGAACCCGATCGTTCCCGAACCGATTGCCCGCCAACCATGGCAGATGCTGATCCCGCTGTTCATGTTGGTCACCTTTGGCGCGACGGTACTCTATTCGGCGGCGGGCGGGTCGATGGAGCCGTTCGCCGCATCGCATCTGGTGCGGTTCGCGATCTTCCTGGTCATGGCTTCGATCATCGCGGTGTTTCCGCGCGAATTGCTCAAACTGCTGGCCTACCCAGCCTATATCGGCGTGCTCCTGCTTCTCCTCGCGGTCGAGGCGATCGGGGCGATCGGTGGTGGCAGCCAGCGCTGGCTCAATCTGGGGCCGCTGGTGCTCCAACCATCCGAACTGATGAAACCCGTGATCGTGCTGGCATTGGCAAGGTTTTTCGATTCCCTGCCCATCGGCCTGATCCCCACCTGGCGCGCGCTGGTTCCGGCAGCCGGAATGATCGGCATTCCCATGGCGATGGTACTGGTGCAGCCCGACCTCGGGACCGCGCTCGCCATCGGCTTTGGCGGGGCGGTCGTCATGCTGCTGGCAGGGTTGCCGCTGCGCTGGTTCGTGACGGGGGGCGCAGTGGCGCTGGTCGCCGCCCCGCTCGCATATTTCTTTGCTTTGCAAGACTATCAGCAGCGCCGGGTGACGACGTTCCTCGATCCCGAGAGCGATCCGTTGGGCGCGGGCTATCACATCACCCAGTCCAAGATTGCCATCGGGTCGGGCGGCCTGTTCGGCAAAGGCTTCAACAACGGCTCGCAAAGCCACCTGAACTACCTGCCCGAACCGCACACCGATTTCGTATTCGCGACCATGGCCGAGGAGTGGGGGCTGATGGGCGGACTGTTCGTGCTGGTGGCCTTTGCGCTGATTCTGCGCTGGGGGATGCAGGTGGCGCGCCGTGCGCCCGACCGTTTTTCTCGCCTGCTGGCGGCC
>PNJY01000071.1 GCA_013822125.1 Erythrobacter sp. | reverse complement strand
GGCAATCTCGTCATTGCCGATCATCGCGCGCGAAATTGCGCGGTCGGCGGTGATCACCTGGCTCTTGTTGACCGGAACCTCGACTGCGCCGGCATGGATCGAAACTTCGCCGTCCTGCGCCAGCGCAGGCATGGCGGCCAGGGGCGTGAGCGCGATTGCTGTGGCCGCGCAAAGGATTTTCATGGATGTGCGCATCTCAGTATCCCCCCTTGCGCTTGACTTCATAAGTGGTCGGTTCAACCCCGCGCACGATCGACATGGTCGGGCCGGACGGCGCACGGCGCACCGGGCCTGCGGCGGTATTCACCGCCGGGGCAGGGGCCGCAGCGGCGGTTCTGTCTTTGGCCGGGATATACAGCCCCGCGCCGCCCAGATCGGCCACGGTTACGGTGCGCGTGCCGCCCACCGCCTGGTTCTCGACATTGCGCAGCACCAGGCTCAGCGCGCCAACTTCACGCGCCAGCGCCAGCTTCTGCGCGCCGACAATGTCGGTCTGCACGGTGGCGGTCTGCCCCACCTTGGGTTCGGTCTCGTTCTCGTTCGCCACCTGATCGATGGCGAGGACATAGACGTTTTCGAGCACCACCGTGGTCATCTTGTCCGCTTGTGTCGATCCCTCACCGGGGATCTGCCGCGTCAGCATCACGTCCACCACATCGCCCGCACGCACGAAACCGGCCACGCCGGTCACCTGGTTCACGGGGATCGATACGGCGCGCAGTTCTTCAGGGATTATCGATGCCAGCGTGGCGCGCCCGCCTTCGCCGCTGACCTTGCTGGCCAGAATGGGTTCGCCCACGGCAATCGGGCGCAGCGCCACGCGCCCGCCGCGCATCGCCTCTTCAACCGAGACGAAGGCACCTTGCGGCACAGAATTGGCCGGCCAGTTGGCCAGCCGCAGGTTGGTGCTGGCAAGCGCGGTGCCGAACTGCATCGGCTGCGTTGCGACCACGATCTGCGCCATCTGCGCCGCGGCGGCCTCGCGGTCCTGCTGCCGTTGCACGCCGCCGAAATAGCTGTTGGCCAGGTAAACGGCGATCAGGCCGATGAATACGGCCACCCCGATGATGATGAGATTGCGCTGTTGCATATCCGCCCCCTGTGCAAGCCTGAAACCGCAAACTGCCCGCGACCACGAATGGCCGCGGGCAACTGTAACAACAGATTAGACGCAGGTCGTGCTGTTGAGCGTGTTACAAGCCTCAACCTGTGAGGTTGCGCTGTCGAGCGCCACCTTGACTGCGCCACCAAGCGCGAACGCAGCAGCACCAATGGCAGCACCAACGATCGCAAGGATCAGAGCATATTCGGCCGCCGAGGCGCCCGCTTCGTCACGAATAAAGGTTTTGAGAAAAGTCATGTCAATTACCCCATCAATTTCAGGCATGTAACTGGTCTAGAGTAACCATGCCGTTTGCATGAATGGCCCCGGCTTCTATTTCCGTTTGGCCATGTTCCCAGAGGGGTAAGTATGGAACCGGCGCGACCCCCGTTTAGTGTTTTTCCGGCGGTGTGCGCCGATTATCACGCTGATTCCTCTTGGAACGCTGTAAGTTTCAGCCATTAACCCGCAAGGGTCAATTGAAAAGCACTAACGAAAAAATATCGCGAGATTGCAGCGGTTTACCGCGCCGGAACGCTAACAATCGCGGTTAACATGTGGCCTTACAGGCGCACCTGCCCGGCCCGAATCGCGCAACTAAAGCCCCCTCCTCTTCAGGGGAGGGGGTTGGGGGTGGGGACTTGCCGCCATCGCCGAGGTTGAACCCCCACCCCCGGCCCCTCCCCACGGGGAGGGGAGAAGGCGGCCCAAAGGACCGGGTGCTTCGAGACGGAGCCTCGATCTGCGATCTCCGCTCCTCCTCAGCACGAACGGATTTGCGATCATAGCCCCCTCCGCTTCAACCAACCGTGTCACCCTGAACTTGGTTCAGGGTCCATTCCTCCTCCCGCGCCGCCGGTCCTGATGGCACGATGGATGCTGAAACGAGTTCAGCATGACGAATTGGGGGGGGTGGGGACTTGCCGCCTCTCAGCTCCCCGCCAAACCCCAGCTAACCCGCCGTAAGGTTGTTAAACTACCGCCCGACTGTGTGCCGCATTGGGACGCCGTGGCGAGAGGGCGTCCGAAAACGCCTGAAAACCGGGCTTTTGCTCGTACCAGGCATTGGCCCAACATGGTTACCGGGCTTGCAACCATGTCGATTCACTGTTCTTCTTGGGCTAACAAAGGGCAACGGTGTGAGTCGATTCGCGCTGATTGCGAATAACTACAACGGGCGCATGATGGGGTTAGGGCGGTTCCGCGGTGGAGCCAATCAATCGGGCAGTGCGTCCCGTCAACCATCCCCGTCATGTCCAACAGATCGATTTTCGATCCGACGCTAAGGGGCGGTAAGATGGTAGATTTCGAAGGTGGCAAGCTCGGCGGATTTGACGCCGACAACGGGGCAAACCAGGAATTCGATGCAGGTGCAGACCTGATGCAGGGCGCGGCCGCAAGGTTTGCGCCCGGCGCGCGGATCCTGATGGTCGATGCCAATGGCGCAGTCACCCTGCCCGCAGGCGTGACCCCGCAGGACATCACCGTCCAGGGCCGCGATCTGGTCATCAACCTGGCTGACGGCACCGTGCTGATCATCCCGGATGGCGCGATCATCGTCCCGCAGATCGTGATCGACGGCGTGGCGATCCCCGCCGCCACCGTTTCCGACCTGTTGAACGGCATCGACCCGGAAGCCGGGCCGGCGCAGGCCCCGGGCAGCTCGGGCGGCAACTTCCTGGAGGATGAAGGCGCGATCCAGGATCCGTTCGACCTTGGCGACCTGCTTCCCTACACCGAACTGGGCCTCCCCCAGCCCGAGGAAGAGGAAATCATCCCCGAGCTGGTGGACCGCGATCCGGAAATCATCATCATCACGCCCGACAACCCGGTTGGCGTCGAAAACGCCATCGCCACGGTTGACGAGGACGGCCTGCCGCCGCGCGGCAACGAACCGCCCGGAACGCGCGACGAGACCAATTCGGAAACCACCAGCGGCACGATCGTGTTCCAGTCGCCCGACGGGCTTTCCGCGATCCTGATCAACGGGGTGGAGATCACCGCGATCGGGCAGGAGTTCGTCTCGCCATTCGGCACGCTGACGATCACCAGCATCAACCTTGCCACCGGCGAGATCGGCTTCAGCTATACGCTGGCCGACAATTTGCTGGGCGTGACGGAGGATGGCTTCTTCGTCGCCACCGTGCGCGATACAGACGGTGACGAGGCGAGCGCGTCGCTTACCATCATCGTGATCGACGATTCGCCGATCGCGGCGGATGACATCGGCGTTGTCGCCGGCGGGACGTTCGGCCCGATTACCGGCAACGTACTCGTCAATGACGAACCGGGTGCCGACGATTATCCCGAAGGCGAGGGTGGCCCCGATGCCGTCACCGGCTTCAGCAATGCCGACGGTTCGGCCGATCCGGGCGAATCGCTGCAGGGCGAATACGGCGTGCTCACGCTCAATGCCGATGGCAGCTATACCTATGTCCGCGATTTCAACACGCCCGGCGATGTCACCGACGTATTCACCTATACGATCGTCGATCAGGACGGTTCGACCGACACGGCAACGCTGACGATCGAGATCGGCGATGCGCCCAACACCATTACCTTGCCCGAAATCGGTGACGGCACCGTGGTCAACGAAGGCGGCCTTGCTCCGCGCGGCGATGAGCCCGTGGGCACCGGTGAAGGCGCGGATGGCGATCCGGACAACGATTCGGACCCGACCGAAGGCACCGGTTCGACGATCACCTTCAATTCGCCCGATGGCCTGGCCAGTGTCACCATCAACGGCGTTGCGATCGATCCCGACAACCTGCCGCAGACGATCGTTTCGGATGCGACCGGCACGCTGGTGATCACCGCATTCACCTATGATCCGGTGACCGGCGACGGTTCGATCACTTACGAATACACGCTGGCCGACAACACCTCGGGCGATGATACTTCGGTTACGTTCGAAGTGGTGGTGACCGACCTTGATGGCGACGAAGCCTCGGACGATCTGGTCATCACCATCATCGATGACGAGCCTGAAGCGTTCGACGATTCCGCCACGCAGGACAGCGAGAATGCTACTGTCACGGTCGATGTGTTCGCCAACGATATCGAAGGCGCCGATGGCGTTGCTCTGGGCACCATCGCGCTGGTCGAGGATTCGCTCACCGGTGCAGGCACACTGGTCAACAATGGCGACGGCACCTTCACCTACACGCCGGCTCCCGGCGAAGAAGGCCAGGTCACGTTCCAGTATTCGATCACCGACGGCGACGGGGACACCTCCACTGCCACGGTGGCGATTGACCTGCTGCGCGATTCGACGCCCGAGATCTTCACCGAGGGTGATGATGTGGTGAACGAATCCGGCCTTGACGGGCCGCCCGATTCGACCTTCGAAGGTTCGGACAGCGGTGCGAACAGCGAAACTGCAACCGGCGTGATCGGGATCAGCACCGGCGGTGACACCGTCGCTTCGCTGGTGATCAACGGAACCGACGTGACCGGCGGCGGCACGGTGGCGGGTGCCTTTGGCACGCTGACCGTGACGTTTGACGGGACGGATTACAGCTACAGCTACGAACTCGACGACAACATCACCGATCTTGCCGGTGACGAGGTTGACAGCTTCAGCCTGACCGTCACCGACAGCGATGGCGACGAAGCGGACACCACGCTCGACATTACGGTGATCGACGATGTGCCGAGCGCCAACGACGATACGTTCAACCAGACGGATGAAAATGCGCCCGTGGTGGGCGATGTCTCGACCAACGATGTTGGCGGCGCGGATGGCGCGGCAAGTTTTGCCGAGAATGGCGATCTCAGCGGCACCGGAACGCTCGATTTCAACTCCGATGGCACCTTCACCTATACGCCCGGAGCGGGCGAACAGGGTACTGTAACTTTCAGCTACACCGTGACCGATGGTGACGGTGATCCTTCGACCGCGACTGTTACGATCAACCTGCTCGAAGATTCGACCCCTGCACCGAACAATGCGGTTGCGGCGGTCGATGACGACGGGCTTGGCGGCGCCAATCCTGCGGGCACTGGCGATCTCAATGCAGATCTAGGCGACAGCGGTGCTGGCCTGGGCGACGAGAGCGTGTTCGTGGGGACCTTCACCGCCGACTTTGGCAATGACGGGCCGGGTACGTTCACGCTTGCTGGCATGGATGGGACGAGCGGCACAGTCGGCACCGAGAGTGTCGATTACAGCTGGGATGCCGGCACCAACACGCTGACGGCGACGATCAGCGGCGGTGACCGCGACGGCACTGACCTGTTCACGGTTGTGGTGAACCCGACGTCCGGCCAGTACACGGTGACGCTGCTGACCAATGTCCTCCACACCGATGACGGCACCGACACCGAGAACGATGCTTCGGCAGTGCTGACCTTCACGGCGATCGACAGCGATGACAACGATGCTGTTGACGGCACGCTGACCATCACCTTCGACGACGACGTGCCTTCGGCCAATGATGACACCTACAATCAAGGTGACCAGGGCGGCGAGAACACCGCAGTCACCGGCGATGTGTCGGCCAATGATGCAGAGGGTGCGGACAGCCCGGCGAGCTATGCCTATAACAACGACCATGACGGCGAAGGCATGCTCGATTTCAACTCGGATGGCACCTTCACCTACACGCCGGCTGACGGCGAAGAAGGTACGGTTACTTTCACCTATACGCTGACCGATGCCGACGGTGACGAGAGCACAGCCACGGTGACGATCAACCTTGAGGACGATTCGACGCCTGCGCCGGACGATGCGGTTGCGGCGGTCGATGACGACGGGCTTGGCGGCGCCAATCCTGCGGGCACTGGCGACCTTAATACCGATGCGGGCGACAGCGGCGCTGGCCTTGGCGACGAGAGCGTGTTCGTGGGCACCTTCACTGCCGACTTTGGCGGTGACGGACCCGGCACGTTCACGCTTGAAGGCATGGACGGCGAGAGCGGCACCATTGGCCAGGAAGATGTCGATTACAGCTGGGATGCCGACACCAACACGCTGACGGCGACGATCAACGGCGGTGACCGCGACGGCACCGACCTGTTCACGGTTGTGGTGAACCCGACGTCCGGCCAGTACACGGTGACGTTGCTGACCAATGTCCTGCACACCGATGACGGCACCGACACCGAGAACGATGCGAGTGCAGTCCTGACCTTCACCGCGATCGACAGCGATGACAACGATCCGACCGACGGCACGCTGACGATCACTTTCGACGACGATGTGCCCACGGCCAACAATGACGGTTCGCCCGGGGCGCCGATCGCGATCGCGGAAGACACGCCGACGCAGATCGACGTGTTCGACAACGATGTCGAAGGCGCGGACGGGGTTGCGGATAGCGACATCGCGCTGGAAACCGATGCCACCAACGGCACTGCGGTCTATAACGGCGACGGCACGTTCACCTACACGCCCAATCCGGGTTATGAAGGACCTGACAGCTTCACCTACACGATCACTGACAGCGACGGCGATGAGTCGACCGCGACGGTATTCGTCAACGTGGGCGCGGATTCGGCTCCGGAATTCAACGCGGGCAATGCGGTGGTTGACGAGGACGGCCTTCCTGGCGCCAACGTTGACAGCAATCCGCTGCAGGTGAACCCGTCCGAGACTGACTCGACCGAAGACAACACCGATACGGTGAACTTCACGGTCGATTTCGGCAACGACACGCCGGCAGATGTGGACGCGGCGATTGCCTTCATCAATCCTGACAGCCTTGATGGCCAGCTGAGCTCGGACGGGCAGCCGGTTGACTTCGCGCTCGGTGGCAATGGCGATCTTGTCGGCACCGTCGATGGCGGTGCGACCGAAGTGATCCGGATTTCGCTCAACGCGGGCTCGGACAATGGCGATGGCACGGTCGATTACAGCTACACGGTGACACTGTCGCAGCCGCTCGACCATACCGATGACGAGAGCGAGAACACTGAGCTGCTGACCGGCGTCACCATCGAGGTCACCGACAGCGACGGCACGCAATCGACCGACACCTTCACGGTGACGATTGTCGACGATGTTCCGACGGCAGTGAACGATGAGGTTGACCAACCCGCTGAAAACGCGGCGGTCAACGGCAATGTCTCGACCAACGACGTCGAAGGCGTGGACGCTCCGGCGACCTATGCCCTTGACGGCGACCATGACGGTACGGGCGATCTCGACTTCAATACCGATGGCAGCTTCACCTATACGCCTGCGGTCGGCGAGGAAGGCACTGTAACCTTCAGCTACACCGTGACCGATACCGATGGTGACAGCGACACTGCAACGGTGACGATCAACCTTGAGGACGATTCGACCCCTGCGCCGGACGATGCGGTTGCAGCGGTCGATGACGACGGACTTGGCGGCGCCAATGCGGGTGCGGATGCTGCGACCGATCTCGACGCCGACGCGGGCGACAGCGGAGCTGGCTTGGCCGACGAGAGCGTGTTCGTGGGGACCTTCACTGCCGACTTCGGCAATGACGGGCCGGGCACGTTCACGCTTGAAGGCATGGACGGCGAGAGCGGCATGGTCGGCACCGAGAGTGTCGACTACACCTGGGCGGTTGACGGCATTACCGGGATCGAGACGCTGACGGCGACCGGGCCGCGCGGTGTGCTGTTCACGGTGATGCTGGACCCGACCACGGGCGAGTACACGGTGACGCTGGAGGACAATGTCCTGCATGCCGATGACGGCACCGACACCGAGAACGATGCGACCACGGACATCACCTTCACGGCAATCGACAGCGAGGGCGATCCGACCGACGCGACGCTGACCGTGACCTTCGACGATGATGTGCCCACGGCCAATGATGACACGTTCAATCAGTCTGCAGAAAATGCGGATGTGGTTGGTGATGTGAAACTCGATAACGGCAACGGCGCCGATGTTGAGGGCGCCGATGGTGCGGCGAGCTATGCCTATAACAACGACCATGACGGCGTAGGCACGCTCGACTTCGACTCGGATGGCACCTTCACCTACACGCCCGCTGACGGCGAAGAAGGTACGGTTACTTTCACCTATACGCTGACCGATGCCGATGGTGACGAGAGCACCGCAACGGTCACGATCAACCTCGAGGATGACAGCACGCCGACGGCGGGTGAGGTAACGGCGCGGGTTGACGACGATGGCCTGACGGGCGGCAATGGACCGAACGTTGTGGGCGACGATCTCGACGCCAATACCGACGGCAACAACAACGACATCGTGTTTGTGGGCACGCTGACGGGCAGCGCGGGCAATGATGGCCCGGCTACCTTCAGCCTGGCAGCGATGGACGGTGTGATCGATACCAGCGGCGCCGAGGACATCACCTACAGCTGGGACGCGCTCACCAATACGTTGACCGGTTCGAGCGATCGTGGTGACATTTTCACTGTGCAGATCACTAATGTGAACACCGGTGCCTACACCGTAACGCTGCTGCAGAACTTCCTGCACGATGGCGGCGATGATGGCGAGATGGCTGGCGGGGTCGACTCGCTCGACCTCACCTACACGGTGAGCGACAGTGACAGCCCGGCTGACAGCACTGATGGCACGCTAACGATCGAGTTCGGCGACGATGCGCCGCTGGCGTTCACGCCGGATAGCGGTTTCCTCAACGATGAAACCGATGCCGTTGCGCCGCATCCAACCATCACCGAGGCGCTCAATCTCTCGATCGGTGCCGATACGCCCGCCCAGATTGAGTTCGACGTGGCAGACGGAACGCCGGTGATCGATGGCAATACCGGCGAAGCGGTGTCAGTCGGGTCCGATCCGCTGTTCTTCTACACCAATCCCGCTACGGGCGATCTTTACGCGACCACCGGTACGGCCTGGAATGACGGGACAGTTGGCTTCGTGGTTGAACTCGATGCAAGCGGCACCGGCAGCTACACCTTTACGGTGATGAATGACCTGTCGAACGGCACGACGACGAGCTTCACCAACTTGAGCAGTTCCGCGGCGGGTAATGTCGATTTCCGAGTGATTGGCAAGGACACCGGTCCAGCCGATCAAACCGACGTTCTTTTGAATGCGGTCGATGCGGCAGGCAATCCGATTACCGTAAATACCGATTCGGATTCGATTGGCGCGGGCAACCAGTCTATCGGTCCGGGTCAATCGGTTCGTATCACCTTCCTCCAAGACATCGATACCGATGTGACGAACCCAATTTCTGAGACCGAGCTACAGTGGAACGAAACCGTCGAGACGACGCGTTTCTCACAAGAGATTGCCCAGGTCGGAGGATCGGAATCGAACAAAGTGGCGATCGATGTCTACGCGGTGAATTCGACACTGGCCTCTGGTGTCGCGCCTGATGCGGACCCCGATAGTGGCTTCGACGATGGTAATACGGTGGCGATCCTCGAGGTCTCGGTGTTTTCCTTCGCGGACAATGACACATACGTATTCAACTTGACCGGTTTCACTGACGGCCAGACCCTCACAATCGATGATTACACCGTGATTTACCACAATGACGGGATCAACAAGTGGGTCACGATCATCGGCCTACAGGAGAGCAATGGTCCAGGTGCTAATGACTCCTATTCGATCGATACCGGTACGAATGAGTTTAACTCGGTTGTAGTTACCGTCCTACCGATCCAATCATTCGAACTTGATCCCAATGGCGACGGACATGAACCGGACGAAGGGACTGTTTCGAACAGCGGCGATCAGCTCGACCTCGGCGTGTTCTCGATCGGCAGCTTTGACGCCGGCGAGGATATCGAGCTGAGCTTTGGCGTTACCGTCACCGACGAGGATGGCGATACCGCGAGTGGCACGATCAATGTCACGATCGATCAGGATGGCAGCGGCCCGCCAATGGCCCCCGTGGTGCTCGATCTCGATGGCGGCGGGAACCAGTTCTCCAGCCTGTCGAGCGGCATAGCCTATGACTATGACAGCGACGGTACCAAGTCCAAGACCGCGTGGATTGCCGCAGGCAGCGCGATCCTGGCCTTCGACACCAACGGCGACGGGATCGTCAACGATGCTTCCGAATTCGTGTTCGGCGGCAACGGCATGACCGATCTTGAAGCCATCGCCGCCAAGTATGACACCAATGGCGACGGCAAGCTCGACGCAAACGACGCCGAATATGGTAAATTTGGAGTTTGGACTGACAGTAACCTCGACGGTAACTCCGATCCGGGCGAGTTTACCTCGCTCGCCGACGCAGGCATCACCTCGATCGATCTGGTCTCCGATGGCATTGCCTATGACGCGGCCGGAGGTGACGTGACCGTGTTCGGCACCTCCAGCTTCACCTGGGCCGATGGCACCACCGGCGAAGTTTCCGACGCGGGCTTTACCGTTGGCGGCGACGTCAGTTCCATGATGGAAGCGCTGCTGGCGCTGGGCGGGGAAGAGGCCGCGGCGAACGACAATTCGGGCGTCGTCGCGGGCCTCCAGGGCGCGCAGGAACTGCCCGATGTTGCCGTGATCCTCGACGATGTGATGGCTGACGGCTTTGTCGATGCCATGGTCGATCAATTCGCTGGCGATCACAACGCGATGGCGGTAGAAGCAAGCTATCTGGACAGTGCCTCGATGGCGCTCAAGATTGTCGGGGACGCATTCGCCTTTGGCGCAAACCCCATTGCCGACATGCACGAAGATGCAGCGGCGATGGTGGCGGCCAATGCATGAGTTTAGGGATCCTTTGACCAGGGGGAATATTATGCGTTTGACAAGAATGGGTGCGTCCTGTGCCGCGCTGGTGATGGCTTTGGCCACGCATCAGGCGGCAATGGCGCAGGGTGGCGATGCCGATGCATTGATGGCACTCGACCTTGGTTCGCTGAAAGGCGAAATCCAGAACCGGTTTGACGGGGCATTGGCCGCGTCGAATAATTCATCGATCATCAGTGCGGACGATGCGCGCTATCTTTGGGCGATCGAGGCAAAGGCGCAGTGCGGTATCGCGCTGGGCTATCTCAAATCCTCGACCAAGGATCCGGTGTCGATCGGCAAATGCGCCAAGGCGTACCAGCTGATGAACTATGTCGCGGCCCCGCCGCCTCCCCCGCCCCCGCCCCCGCCCCCGCCGCCTTCGGCCGTGTGCGAGAACCCGGCGATCATCTTCTTCGAGTTCGACGTTGCCGTCCCGCCCGAAGCCGAGGCGCAGCAGGTGGTGAGCTTCATCGCCGGCAACTATCAGGCGTGCAACTGGAACAATCTGACGGTTGTCGGCCATGCCGACAGGTCGGGTTCGAACAGCTACAACAACAGGCTTTCCGCAGCGCGTGCCAACAACGTCGCGGACATGCTGCGTCCGGCGGTGCCGGGCGCCAATGTCACCGTGGAATTCAGGGGCGAAGAAGAGCCTCGTGTGCCGACCGAGGATGGCGTGCGCGAGCTTCAGAACCGCCGCGTTGAAATCCTGGTTCGCTAAGGGGAGGGTAGAACAATGAAGAAGACTGTCACATCCTTGGCTGCCGCCGTACTGCTTGCGGCAACCTCTCCGATCGCCATGGCACAGACCACGGGCGGACCGCTTTCGATGCAGGAAGCGATCGAAACGGCGATCATGGCCAACCCTGAAATCCTGCAGGCGCAATACAACACCGAAGCTATCCAGTTTGAACGCGAGCAGGCGCAATCGCTGTTCCTGCCGCGCGTCGATGTGGAAGCTTCGGCCGGTATCCGCCGGCTCGAAAATACCACCCGGCGTGCCCTGGGCATTTCCGATGACGAGCTATATCCGGTCGAAGCGCAGGTAACCGCGGACTGGACCTTGTTCGATTTCGGTCGCCGCAAGGGTGAATTGCTGCGCCAGGCCGCGCGCGTCGATGGTGCATCGCTGCGCGTCGTCGAGCGATCGGAATTCATCGCGCTGCAGGTTTCGCGGCAATACCTCGATCTGCTGCTGCAACAGCGCATCGTGGCCGCTGCCAAGGACAACCGCGCCTTCCATGAGGCGCTGGTGACGGACCTGGGCACGGGCGTGCAGCAGGAATCGATCTCGGTCGCCGATCTGCAGCAGGCCGAAGAGCGGCTCCAGTCGGCCATCGTGCGCGAGCATGAAGCCAATGAATCGCTCGAAACCGCGCGCAACACGCTGCGCCGCCTCACAGGACTGACGATCTATGACGTGACGCTGCCGCCCGATCTGGCGGCGAGCATGCCCGCGACCGAAGCCGATGCGATCGGGCTTGCCCGCACCGCCAATCCGCTGGTTCGCGAGGCGCAGGCCGATGTCGATGCGGCGCATGGTCTGGTGCTGGCAGCCAAGGGCGATTTCTACCCGACCTTCGGCGTCGATGTGCGTGGCCGTATCGGTGAGGATATCGACGGCTTCAATGGCGACACCAACGATGTGCAGGCGCGCGTTTACATGCGCTGGAACATCTTCAACGGCGGGCAGACGCGCGGCAAGTACCAGGAAATGGTCCACCGCGCATCGCAGGCGCGCTATCGCCTGCACGAAATGGTGCGTGGGGCGGAAGAAGACGTCTCGAACGCATGGACGGCCCTGCTGGCGCAGCGCAACATCGGCTCCGCGTTGGCTCGCCAGGCGGAAGTGACCGACGATCTGCTGCTTTCCTATCGCAGCCAGTTCAATGTCGGGCGT
>PNJY01000070.1 GCA_013822125.1 Erythrobacter sp. | reverse complement strand
GACGGCCTTGGAGAACGATACGGCTTCACGGGCAAACTCGGCGATGATCACGCCCTTCTGAAACGACAGAGTCGCATCGTCGCAGCCCGCCTCGAAGAAGCGGTCTTCATAGCCTTCCATCTCGGGATCGAGACCGGAAGCGACAATAGTGAACTCGTGCGTCTTCATCTCATTTACTCCGCGCCCGGATGGGGGCACCGCGCCACATCTCGCCGGATCGCCTTGGCATGGTTCTCCGCATTGCGCGGGGTGCTCCACACCGAGACCATGCAGCCGTCCCGGTCAGCCCAGGGGCAATAGAGCCGCCCCCAGGCATGGCCGCTGATCGGAACAACCCGCCAGCCCAGCGCTTCGGCATGGGCAACGGCGGCTTCGATCTCCTTGTTCGGATGGCGTGGTCTTGCCATTCGATTGAACTCCCTATCTCATGTATGTTGACATTTGTCAACACTAATCACGTTTTGCCGTTATACGCCTGTCCCCAGCGTCGCTGCCAGTTGCTCACCAACCCGGTCCGCTGCCAGTTTCGAGGGGTCCATCTCGACATGGGCGTAGATCATCGTCGAGCGCATATTGGCATGACCAAGGATGGCACCGGTGAGCGCCAGCGCCTCGCCGCTCGATGTCGCGATGGCGCCCACGGTGTGGCGCAGCGTGTGCGGCGTGACGCCTTCCAACCCGGCTTTCTTGATGATCTTTGGCCACACCTTCTTGGTGCCCTGGAAGAAGCCCTCGCCACTGTCAGCGGGGAAGACGAAGTCCGAGTTCTCGTCGCGCTGGATCGTCTTCAGCAGCTTGACCGCAGCAGCGGCCAGCGGTCGAACCGACCTTTCGGTCTTGCTGTCCGCCAGCACGAGCAGGCCGCGTTCGAAATCGATCTCATCCCACCTGAGTTCGGCGATCTCCTGACGGCGGCACCCCGTCAGCACCCAGAGCCGGGTGATCTGGAGTGCCTTGAGATTCATCCCCTCCGCATCGAGTTCATCGAGCGTTTCTTCCGAGACGTTGCAACCGGCAAGTCGGCCAGCGACACCAAGATGGGTCATCGCCGCAGGATCGTCGTGCGTGGCGGAGCCTGGCGATCGTGTAGGTCTTTGTGCGCTCTTTCATCGGTTCGCCCTGACGCTTGCCGCGCTGGATGAAGCAACCCTCCTGCTCATATAGGTCGATCAGCGCGGCCATCTTGAGCTCCCCGCGTCTGGCATTGCGCTGCATGGCGGGGTCTTCGCCCACGGTTGCTTCAGCGAGGATCTGCTGTGCCTTCTTTCGGGCCTGTTCCACAGTCAATGTGCCATGGCGGCCAACAATCACGTAGCGCCTGGGTGCAGATCGCCCACCACCGTTTGCCCGATATCGGACGACGTATGTCTTGGCTCCCGAGGTCCCAACACGTAGACCAAAGCCAGGCAATTTACTGTCCCAGACGTCATAGCGCTTATCGGTCGCGTTGCAGCTGTCGACCACTCCCTTGGTCAGGACGGTTTCAGAGGTTTTGGGCATGGCTGGCTTGACCCTGGTTCACTGCTATTGGTGTCCACCGGGCGTCCACCAAGCGGCGAACGGACGGTAGTTGCAGGATGAGTCAGCGTAGGTTTGAAGTCAAGAAAACTATTGATGTATATAGCTTTGGCGCAATTTCGGATACAGTGGCGTAGTTCGGGTTAGATGCCCAGAGAACTTTGCCAAGGTTGGGGTCGAGGGTTCGAATCCCTTCGCCCGCTCCATTTTTCCGAGACTTTCGCGACTTAACGTCCTCGGGCGCCCTTCCAAGGTGACCCTGGAATGCGGTTCCAGTAGCTTAAATCTTCAACTGGCGGCTTGGTGCGCTCTCATACTACCGACAACCCGATCAGGCAGCAAGCGGTCGTCCCCAAGTTCTCGCCCTGCGGCCCGACGGCGCTGGTCAGGCCGGCGTGCTTCCGGGCCGCCTCCCGAACAGCATCTGGTCGAGCGATAGCGAGCCACCACCCATTGCAACGAGCGGAAGCGCCAATCCCGCCCAGCTCAGATGCGTTGGCCAAGCGTCGGGGTAAACAAAGATCTGGATGACAGCCGTCATGCCGAGCAAGGCCAGCGCCGAAAACCGGGTGAACAGGCCCAGGATAAGCAGCGCCGGAAAGACATGCTCGGACACCGTGGCCGCCACGGCAGCAAATTCGCTGGGGAGAGGCACGCCGGCATATTCGATCCGGAACAGTTCGTAGGTCGTGTCGGTAATCGTAAACCAGCCTTCGACCTTGGTTCGGCCCGACAGCAGGAAAATGGTCGCGAGCGCGATGCGCTGAACCAGGCAAATCATTGAGAAAGGCAAGACCGTCGATGCGATCCGGTTCAATCGATCGGACCACCCGATCCGAGTTTCGACTTGATTGAGATACATGATCTGCAACTCCTCTGCAAAGGCTGGTAAGGCGTTCATTGTTCTGACCGCGTGCTTGGTGGCGCGGCAAAGGCGCCACATTCGACAAGGTGCTCGAAACATTCGGCGATGTTTGCATCGGGGTAGAGCTGAATGGTCGCCTGCGCCGCAGCTCCAAGCATCTCTCCAAGCCGGATTCCCGCCAGCAACCGATGTGCGGCGCGGCTGATTTCGAAGCCTTTGACGCTCATGTCGCGCGACGTGACGAGTATTCCCGTCGTGTCGGCCTTCAGGGCGCGACCGGTCGGCTTGACCGACCTTGCCACAAGCCAGCGCCTTACACCGTCACTTCCCATCCAGCCGAACCTGGCGCAAGGATGGATGCGAAGCCGGAAATTGAGAACTTCGCTGATCTGCATGATTTCGAGTTGATTTGGCATGAGTGCGGGTGCCTGCGCGGCACAACCTGCTTCTGCCGCCAACTCGTCGCAGTGGGCCACGTCACGGATAAACGGCAGTTCGGTGCTGACAGGTTGCGCCGCCAGCCAATCCGCCATTCCCCTGCCGTAGAGTCTTGGGATCGGAAGAGTGGGCGGGTTCGTGCGCGCAAAGTCCAGTGCCTCGGCCTCGAATCGCCGATCGCCCAGGATTCGTTTGGTAACGGGAAAGTTGCAAGCCAGCGCTTCGAGCGCTCCCAACAGTGTGGGATTGCAGTAGACCCGCACCGGCGACGGCGCTGTTGCAGGCCCGATCGCCGCGCCGCCTTTCAGGCGCAGTAGTGATAACATCCTCTCTCTCCATTTGGGTGCAGAGGCCCGCTTTTGCGGGTCCTCGGCTTGCATCCGCGCCGCGCATTTCGCGGCCGGACTTGCCGGCCGAATTGCAGCGGTGACGGCGATGCCGGATCAGATCCGGCACCGGCGCCGATCGGCAATCACGGGTGTGTCTGCTAGCCGCGCTTGGCCGATAGCGATCCCTTGCCTTTCGGAGTGCTGATCTTCAGGCAGGTGTTCTTGTCGACGTATTTCCAGGCATTTCCCTGGTAATCGCGGGTCGATGTCCCGGCGCAGCTTGTACCCGGGCCGGCCGCGCAATCGTTCTTGCCGGCTTTCGAAATTCCGTAGCATTTCTCCTTGCCGGGCTGCGGCTTTACCGGTCCGGCGTGGGCAATGCCCGCACCAAGCGTGGCGATGATCGCGGCAGCCGCGAGTGCAGAAGCGGTTTTCATGTTCAGGTTCCTTACTCTGTTCGTTTCCCGCAATGGGTCGCGCCCCGGCACCAAGGGGGGCTTGAATCAGTGCCGGGGCGCTGGAGCACCGTTTTGCGGGGGGAGGAGCCGGTGCCCATTGAATAGGTTCGAAGTTGCAGCTCAAGGCATCTCGAAGACATCGGATGACAACAGGACCGCGGGCTCGCTGCCCTCGTTGATCCACCAGTGCGAAATACCGTCAGCCTCGCGCGAGATGTCGCCAGCGCGGTGAACGATGCCTACGGCACAGCTGCTGCGGTGTTCGGTCACCTGGCCGCTCACCGTGACGATCAGCGCCGGACGGCCTGCATGGCTGTGCATCGGGACAATCCCGCCTGGTTGGACCACCAGGCGCCGCGTGCGCAGCAGCCGGCCTCTGACGCCAATTTCGTTGCCAAGGTCGATCGAACCGATAACGGTATCAGTGACGCCCTTGGGCATGGTCGGCGCATTGGCCAGCGGATTCGCCTCTTCCTGTCCGGTGGGGCAATCTCCGGCCAGCGCCGGCGATCCCATGGCCACGGCACCGGCGGCAACCAACAGCGCGGCGGCTCGGTTTAATTTCAGCATAATGAACTCCTCGAATGGATGTGTTGGAGGCAATGTGGCCTCAACTCCTGCAATCTTCGCCCCGGTTCGCGTTCATCTCCAATCGGATTGCTGCATCGGTTTCATGCCTGCGCGTCATGAACGGTCCGGTTCGATAACCAAGCAGCATCGAAGGGCGAACCAATCGGCATTTCAGTGCGGGGCCGGTGCACAATAAGCTTCCCGGGCAATTCACTTCACCCACGGAAACATTCATGGATTATCCAACTACCAAGATGACAGCGCCGACCGCCAAGCCGCTCTCGGGCAGGCTTGCCGTCGTGACCGGCTCAACCAGCGGGATTGGCCTCGGAATCGCGCGCGCCTTTGCTGAGGCGGGCGCAAATATCGTCATCAACGGCCTGGGAGCGCCCGGCGATATCGAAAGACTGACCGAGGACCTGGCCGGTCTTGGCGTTGAGATTTCCTTCGATCCCGCCAATCTGATGCTCGCCGAAAGTGCTGCCAAGCTTGTTTCCAATGCCATCGACCGGCACGGCCGGATCGATATACTGGTCAACAATGCCGGCATCCAGCACGTTGCGCCGATCGAGGAATTTCCCGTCGAGAAGTGGGATGCCATACAGGCACTCAATCTCGCAGCGGCGTTTCACACCATTAGGGCCGCAATTCCTGACATGAAGGCGGCCGGATTCGGGCGCATCATCAATATCGCTTCCGCGCACGCACTTGTCGCGTCCCCATACAAGAGCGCCTATGTCGCAGCAAAGCACGGGGTTCTCGGCCTCACCAAGACTGTCGCGCTGGAAGCGGCACGCGATGGCGTCACCTGCAACGCGATCTGCCCCGGCTATGTCTGGACACCGTTGGTCGAAGCCCAGATAGAGGATACCGCCCGGGCGCGTGGCCTTGATCGCGCGCAAGTGATCGAGGATGTGCTGCTCGCGGCACAGCCCAGCAAGCGGTTTGCTACGGTCGAGGAGCTGGGAGCACTTGCCGTGTTCCTTGCCGGACCCTTTGGTGGCTCCATTAATGGCGCGGCCATTGCTATGGATGGCGGCTGGACGGCCCAATAACATGCGCCGTCAGGGACCGAGTTCCATCCCCCGCGTGGTCGTTATCGGGGCCGGGTTCGGCGGATTGGCGGCCGTCCGCGCGCTGCGGCGCGCCGATGTCGAAGTGATCCTGATCGACAAGCGCAACCACCACCTATTCCAGCCGCTGCTGTACCAGGTCGCAACCGCTGCGCTCTCGCCAGCCGACATCGCCGCGCCAATCCGCACCGTTCTTCGCCGCCAAAGCAATGTCCGCGTCATCCTTGACGAAGCGGTCGGGATTGACCGGCATGAGCGTGTAGTACACCTCGTCTCGGGCCGGGAGGTCGGGTACGACTGGCTCATAGTCGCGTCCGGAGCCACGCATTCCTATTTCGGCCAGGATCACTGGGACCGGCATGCCCCCGGCATCAAGTCGATCGAGGACGCAACGGCGGTCCGTCGCAAGGTGCTTCTGGCGCTTGAATTAGCTGAAACAGAGGAAGACAGGCAGCGCCGCGACGCCTTGCTGACGTTTGTCGTGATTGGCGGCGGCCCAACGGGCGTGGAGATGGCTGGCGCCATAGCGGAACTGGCGCATCGATCGGTCAGCAGCGAATTCCGTTCGATCACGCCCAATTGCTCGAAGATAATTCTCCTCAACCTCGCCCCGCGGCTGCTCGAAGGCTTTCCGCAGCAATTGTCGGACGCGGCTTGCCGTGACCTGACGCGCATGGGCGTGGACGTCCGCAACTCGACCGCTGTCGAGGATCTGGGCGAGGATTGGGTGGTGGCCGGCGGAGAGCAGATCCGCGCACATACCTTGATCTGGGCCGCAGGGGTCAAGGCATCCGATGCGGCGCGCTGGCTTGAATCCAGCGAAGATCGTTCGGGACGCGCGTTCGTCGACCAATTCCTGCATCCAGACGGCGACTCCAGAGTGTTCGTCGTGGGCGATACGGCGCATTGCACCGGCCCAGATCACAGGCCTCTTCCGGGAATTGCGCCGGTGGCGAAACAGCAGGGCCGTCATGCTGCACTTTCGATTATGGCCATGATCAGGGGCCGCACGATGCGACCGTTTCGCTACCGTCACTACGGCAATCTTGCGACGATCGGACGGAGCCACGCAGTTGTCGATTTCGGCTGGTTGCGGCTGCGAGGCATAGTCGCGTGGCTCATCTGGTCGACGGTTCATGTCTTTTTCCTGACCAACTTTCGCAACCGCTTGATCGTCGGTTTGAACCTGGCCTGGAACTACCTCACCTTTGCCCGTCATGCCCGTTTGATCACAGGAGAGGCCGCACCAGCGGTCGCTACCATCCGGGCCGAATTTCCCGCTTCAAAAGGAGAAGACCATGTCAGAGCTTTATGACGAACTGAGCCAGCGTGGACAGATAGTTCTTGTATTTCAAGGTGGTGGCGCACTTGGCGCATACCAGGCCGGAGTGTACGAAGCGCTGCACGAAGCAGGGGTAGAGCCTGACTGGGTGGTCGGCACGTCGATTGGCGCGATCAATGCTGCGCTGATCGCTGGTTCCGCGCCCGCCGAACGGCTCGATCGACTGCGCGAATTCTGGCGGCGGGTCGAGACCGGCTCGTTCATGGGGTTTCCTATCCCCGACTGGATCGGCCAGGCGACCCGCAACATGCTCACGATATCGACCGGTCTCCCCGCGTTCTTCCAACCGCGACCCATGGCATTTCTGAGCCCATTCACCAAATTGGGATCGGAAGAGGCTGCTTATTATTCGGTCGATCCGCTGCGCGAATTGCTGGGCGAACTGGTCGATTTCGAGCGGATCAATTCGGGTCCGATGCGACTGTGCGTCGGAGCCGCCAAGGTCCAGTCGAGCGAGATGGTCTATTTCGACAGCAACAAGACTCCGCTCGGAATTGACCATGTGCTCGCCTCGGGCGCCCTGCCGCCCGCCTTCCCGGCAGTGCGGATCGACGGGGAGCTCTACTGGGATGGCGGAATCCTCTCGAACACACCTGTCGAGATCGTTTTCGATGACGAGCCACGCAGAAACTCCACGGTTTTTGCGGTACACCTCTGGAACCCGCACGGCCACGAACCCGAAACGATCTGGCAGGTGCTCAATCGCCACAAGGATTTGCAATATTCAAGTCGCGCAGTGCAAAACATCAAGCGCCAGCGGCAATTGCACCGGTTGCGCCACGTCGTTTCGGAAATCGCCAAGTTGGTGCCCGATGGCGCGGACCGGGAAAATCGCCTCGAGGAACTGCGTGCCTACGGCTGCGATACGCGGATGCATGTCATTCGTCTTCTCAACCCGGTGCTCGATACCGAAGATCACTCGAAGGACATTGATTTCAGCCCCGAAGGCATCCGGCTGCGCCGCGAAGCAGGCTATCGCGATACACGTCGGGCGCTTGCAATGGCGCCGTGGCGCGATGAGGTCGAACCGCTTGAAGGATTCGTTCTGCATGAAATTTCAGGCGGTGTGGCGATCGATGCCGCAGCAGGGCGTGAATAGTTCTGGTGTTCCGGAACGCAGTTTCTGGTAAAATGCGGTCAGGAGGACGGCGAGATGACTCACCCCTTGGTGGCCGCATTGGAAGGAAGATTCCAAGACGTGCGTAACAATCAATGGTCGCTCAACCGCCGACTCCAGGCAATTGCTGACGAGGTTCGCACGAAGAGCCCCGATTTCGCAACCGCGGTTGACCACTTCGTGGCGCGGCTCGCGCAGGCCGAAGCCGGTGCAGGCGCGCCCGCCGTTGGCGAGGTGATGCCGGACTTTGCCATGCCCGACCAGGATGGCAGGATTGTCCGGTTGAGCGAGATCATCGCCGATGGGCCAACAATCCTCGCGTTCCATCGGGGTCACTGGTGCCCCTACTGCCGACTCAACATGGTTGGTTTGGCCGAAATACAGGACCAACTCGGTTACGGGAAAATCTATGCTATTTCGGCGGAAAAGCAGGAGCACACGCGGGCGCTGCAGGCCGAATCCGGCGCCCGCTTTCCCTTCCTGACCGATGTCGATGCCGGATATGTTCTCAGCATCAATCTGGCGATCTGGGTTGACGAATTCATGAGTTCGCTAATTGCCGGTGCAGGCTGGGACGTTCCCGGGTACCATGGCGGGCAAGCGTGGATCCTCCCGGTTCCCTCGGTATTTATCATCGACCGCAGTGGGATCATTCGCCGGCGCCATGTCGATCCAGACTATCGCCAGCGCATGGAACTCGATTCGATCGTTGAAGCCGTGTCCAACCTGGATCCCGATCGACATTGATCGAACCGGAAAATGTGACTTTGCTATCCGTTTTAACTTGATTTTGGCTGTTCACACCATCGGTGCTCAAACTGATGCGTTATACCGGCAATGCCACGCCGACCTCCGGCGGAGCCCCGTTCGCCTGGGCAGGCCGGGAATCGTGACGCCCATCGACAATAGCTTCCGATTGATCCAGGCACGCCGATAACCTGGTCCAGTCGCTGGCCCTCACGAGATTGAACAACACGCCACCTTCTCGCGATCGCACCCGGCCCGCCACCGAATAGACGGCCACCGTGCGTCGCGTGCCAAGCCAACCGCACCGGATATGACGCAGACCCTCCGAGCGGCATGTGCTGGCTGGCAGGACGGCAACCCCAAACTTTGCCATCAGGAGAACTTCGAGATCTTCGAGACTGCTGACCATATGCACCTTCTCGACTGAAATTCCAGCGCCCTCCAGGGTGCCAGATGGAAACTCTCCCGTTTCAAGCTGTGCATGGAAGATCAGGCGCTCTGATTGAAGCTGCTTGGCCAACTGATCCTGATCGTTGATCCCCGCCAGATCGTGGTCGTTGGCCACCACCAGATCGAAATCTTCGGCGAACATCGGCCAGCAATCGAGCCTGTCCCAGCTCGTCGCCATGCCACCACCGAAACCGAGTTCGATTTCGCCATTTTTCAACATTTCCCCGATTTCGGTACTGCACCCGCGACGGATCACAAGCTGCACCCCGGGAAAGGCGCGTTCAAGCTCCGCCAGCGCGGGAATGAGCAGGGCAACGTCGAATGTCGGCGTAACGCCCACCGCAATGGACGCAACATCGCCGCTTTTGACCTTTGCGGCGAGAGCCTTGGCGTTGAGCGCGCTGTCGTAGCACTGGGTGAGCAACGGCAGCATACGGGTTCCGAGATCGGTAAGATGGCTCAGCCGGCCCTCGCGCCGGATCAGTTCGCCTCCCAGTTCGGCCTCGAGCTGCTTGATGGCGCGGGTGAGTGCGGGCTGGGTCACATTACAAGTCTCTGCCGCACGTGTGAAATTGAGCGTCTTGGCGACCGCAAGGAAATAACGAACCTGCTGCATTTCCATAAGAACCCCTCCCCATCCCAAGGGTCAGGCTGAATTCGCGCGACCGAGCTCTCTTGCTGCCGCAAGATTGCGCCAAAATTCGCCGACCTTCAACCAAATTGCGATTGCCAGAATCATGGACAGAATCGCCAGCCAAGCATGGCTTTGAAAAGAGGGCAAGCCAACGAGAATAAGGTTGTCGTTTCCACCCGGGATCAAGGAACTGCCTGCTCCCATAAGCATCCCGCCGACCAGGCATTGGAGCGCACGGGTCATCCTGAAACCACCACCTTGCGCGCCATTCCAGCCGCCGATAACCGCGCCTGCCAACAGTGCGCCAAGCAGTGCTGCCTCTAAAATCGAGGGAGCCGCACCGCCGTGCGCTACCCGGGAGAAAACTTCGGTGTAGGTCCATGGTCCCGACATCACTGCGAGCACGACGAAGGCGAAACCGATGGATATCGTGGCGAGTCGATAATCGAAGAGCGGTCCAGAGGTGCGCCTGCCGCACCAGGCGCGCGTTGCGCCATAGGCAAGACTGCCAGCGAGCAGCACCAGGAGCGGTAGGCTCCACACGCTGGCCGACGTGCCCATGGCTGCGCCCGCAGGCGCACCGACCGCATGATGATGCGCGAGACTGCCGAGGAAGAACCCTGGAAGTGCAAGCAGATAGTTCCAGTCGCGCGAGCCGATCCGGGCGACCGAACCGAATACGCAGGCGCCATTCACGCTGGCGCCCAGCCCCAGCAGCAGGCCACCGAAAAATGTCGTCAATCCCGGTGCATATGCCGGGCTTGCCGTGAAATGCAGGCCCAGGGAGATGGCGCCGAGCCCGAGCCCGCTCGTCCACAGGCTGCACTCAATCAAGGCAAGGAGCCTGGTCGCCGACTTCTTCCTGACCAGTTGATCGACGGCGGCGACCATGCAGGTTCCGCCCCGCTGGATGGCAAAGCCCATCGCCAGCGCAGCAGCCAGCGCCAGCAGAAATGCGGCCATCGGATCGATCGGTTCGCCAAGTCCCGGCAAGTTCGTGTCCCCGAATGCTTACCGGGCAGCGGCCGCGGCAGCGATCAATGCCGCGACTTCACCCGCCATCTTGAACTGCGCATCGCGATCCGCGATGCCATAGCGCTGGCGGAGGTAGGCGAAGTCGTTCCAGGCCAACCAAACGCTGCCGTCCGCCTCTTCGACCACCAGCATACGCACGGGCCAATCGAGCCCCGCATAACGGTTCGATTGCAGGAACTGGACGCCCAGCGGCGGATTTCCGAAAATCACCAGCGTCGAGCGCGCCGTGTCGAGATCAGCCTGCGCACCAAGCCCGGACTGGTCGATCTGGTCAAAGAACCGGATCCCCTTGGCCTGCACGTCGGCCTTCAGCCTTGCCAAGGTCTCGTCGAACCCGTTCAGGCTCTTTGTGCGCAAGACGCCTGGAACAGGTGCAGCGACAATCGACTGAGCCGAGGCTGGCGCTCCGGCGAGCAGCGACAATGTGCCGAAGGCCAGCAGCGGTGCAGCGACCATGGCGGTGAAGCGGCGATTGTGACGGGGCATTGGTGATTGTTCCTTGAAGTTGTGGACAGGCATCGACAGTTCCACATGGAGGGCAAGCACTCAAATGCCGGGGTTGCATCGGTTCGATGCAAGGCAAGCATTGCGGACGATCTGTCGTGCCGTCGCGGCATCGCTCTCATGCCGACAGGGCAATTCCAGGCAGGGCAAATAAGGCGCAGGATGCTGATCAACATTGGAGAGGAAACCATCATGCAAAGACACCATTTGCAGCACGGAACGGCGAATCCAGCGGCTTCAAGACAGCCTCTGGCGGCGGATCGGCCCGACCCGCGTGAACAGGCGCAACCGCGCCCCAGGGTCGATCTTTGTCCACACCTGGCGGCATTTTTTTCTGGGCCATGGGCGGATAACGGCAAGACTTGAACCGTTTTTGCCGGACAGTGCTCCGGATGCGGACCGTCCCTGATCGGTGCGTCGATCAAGCGCGCCCGACGTTGCGGCGCCGGGCGCGATTGCGGACGTTTGCCGCAACACACGCGGTGTGACCTCTTCCAGAATGGCTTCAGGCTCTAGATCCGCTTCCAGCGGAAGTACCAGACCTCGTGCCCGTAAACCGTTCGGGCTTTCGTTTCATAGCGCGTTTCGGGCCAGCCAGAGGGGCGCACCTGCCAGTCGCCTGGAGCTTCGACCAGCCATTCGAACAGACCGGTATGGCGCTGCATCACCATCAGCGCGTGGCGAAGATAGACGGGGTGGTCGGTGCCGAACCGCAGCTCGCCGCCGGGCTTGAGCTTGGCGGCGAACAGTTTCACCGGCCCGTCGTTCATCATCCGCCGCTTGGAATGGCGGGCCTTGGGCCAGGGATCGGGATGGAGCAGATAGATCATGCTGAGCGCACCATCGGGCACCCGGCGCAGCACTTCCAGCGCATCGCCCATGTGCAGGCGGACATTTGCCAGCTTGCGCTCCTCGATATGGGTCAGCGCCTGCGCCACTCCATTGAGGAATGGTTCTGCCCCGATGAAGCCGTGATCGGGCAGCAGGTCCGCGCGGTAAGCGAGATGCTCGCCCCCGCCAAAACCGATCTCGAAGTGCAGCGGGCAGTCGCGTCCGAACAGGCGCTCAGCAGTCACCGGCCCGTCGGCAGGCACCGCTATCTGCGGCAGGAGATTGTCGACCAGCGCCTGCTGGCGCGCGCGCAGCGGCTTGCCATGGCTCCTGCCATAGAGCCGCTTGAGGGTCGTCGGGTCGCCTTGCTTTAACGCGGTCATCCCGCGCGCATAACGTCCTGACCCCACACGGTCCAGATACCGTAGATACTGGTCAGCATCAGCGCGGCCCCCACCAGGATCAGCATCGCCTTGGGGCTGAAATGGCGCGCCGCAAAGGCAGCGAACGGCGCGGCGCAGATACCGCCAATCAGCAGGCCCAGCGTCGCTCCGGCAAGATCGGCAACTCCCACCTGGATTATGAAGGTGGCCGAAATCGTGACCGTGAGAAAGAATTCGACGCTGTTGACGGTGCCCACGACCTTGCGCGGTTCGCCCCCCTGGACGAGCAGGTTCGAGGTGACCACCGGCCCCCAGCCGCCCCCTCCGGCGGCATCGAGAAAGCCGCCGATCAGCCCCAGCGGGGCAACGTTGCGGGCCTCGCGCAGCTTGGGCGGGTAGAGTATCCCCCGCGTCAGCAGATAGATTCCGA
>PNJY01000069.1 GCA_013822125.1 Erythrobacter sp. | reverse complement strand
TTGGGCAGGATCGTTTCCTGCCGGTCGAAGCGATAGGATTGGCCGACATTGGTCTTGATCCGCCAGCCCGGCCGCAGCAATTCCCAGTCGAGCCCGTAGGTCAGCCGCACGCCATCCTCGATCCGGTCATATCCGGGAAAGCGGTTGAGCGCGAAAAGGTTCGAATCCTCAAGATCGACCGCGCGGGCATCCTCGTTGGGGATCGCGAGATTGCGAATCTTGGGACTGGCGACCAGTTGCACCCGCGGTTTAAACACTTGCGTCCCGCCGAAGGCCTCGCCGATGAAGGGCCACTCGACATCGATCGCGCCGGTGGCAACACCGCGTGTGGTCCATCCCTCGTTGCCGCGATAGATCACCGTTTGGGTCAACAGGGTTTCGTCGGTGTGATAGACGTCGCCGCGCACCAGCCCGGTCAAGGTCACGACCTGCCCCAGACCCGTCAGGCGGCGCAGGTCCCAGCGCGCCCCAGCAAATGCGCGCTGTGTATCCTGACCGTCCTTGCGTAGCAGGCCGAGCGAATTGAGTTGCAGTTCCAGATTCCCGCCGGCGAGCGGATCGGCCAGCCGCTTGCGATAGTCGATCACCGGCAGCGCAACCGGGATCGCGCCCTGATCGACGCCCAGTCTGAGCGTCTGCGTGGCCCAGCCCGACAGCGAGAAATAGGACCTGTCATCGATCCGCTCGAGATCGAAGGTCGAGCGGAGCCGATCGTCGCGGCTGATGTCATACCGGCGCAGGAACGTGCGGTCGCTGGCCAGGCGGGCAGAACCGGTCAGGCTCCATTCGGGGCTCAACTGGAAACGTCCGTTGGCGAACAGATATCCGCGCGGGGCGCGCTCGCTCGTCAGTTCGCCGGTGGTGCCCGAAATGCGGCGGCTGTGTGTGGCAAAGCCGGTGATCTGGTAGGCACCTGCACCCGTAAGATGGCGCCATTCGGCGCTCACCATCGGGGCCGCCTTGGTGAACACATGTGTGCCCAGCGTCAAATCCTGGTGGTCGGCCACACGCAGGTAATAGTGCCCGCTGGCCTCGACCCCGTTGGACCGGGACAATCTGAGATCGGGCACCAGGAAACCCGAAATGGCGCGGCCGTCGGTGCGCACCGCAAGGCCCGGCAGCGGCACCAGCCGCGCACCGAACAGTTCTAGCACGGCTCCCTTGAAACGCACGCGGTTGGATTTAGGATCATAGATTACCCGGTCGGCGGTGATCCGCCAGCTGGGATCGTTTGCGCAGCGCTCGACATCAAGAACCGCGCACGAGGTGTAGGAGGCATGCTTGAGCACGGTGGTGCCGTCCTCGCCCCGTTCGGCCGACATTGCCGCAAGCCTGCCGCCCGCGCGCAGCGCCATCAACAGTTCGGCCATTGCTCCGGCCTCGAACTTGTCGGTCAGTTCGACGCTCTGCGTATAGAGCCGGTTGCCATCGGAATCGACCACGCGGACATCGCCGGTGGCCAGGATCGAGCCGGCCTTGCGGTCCCATCGCACTTCGTCGGCGCGCACCGAATCGTCCTCGCTGCGCAGGATCACATCGCCGCGCGCGGTGACAACGTCGCTTTCGCCGTCATAGGAAAGCTCGCGCGCCTCGAAATCGATCACCCTTTCGCCAGCCTGTATCGTACGCGGAATTTCGATCTGAGTGATCGTGGTATCGACCGGCCTTTCTTCCGCAGGCACGATGCCGACTGCTTCCTGGGCAGCGGCGCCCGGCGCAAGGCCGAGCGCCAATGCGATCGTCGCTGTCCAAGGGGCAAGGCGCAGAAACGGACCGCGCGCGCGGAAAATCGTCGCGCAAGTCTCTGAAGGCAGTCGCATGGCTTGCCTATCGCACCGCCTGCGCCTAATCGCAATCGCCATTGATTGCGGCCCATCGGCAACGATGCCCGGCTCAGCCGCGTGCGCAGATCGGTCCCAGGTTTTCGGAGTTTTCATGCAAATCCAGTTAATCGATAAAGTCCCCGGCGATGTCCGCCTGCACGCGCTCGTGGTCAACAAGGGCGATCTGCCCGCGGGCCTGGAAGCGCCGGTCGTCGACGGGGCCGCCGCAGCGCGGTTCAAGGGACGCACGGGCCAGACGTTCGAAACATTCGTCATGCGCGACGGCGCGCTCAGGCGCGTGGCGCTGGCGGGCGCGGGCGATGCCCGTGCCAAGGATCGCCTGTCTGCGTTGGAGAAGGCCGGTGCGGCGATCGCGGCGCGCTATCTTGCTTCTGGCGAAACCGCGCTGGTGCTCGATCTGGGATCGGCAGAGCTCGACGCCAGGGGCGCAGCGGCGGTGATCCTCGGGCTGCGCCTGCGCAGCTGGCGGCACGACGTCTATCGCACCCGGCTGGCCGAGGAAAAGCGCGCCACGCTCACTACAGTCCTTGTGGTCAATGCGCCCGCCGGGACGGAAGCCGAATGGCAGGTGCAGTCGGCAATCGCCGAGGGGGTGGAGTTCACCCGCAAGCTGGTGGCCGAACCGGCCAATGTCGTGTTTCCGGTGAGCTTCGTTGCGGCTTGCGAGGAGGCATTTGCCGGGACCGGGGCAGAGCTCACGGTGCTTGACGACGATGCCATGCGCAAGCTGGGCATGGGTGCTCTCCTGGGCGTGGGGCAGGGCTCGCGCCAGCCCTCGCGGCTGCTCGCGATCCGCTGGAACGGCGGCGCCAAGAGTGACAAGCCCACCGTGTTCGTCGGCAAGGGCGTGACCTTCGATACCGGTGGCATTTCGCTGAAGCCGGGCCCGGGCATGGGCGACATGAAATGGGACATGGGCGGCGCAGGCGCAGTGGCCGGAGCCATGTTGGCGCTGGTCAAGCGCCAAGCGAAGGCCAACGTCATCGGGGTTGTCGGCCTCGTCGAGAACATGCCCGATGGAAATGCGATGCGCCCCGGCGATATCGTCACCACAATGTCGGGCCAGACGGTCGAGGTGCTCAACACCGATGCCGAAGGGCGGCTGGTGCTCTGCGATGCGCTGCACTGGGCTCAGGAGCAGTACGATCCGGCGCAGATCGTCGATTTCGCTACGCTTACCGGCGCTATGATCATTTCGCTGGGGCATGAATATGGCGGGATGTTTGCCAACGATGACGCCCTGGCCGACAGGCTGCTGGCAGCCGGCACGTCGAGCGGGGACAAGCTGTGGCGGATGCCGCTTGCCCCGTCCTATGACAAGCTGATCGACAGCCCGATTGCCGATATGAAGAACATCGGCCCGCGCGAAGGCGGTTCGATCACCGCCGCGCAGTTCTTGCAGCGCTTCGTGCGCAAGAGCACGCCGTGGGCGCACTGCGACATCGCGGGCATGGTCTGGGCCGACAAGGCGGGCGCGACCTGGGACAAGGGTGCAACCGGTTATGGCGTGCGGCTGATCGAGCGCTTCGTCGCCGAGAATTTGGAAGGCTGAGTGCTCATCCGCCGCAAGTAGCGAAGCGATAGGCAGACAGACCCGCCTCGAGTAGCGAAGCGACAGGCAGACAAACCCGCCTCGAGTAGCGAAGCGACAGGCAGACAAACCCGCCTCAAGTAGCGAAGCGATAGGCAAACAAATATGCGCGTCGATTTCTACCAGTTGAGCCGCGATCCGGTCGAGCGGGTGGCCACGATGCTGGCGCGCAAAGCACTGGCCGGAAATGCGCGGCTGCTGGTGGTGCACCGCGACAAGGCGGTGCGCGAGGCGATCTCGCGCGAGCTGTGGCGCGCGGGGCCGGAAGAGTTCCTGGCCAATGGCGAGGCCGATGGCCCCGGCGCGGCGGATCAGCCGATCCTGCTCTCCGCCGCGCTCGATCCGCTCAACGGTGCGCGGATCGTCATGCTGGCGGATGGCACATGGCGGGCCGAGGCACTGGGCTCCGACCGCGCGCTGCTGATATTCGGTGCTGAAGATACGGAGGCGGCGCGCGAGGTCTGGCGCGCGCTCGACGGCGAGGAAGGCCTCACGCGCGAAATCCACAAGCAGGACGATGCGGGCCGCTGGCGCGCGGGCGGTTAGCAATAACTTGCAGTACCGGGCCAGTGCCGCTAGTGGCGCGCCGCAATCCCCCATTCGCATTTTCAAACATTGAGGAACTTCATCATGGCGGTTACCCGCACCTTTTCGATCATCAAGCCCGATGCCACGCGCCGCAATCTGACCGGCGCGGTCACCGCGATGCTGGAGGATGCCGGGCTTCGTGTGGTCGCATCGAAGCGCATCCACATGACGCGCGAGCAGGCCGAGGGCTTCTACGCCGTGCACCGTGAACGCCCCTTCTTCAGCGAACTGGTCGATTTCATGATCTCCGCCCCGGTGGTGGTGCAGGTGCTCGAAGGCGAAGATGCAGTGAAGCGCAACCGCGACGTGATGGGCGCGACCAACCCTGCGGATGCCGCTGAAGGCACGATCCGCAAGACCTATGCGGAATCGATCGAAGCCAATTCGGTCCACGGTTCCGACAGCGACGAGAACGCAGCGATTGAAATCGCGTTCTTCTTCAAGCCGGAAGAAATCGTCGGGTAAATTCACCGGAACAAGATTTCGTCATTGCGAATGCAGCGAAGCAATCCAGAATTTCGCAGATATTCAGCCGGATTGCTTCGTCCACCGGATCAGATCCGTTGTCCTCGCGATGACAGTTTGAAATGAATGACCGCCGCCCGTGCGATTCGCGCGCGGGGAAGTCTTGTGGTATCCTTACCATTGGGTCGCCTTTTGCTTTAGGGGAGAGAGCAATGGGACGGGCAATCGTCATGCTGGTTTCGCTTGCGTGCTACGCAGCGTTTTTCGCCACATTCCTGTATCTGATCGGCTTTGTTGGCGGATTTGCCTTCATGCCGTCTCATATTGACAAGGGCATGCAGGCATTGCCTTTCAATGCGGTGCTGGCCAACATCGGCCTGATCGCGCTTTTTGGCGTCCAACACTCGGTCATGGCGCGCAAGGGGTTCAAGCAGTGGTGGACCGGGATCGTGCCCGCGCCGCTCGAACGCAGCATATTCTGCCTCGCCACGGTGCTGGTGCTGATCGCGCTGTACCGTTTCTGGCAGCCGATCGGGGGATCGCTGTGGTCGGTCGAGGGCGAGGGCGCGCGCACGGTAATCTGGGCGCTGTTCTGGCTGGGTTGGGGCATGGTGCTCATCTCGACCTTCCTGCTCAACCATTTTGAGCTGTTCGGCCTTCAGCAAGCATGGCTCCATTTGCGCGAGAAAGCAGCTTCACCGCCGCAAATGCGCAGCCCTCTGTTCTACAAGTGGATACGCCACCCGATCTATTCCGGGTTCCTGCTCGCCTTCTGGGCGACACCCGACATGAGTTATGGCCACCTGCTGTTCGCAGCGGGCTTCACCGTTTATATCCTGATCGGCATCGCGCACGAGGAGCGCGATCTCACCACGTTGTTCGGCGACGACTATCGCGACTATGCCCGGAAGGTGGGGATGCTGGTGCCCGGGGTCGGCAAGCGGAGCTAGGATCAGATTCGTTCCAGGTCCCGCGCACGGCGAGCCGTGACGCTGAAACTCGGACGCTAATACTCGTCAGCGGCAAGACGCGATGCGATGAGCCGCCTGGGCGCCACGCTGCGCCACGAACGTTGCAGCCAGTATTCGACCTGCGCCCAGTCGAGCCCGGGGCGGTTGAGCACAATGCCCACCCATCCGCTCGCACCATAATAGGCGGGGCGATAATAGGAATCGGGATCGCGTTCGATCAGTTCGGCGAGTTCGTCGGCTCCGCTGGTCTTGGCGAGCAGCGCGACATGCGTTTCGCCGTGATGCCTCTCGCTGAAGTAGGCGAAGAACTTGCCGCTTTTCCCGCTCGTGCGCCAACCCGGCGCTCCGTGGCTTGCACGCTCCTCGACTTCGGGCAGCGCAAGTGCGCGTTTGCGCAATTCGCCCAGGAGCCATTCGGGATTGCTCGTCCGTGAAACAAAGGCGTTCAACACGCGTGGGTAGAGCTGGTGTTCCGCGATCAGCACCCGCGCGCCGAGTGTATCGGGTGTATCGCCGGGCAAAATCGCGACTTTCGCCTGGCCCAGGATCGGCCCATCGTCGAGATCGGCCGTAACGAGATGCACGGTGCAACCCGCATGGCTATCGCCCGCCTCAAGCGCGCGCTCATGCGTGTGGAGGCCGCGATATTTCGGCAGCAACGAGGGGTGGATGTTGAGCATCCGCCCTTCCCAGCGCGAAACGAACTCGCTCGAAAGAATGCGCATGTATCCCGCCAGTGCGATGAACTGTGCACCCGCATCCAGTGCTGCGCGCTCCATTGCGGCATCATGCTCTGTGCGCGCCATGCCCTTGTGCGGTAGGGCGAAGGTGGGCACGCCTTCCGCCTCGGCCACTGTCAGCCCTTTCGCTGCGGGATCGTTGCTGGCGACCAGCACGATCTCATATTCGGAATCGGGCATTCGGCTGGCATGGAGCAATGCTGCCATATTGGTGCCGCTACCCGATATGAACACGGCGACGCGGGCTTTCACTTTGATCCTCCCTGCGCGAAGCGTGGGGAGGGGGAGCGCGCTCGCAGGGCGCGGTGGAGGGGCGAAAACCTCACATCATTTGCCCCTCCGTCAGCCCCTGCGGGGCCGCCACCTCCCCATTGCTGCGCAACAGGGAGGATCTCATGCATTATGCGTAGCCTCCCACGCGGCTTTCGCGCTCCAGGTGCCCTGCGATCCGCGCACGGTGCAGCCCTTTTCGCCCGCTTCGATATGGCCGATCTCGAAAGCGGTCTCGCCCGCGTCTGCCAGCCGCGCCAGCAGCGGCGCGACATTGCCGGGCGTCACCGCCAACACCATGCCCACGCCGCAGTTAAAGGTACGCGCCATCTCGGCCGGCTCGATATTGCCCTGCGCCTGGAGGAAGGCCATCAGCCGCGGCTGCTCCCACGCGTCGGCATCGATCACGGCATGTGCGCCTTCGGGCAGAATGCGCGGAATATTCTCGAGCAGTCCGCCGCCGGTGATGTGCGCCAGCGCATCGATCAGCCCCTCGCGGATCAGCGGCAGCAGCGCGGCGACATAGATACGCGTCGGCTCGATCAGCGCGTCGATCAGCAGGCATTCGGGGTCGAACAGGGCAGGGCGGTCAAGCTTCCAGCCTTTGTCCGCCGCAAGCCGCCGCACCAGCGAATAGCCGTTGGAGTGCACGCCCGACGAGGCCAGGCCGATCAGCACATGCCCCGGCGCTACTTTCTCGCCGGTCAATTGCTCGCCGCGTTCGACCGCGCCGACGCAGAAGCCCGCGAGGTCATAATCGCCAGCCGAGTACATGCCCGGCATTTCCGCCGTTTCGCCGCCGATCAAGGCGCAGCCCGCCTGCTTGCAGCCCTGTGCAATTCCGGCGATCACGCGTTCGGCAATACCGCTATCGAGCTGGCCGGTGGCGAAGTAATCGAGGAAGAACAGCGGTTCTGCGCCTTGCACGATCAGATCGTTGACGCACATGGCGACCAGGTCGATCCCCACGCTGTCATGCCGGTCATGCTCGATTGCGAGCTTGAGCTTGGTCCCCACGCCATCGTTGGCGGCGACCAGCAGCGGATCGTCATAGCCCGCGGCCCGGGGATCGAAGAACCCGCCGAAACCGCCCAGTTCGCTGGTCGCGCCAGCGCGCGCGGTGGACTTCGCCAGTGGGCCGATTGCCTTGACCAGCGCATTGCCCGCCGCAATCGAAACACCGGCGGTTTCATAGGTGTATTTTTCGGGCGGATCGTTCTCTGGTGCCATAATCGCGCTGCTTTAGCCTTTCGTGCTTGGAATTCCACTCGCCTTTGGGCAAAAGGCACGCGGTTTTCCCCGATGGCACTCGCACAATCCCTCATGGGCCGGACACAGCCTTTCGCTTCGCAGCGTTGGCCGCGCATGGCCGCCGCGCTGTTGGCGCTGGCGCTGCTCGGTGCCGCGCTGGCATTTGCCGTGGCACAAGTGGCGGGCGATCGCGGGATCGCACCGGTCGCCAGTAGCGCGGATATCGCGGTCAACGGCATCAAGGTCGATGTCGGCGCAGCGAGCCCGAGCGAGGCGCGCGAGAAGGCCTGGCGCGAGGCGCAGCGGATCGCATGGCAGAAGTTGGGCGGTCCCTCACTGCCCGATAGCGAGATCGAATCGCTGTTATCTGCCGTGGTGATCGAGAGGGAGCAGGCGAGCAAGACGCGGTATACCGCCACGCTGGGCATCATATTCGATCGTGCGCGTGCAAGCCGCTATCTCGGCGGCGGCGAAGTGCGCGGGGCCATTTCGGCGCCGATGCTGCTGTTGCCGGTAACGGCCAGCGCGGGCAGCCACCTGGTCTATGAGGTGCGCAATCCCTGGCAACGCGCCTGGGCTGAATTCCAGCCTGGAACCAGCCCCGTCAACTACGTCCGGCCATCGGGTTCGGGAGGCGATTCGCTGCTGCTGACTTATGGCCAGACCGGCCGCCGCAGCCGTCTGTGGTGGCGCACAATTCTCGATCAGTTTGGCGCCGCCGATGTGCTGGTCGCGGTGGCGGCGCTGCACCATCAATGGCCGGGCGGGCCGATCAAGGGCGAATTTACCGCGCGTTACGGGCCGGACAACCGGTTCCTCGGCCAATTCACGCTTGAGGCGGCGAATCCCGCCGCGCTGCCCGAGATGCTGGCGCAGGCGACCGGCCGCTTCGACGCGCTGTTCCAACAGGCGCTGGCCGATGGCACGCTGCGCCCCGATCCCACGCTCGACCTGGCGGTTACTTCGCAGATCGATCCGGCGCTGCAACGTCTGATCGAGATCGGTCGCATGATCGAGGAGCGCGAGGCGGCAATTGCGGCGGGCGAGATCCTGCCCGGCGCGGCGGGGCCGATCGCGCTCGTCCCGCAGCCATCGGTCGTCGCGGGATTCGTGGTGCAGTTCGCCAGTCCCGATGCGCGCTCGGTCGATGCGACGCTGGCCGACGTGCGTTCGGCTTCCGGGGTGAGAGCCGCCGCGACCACCAGCATTGCGATAGGCGGCACTTCGGTGATGACGGTCAGTTTCGCGGGCTCGCTCGATGAACTCGCGGCGGCCTTGCGCGCGCGTGGCTATACGGTGCAGCAGGGTCCGAACGCGCTTGCCATCCGCCGGTGACAATGCCCGAGCCGATGTCGCAGATTGCCCTCCCGCTGACGCTGCGTACCAGCACTGATCCCGGCAGGATCGTGATCGGCAACGCCAACCGCACCGCGCACGAAGCGCTCGCCATGCCGCAGGATTGGCCGTTCCGCACCGCCGTTCTGACCGGGCCGTCTAGGTCGGGCAAGACACTGCTTGGGCGTTGGGCCGAGGGGCGCGGTATCAAGGTCGTCGACGGCGCGGACCGGGTGGATGAGGCCGAACTGTTTCACCGTTGGAACGCCGCGCAGGAAGCCAGCCACCCGCTGCTGCTGATCAGCGATGCGCAGCCGTGGACGATCACGCTGCCCGATCTGCGGTCGCGGCTTGGCGCGGCGCTGCAACTCGAAATCGGCGTGCCGGACGACGAAATGGTTGGTCATTTGATCGAAACGATCGCGCACCAGCACGGGTTCAACCTTGCCGAAGGAGCGGGAGAATATCTGGTTGCCCGCGTCGAACGCAGCTTTGCCGCAATCGAGCGGCTTGTGCTGGAAATCGACCGGCTCAGCCTTGAACGAAAGGTTCCGGCCACCATGTCGGTCTGGCGCGCAGCTTTGGACTCGATTCAGGGGCCCGAGCAGCCGCGCTTGATTTGATTGGCGATTGGTGGGAGTAACCAGCCATGTTTGACAGGCTCGTCGGCTATCTGGATTCAGTGCGCGCGCGCGATCCCGCGCCGCATTCCCGGGTGGAGATTCTGCTTTATCCCGGAGTGTGGGCGCTGGGTTTCCACCGGGTGGCACACTGGCTTTACGAGGCGAAGCTCTATTTCCTCGCGCGGGCCGTCAATCATCTCGGGCGTTTCTTTACCGCGATCGATATCCATCCAGGCGCCGTGATCGGACGCAACTTCTTCATCGATCACGGCTTTACCGTGATCGGTGAAACCGCCGAGATCGGGGACAATGTGACGATCTACCAATGCGTCACGCTGGGCGGGACGAACCCTGCGAACGGCAGGGCCGGCAAGCGCCATCCAACGATCTGCGACAATGTCATCATCGGATCGGGCGCGCAGGTGATCGGCCCGATTACGGTGGGCGAGCGGGCCCGGATCGGCGCCAATGCCGTGGTGACCGACGATGTACCCGAAGGTGCGACGATGATCGGGCTCAAGGCGCGCTCGACGCTGGTTCCGGCAGAGGAGTGGATCAAGGAATTCATCCCCTATGGCACTCCCTGCGACGATCCGTGCGAGCCAAGTCGCGATTGTGTAGAGAAGCTGGAAACCGAGCTGGCAGCATTGCGAGCCGAACTGGAAGAGCTCAAGCGTGCGCATGTGGCAGCGCAGGCCCCGAGTCCAGTTGCAAGGACGGCTTCGCGCCCTGCCTCGCGGCGTAGCGGGACACGCTCCTGATGGTGGGTGGCATCGGTGCCGGAGCATCCGGCCTGGTGGTGCCTTTTCCGCGAAATATCGACACGCAGGTCGGCTTCGCGCGCGAGGAATTGCAGCGCATTCTCGATCTTTACGGCCGGATGGTCGCCGCCGGGCAGTGGCGAGACTATGCGATGGATTTCACGCGCGAAGTGGCCGTGTTCGCGGCCTTCCGGCGCACCGCCGAACAGCCGCAGACCAGAATCGAGAAGCGCCCTGCGCTACGCGGGCGGCAAGGCATGTGGGCGCTGGTGGGGGAGCACGGCCAGGTGCTCAAGCGTGGGCATGAGCTTGCCGGCGTCCTCGCTCCCGTAGAACGCCGGCTGCTCAAGGCGGTTGAAGTTTAGAGTCCTGAACCTAGGCCGGGCGCGGCAGCATCGCCGCCGGCAGGCGCTGTTGCAGATTGCCCGGAAGCTGGGTCACCACCATGCGGCGGATCGGCGTCCAGAAGGCCGATAGCGTCAGCAGCGCCGAACCGATCACCAGCGCAGTGAGCGCAACGTTCAGCTCGACTGCGCCAAAGCGGTCGAACAAGAAGGTCAGCGCAGCCAGCACATAGGCGAGCGCAGATACCAGCAGCGCGCGCCGGTCGATCGCCAGCGCCACGATCCCCAGCGCGACATAGACCAGCAGCACGCCAACTGCGGCACCCACGCCGATGTTCTCGCCGCCGGTAACGCCCAGCCAGTGGAACAGCGGATGCGCGATCATCGGCGCAGCCAACAGATGCAGCCAGAACGCGACGTCGCTGCGGCGCGTCTGCCGCTCGCGATCGCTGGTGTCCCAGCGCATGGCAAAGCCGAACACGGCGAGGCCCGCGACGAAGACGAACGGAATGATGATCCGCTCGCCCATGTTGTCTGGGCCGATCGCGGTGACGATAAGCGCCAGCACCGTCCCGGTCAGGGCGGCACTGCCCGCAGCAATGGTAATCGGCACCATGAAGCGGCGCCAGTGCAGCCAGGCTGCGCCCGCCGTTGTCAGGGCCGCTCCCGAAATCAGCAGACCGGCCAGCACCTGGTTGCGTTCGAAATTGTCGCCGCCAAACGACAGGAAAATCGTCCCCAGCAGCATTTCGAACACGCCGCCGACGAATGCGAGCAGCAGGACGATCGACGGCAGCGCCATGCGCCGCACGCGGGTGAAATATTCGGCCATGCCCCAGGCTGCGCCAGCAATCAGCAGGCCCGATGCGGGCGGCGGGCCGTCAAGGCCGGGGGTGAAGACCTGCCCTATGCCGCCCATCGCCACCAGCAGCAGAACCGCCGCGATCGTCACAAAAATGTCGTTGAAGCTGTTGATCAGGCGGAAATTTTCTTCATCGGTGGCGGGCGCATCGCGCGTGCCGCGGACCGAATTGCGCAAAGCATCCGCGGCCTCGGCGCTTATCGCACCGCTTGCGACCGCGTGGCGCAGATCTTCTTCGGTAAACATGGGCTATCCTCTCCCTGTTGAAGGGGAGAGGTTACGCCAGGTGTATTACTGTGTCAATACGGTCAAATTCAACCGCGCGCACTGGCGGGGCCGGTCCCGGTCACCTTCTGCATGGCTTTGAGGATATTTGCGCTCTGCTCGCTGCCGCTTTGTGGGGAGCTGAGGTTCGAAAATGCCGAAATCTGATCCCAGTTCGCGGCAAAACCCTCGACCGTGCGCTCGCCCTCGGGCAGCCAGACGGCATCGTTCATCACCGTCCACGCGCTGTGATAACCGCCCGCGCCTGCGCCGACGATGGCGTTGGTGGGTGCATCTTCGCTGACGAGGAACAGTGCCGCAGGGACCACGTTCACGGGATCGAACAGCTTGAATGCCTCTTCGGGGAACAAGTCCTCGGTCATGCGCGTGCCAGCCACGGGCGAAAGCGTGTTGACACGAATACCGTATTTGGCCCCTTCAAGTTGTAGCGTCTTGGTAAGGCCCGCCAGACCCAGCTTGGCCGCGCCGTAATTGGCCTGGCCGAAGTTGCCGAACAGCCCGGTGCTGCTTGCGGTCATCAGAATGCGGCCATAAGCCTGCTCGCGGAATGTGTCCCAGCACGCCTTGGTGGCGAAGGCTGAACCGCTGAGGTGGACCTTGACCACGAAATCGAAATCTGCCGGTTCCATCTTGGCAAAGGTCTTGTCGCGCAAAACCCCGGCGTTGTTGATCAGGATGTGGACCGTGCCCCACTTCTCCTTGGTGCGCGCGACCATTTCCACCATCTGCTCGTACTCGGTAACCGAGGAACCGTTGGACATCGCCTCGCCGCCCGCGGCCTTGATCTCCTCGACCACCTTGAGCGCTGCGTCCGAATGGCCGGTGCCGTCGCGCGAGCCACCAAGGTCATTGACCACGACTTTTGCGCCGCGCCGCCCCAGTTCAAGCGCATATTCGCGGCCCAGGCCGCCGCCCGCACCGGTCACGATTGCTACCTTGTCCTTGAAGTCGATGCTCATGCGGGGTCTCTCCATCTGATTGCC
>PNJY01000068.1 GCA_013822125.1 Erythrobacter sp. | reverse complement strand
CTTCCCCAGCGACGAGGCCGCAACCAAACTTCTCTATCTCATCTTGAACCGCTCGGAGAAAGAGTGGAGAATGCCACCACGTGAGTGGTCCATGGCAAAGGCCCAGTTCGCCGTCCTGTTCGGCGAACGCTTCATCAAGGCCATGGCGGCGTAATGTTCAACCGCCCGCCCACACACGGAAATCCTGACAGTCCCGTGTGGGCGAGTTGTTACGGCAAGCTATCCATTCGCCTCGATCACGCCGCTGATACCATTGAACGCAACCATCAGCGCAAGGGCGTGTCGATCTCTTACGCGCGATCTCGACGACGACGACGATGACGACTAGGCCGAAGCCTGACGGCAACACTCAGAAGCGGGACGTTGGGCTCAGGGCGAACAATCGGGGGAGATTGGGCCGATGGGCAGCGATTTGCTCATATCAGTTCGCCCCTTTGGCACCGTCAAGCCTTCGGTCGGCAGCTGAATCGTAAGATAAAGGAAGATACGGGGGCGTTGTCGTAGACCTCCCAGAACGAGAGGATGCTGATGTGGTCCTGCCGAAAGCTGAAGCGGCTTTGGTCAGATCCTGGCAGCTCCCCATTGATCCCGTCCATGGGATCACACGCTGCGGACCGGCTTATGCCATCGCTCGGCGCCACTTGTTCCAGGCTGCGGCAATTTCGGCGCAGCCCTCGTCATGAACGAGGTTATCCACCCCGACGCCAAACCCCTCTTCAGTGAGACGCCGTGCCGGAACGAACAGGTGGATGTGATTGCGGGCCTTGGAGCCACTTTTACCTGGCAGGTGTAGCACCATCATCGCAGCAAGGTCACGCTCATGTGCGAAGTGCTTAAAGGCAAAGCATCGCACTGCCTCATAGGCGTGGTGGGGCGCTGCGCCTGCCTGCAGGATGTATTTCACCTCAACCATCACGTCCCGCTTCAGCGGCGGGATGATATCGAATGCGGCGATGAGCTCGGCCATCGAGGTGATAGTGCGGGGCGCAGCATGAGGCAGGACGAAGTCCCGCCGCGCATCGGCTAGAGGACTGGCGACTTGGTAGGCGGGCGCGGGCGCAAGCCGCGGACCGATGATCTCCGCCAAAGGGGGGCAGGGTTCCCTCGTGTCCTGACGGAAGTATTTCACGATGGAGAACATCGAAAACAGCGGGCAGTCTGCTGTCCCGAAGTCATGGTAGAAGCGTCCGATCGGGCCGGAACCATAGCCGCGCTTGAAGCCTGCAGCGTTGAAGGTCTGTCGGCTTGAACGATGGGTCTTTGTCTGTGTCACTAGGTATCTCATGACTGTGTGGTGGAGGCGTTCTGGCGAGTGCCAGTGCTTGAGATATGTTCGTTATTTGTTCTAGCCGTCTTTCTGCTGATCGAGCCGGTCGCCGATGGCTGCCGCCTTGAGAGGCTAGGACAAAGCAGGCGAAAAATCCTGATACCATGCCCCCAAATTGGCATCTTTGCGCGCCTTCTGGGGGGCTGCTGATAACTTAAACTCAAATAGAGCAACCGAGGATTGCACTGGCTGTTCGCTGTGTAGAACGACGCGGTTACCGGTCACTGGGGGCTCAATCAGGCTGGGGCGGAGGGGTGATCAGGGGCCTGCCTGAGGGTCAGATCCGTGCTGCGACGCATGGCGAAGAAGAAGACCTCCGTGCGGTGGAACGATGGCGCGATAGCCTTCGCGTGCAATGATCTGCCCGCTCTTGTCGTGAAGGAGCAGGCAGGCGCTGACGCCAACATTTCGAGATGAAGGCGATGGGTGTGAGCAAAAGTGCAAAAGCAGCACATTGAGGTCGGCTAGGCATGCGAGGTCTGCGCAGTTCGCCGTAAGGAGCGGTGCCTGCGCGCGGGTGGCGGTTACAAGCAAGCCGGCGCCGGCCAGCAGCATGCAGTGTTGCAGGCGCGGATCGCGCTCTGCGAACGATTTATCGTAGGCGAGGCCAGTCTCTTGAATGAGACGATGAAGTTTACGCTGAATGTCCGCGTTTGGAGCCGGAAGGACATGGGTGCTGTGCGCATGCGCGTACGCGCCGAGATCATGGCGAATATCTGTATACATTGAGGAGGGACTTTCTTCAGCCGGTGGTCGCCGCGCACCTGCGGGCGAGAAGGTCTCGAGGGCAGATCCATAAGAGCTGCTACCGGCAGGCGTGCCGAGGCTGCTGACAAAGCGGCCGCAGGGCCTGCTGATATTTTCCTTTTGCTTTCAACCTTCAGTATTCAATCGACCTCGTTCCGGACACGTTTTGCTGCGAACAGCGACCACGATCCCGAGTGCCACATCTTCACCTGCGGAGCGGGCGCTTCAATTGTCAGAAGCCGAAACCATGTAAGGTGTCACCGCGCACGTCCGGATTTGACGTGTATAGCTCACGCAAATGCCCGGCGATCTCCCGGGTGCTCATGCCGCGGGCATACATCGAGATGATCTTGTCGTCGAAGCCCGGGAACCGGCGCTGATACTTGGCAATCAGCTGCGGGTCGAAGCTGCCCTGCCGGTCGCGCGGAACCTCGATCTCGATCTTGCCGGTGTCCGTGGCGACAGTCTTGCGGCCATAGCCATTGCGGTTGTTGCCAGCCTGCTCATCCTGCCCGAGATGATAATCCATCTCGGCGTTGAGCGCGCGTTCGGCCAAGGCCTTCTTCAACGAATCCAGCAAGCCGCCTTGCTGCAAGGCTGCCGCAGCATCGCCGCCAGCCAAAAGTTGATCCAGCAAATCAGACGGGATCGCAGGTTCTTTGCGTCGGGACATAGTGGGACTCCTTCTTACCCATTATGCCCGCCCACACACGAAATTCCTGACAGTCCTGCCGCATGGCTTCGTCCGCGTCCACCGCTCGTACCTCGTGCGGCGGGCAGCGATCGCAACCACTGAAACACGGCAAAGTGGGGACTTCGATATCACCTTGCGTTCAGGCGCGGTGATCAGCGGTAGCCGCAGGTTCCGGCAGAACCTCGCTTAGCCGGAGAGCGTGTGAGTATTCGCTTCAAGGTCGGCTTGGGAACGGTGGGTCTTTAGGAATAAACATCGAGTAGCCGGCATTCGCAGCCGGAGTTGAGCAGGGTCGACTGCCGACCCAACACCGGTCATCCCCGACCGCTGCGAACAATTTCTGGATCCGCCAGAAGCCGCCATTCCGGTTTCGGGATCGCGCATCGACCCCGTTCATGACCGCAACTGGGTAAGTTCCTGAACGGTGGCTATCTTGGTTGATGCGAGAGCGGATCAATGCCTTACCGCCGTATGGTGAAGCCAAGCGTCACCGATGACGTCGAGGTACCGTCGGTCCGGTGTCCAGCCAAAAGATCGAAATCGATCCTTCCGCGATCCCTCACCCAGCGCAGCCCGGCCTGCCCGCCCGCCGCGCCCCCATCATTGCTGAACAACTCGCCCATCAGAACCAGATCTGGGGTGAGCTCATATTCGGCCTGCACCCCCAAAAATAGGGTGTCGCGGTCAGTGCCGGCGGGAGTAATGATCCAGCCGAGATTGCCGTGAATCACCAGCCTGTCGCTGGCACGGGTCGAAATTGGCACGTTGACAGCGACAGTCTCCACCCTGCTTGAGGAAGGGTTCCAGATGGCCATTGCCGAAAGGGCGATGCCAATCGGCGCTTCCTCAGAGGACCGAAGGTTGAGCTTAACCGCTGGTGCAATAGCGGTCGCCCCGCCTTCGCCCCAGCTGCTCTGAACGGCGGTGGCAATTTCCAATCGAGGTAGGGCCTTGAGCGTGCAGGCAGGGTTGGCAACTGCTAAACCGCGCCCGTTATCAGCGAAAGTCAGCCAGCTCTCAAGTTGGCAGACCCCGGCAGGCAGGGTCGCATCGTCATCAGTAATATGCGCGCCGCCGCCCGCCATAGCAGGGCTTGGCTGCGCCAAAAGAGCGCAAACCGCGGCGATCGGCAGAATCCAGAGGAACCGATGCCGCATTCCGCCTCAAAGCCACCCGCGCCGCTTGAAATAGAGGTAGGGCAACAGCATCGAAACCACCATGAGCGCGAGCGCGAAGGGGTAACCATATAGCCATTGCAGTTCGGGTATGAAGTCGAAGTTCATCCCGTAAATCGAGGCGACCAACGTGGGCGGCAGAAACACCACGGCTGCAACCGAGAAGATCTTGATGGTCCCAGCCTGCTCGATGCTAATCATCCCCAATGTGGCATCCAATAAGAAGTTGATCTTCTGCGACAGAAAGACGTCGTGATCGGCCAGCGAACGCACATCGCGCGAAATAGTCTTTAGCCTTTCACGCAGATCCTTGTGACTCTTGCGCTGAATGAACAGCGCGGTGGCGAAGGTTGCCAGCCTTTCGAGTGACACCAGGCTGTCTCGGATATTAGAAAGCGCATTGGCCTGCCGCCCAAGTTCGGCCAGCACCTTCCCGAAATCGGTTTGAGAGTGTACCTTGATGTCAGTCTTGGCGAAGACCGTCTTGGCTACCGTTTCGATAACGCGGCCACTGCGTTCAAGGATGTCGGCGAGCCGGTCCACGATCGCTTCGAGCAGTTGCAGGAATATATCTGGCCCGTCCGCTGCCACCGCCAGTCCACGATCAGCTCTCTGGCTCAGCATTGTAAAAACGCGCGGTTCATGGTGACGAAGCGTTACCAGCACCGTTGGGGTTAGCACAAACGTCACCGGACCCATCTCCGGTTCGTCGCTGTCTCCAAAAGCGGGCAGGATCGCGGTCATGAAGGCGGTATGGCCCTCTGTGTAAAGGCGCGAGGAAATCTCGATCTCCTCCATTTCCTCGCGATCAGGGATTTCGACGCCGAGCCAGCGGTTGATCGCTTGTTCATCGATGGCGGTCGGGCGCAGCAGATCGATCCAGCTAGCCCCGGTGGCGTCGCCAAGTCTTTCGGTGATTGGTTGCAGACGGCCTTCGCGGGTGTCGTATATGCGCACTGCTCAATCGTCCTGGAAGAAGGGGTTGGACCAATCTCGCGGCGAGCCTATAACCAGCCTGATTTTCTGAAGCGAAGGAAAAGCACCAGACAAATGAAGCTGATAGTCCCGATCACGGCGAAATAGGCATATTCCATGCGCAATTCGGGCATATTCTCGAAGTTCATCCCGTAAATCCCGGCAATCGCAGTTGGCACGGCGAGGATCGCTGCCCATGCCGCCAGCTTACGGGTTATCTCACCCTGACGCTGGGCTTCGATCAGGGCGCTAGTCTCCATCACCGAATTGAGCATTTCGCGATGCAGCGCCGCAAGCGATGAGACACGCCGGACGTGGTCGAGCACATCCCGGAAATAGGGACGCACTTCCGGGTCAATGTTCGGCAGGTCGAGGCTGGCCAATTTGGCGCAGACTTCCTCCATGGGAATCAGCATTCGCTGCAGCAGCAGCAGGTCGCGCCTCAGGTTGAACAGCTCGCGCATTTCGACGCGGGTCAGCGCGGAATCGAGCGCACTCTGTTCGAGCCGCTGGACGATCTCCCCCGCGGCATCGATGACCGGAAAGTAATTGTCGGCAATCATGTCGAGCAGAGCATGAAGCACATAGTCCACTCCATGCGCCAGCAGCGCGGGCCTTGTCTCGAGCTTCTCTCGTAGCGCCGAATGGCCCTGGTCGGACCCGTGCCGGACGGTGACGATATGGTTGCGCCCGACGAACAAGGCGGTCTCACCGTAGCTGATGTGCCCGGCCTCCATCTTGGCGGTGCGCGCAACGACGAAGAGCTGGTCGCCATAGATTTCCAGCTTGGGGAGCTGATGCGCGTGAAGCGCGTCCTCGACCGCGAGCGGGTGGAGGCCGAAACGCTTGGCACAGGTGGCCATTTCCTCAGAGGTAGGATCGAGCAGGCCGACCCACGCGAAAGCATCGGGAGATTGCGGTTCATGGGTCTGCACTTTGCTCTCGCAAAGCGCCTCGCCGACGACGTGTCCCTCGCGATAGTCGCGCGCTGCAATTATCGCCATCAGCCCCTCTTTCGTCCAATCAACAGGCCTTTGGTTCCTCCACCTTCGAAGGTGAAGTTGAAATCTGTCCACTTTCTGCGCCACCGCCGGGCAACGATGCGCTCACCTGGGCGCGCTGCGTCATCGAGTAAAACGATCCCTCCGGACACAACCCGGTCGAACAGGCGCTCCGCCATGCCTCTGGCAAAGGGATGGACTGCCCACGGAGGGCCATCGATGATCAGCATGTCGATTGTCGCGGGGATCTCGGGCAAGTCATACCAAAGGCCGGGCCATGCCAGATCGCGCTCACCGAGTGGCGCATGATAGAACCGTGCCGCCAATTCATGCTCGGCCAGCCATTCTTCCATCTGCCGCACAAACGGTTCGTGCTGGTCGTAGCTGTGCAGACAGCCGCGGCCATGCAGGGACAACGCCTTGGCAATCACAAGAGAGGTGGCGCCCGAACCCAGTTCCACCACAACTTGTGGCTGCCGGGTCTCGATCTCGTCGACGATCCGGTGCAACAGATAGGTATCGGCCTTCCAGCTCCCGAGATGCGGCAAAGCATCGCTTTCCAGTTTGACGCGTTCGAGCAGGGCGGCCTTTTGCGCCTTGGTGCCGCCGTAAAGGCTTTTGAGCAGCCACGGCCATTGCACCACGGCGAAGCCGAGCTGAAACAGCTTTTCGCCGATGGTCCGAGACGTGGGGCTCGTGTGCGAAAAATCCTTCGCGAGCAGTCCGGTAAGGTATTTAGTGGTCAATGTTTGCGCCATAAATTTAGGGAGGCCCCATTAGCGGCCTTGCACGTCGATTGCGAACGGAAATCCCGACGCTTCACCTAGGGGTCATTTGGGCAAGCGCAGCCGACCGCCCCCAAATTTGTGGTGAAAAAGTAGACCACAAATGAGCTTGATGGTAGGCTCTAGACCAACCTTTGACCGTCTTTCATTTGCCGGTTTGGGGTCGGTTGATCAAGGGCTGGATTTTTCGTAAGCGCAGTAAAGCAGCCGTGCCGCTTTTGGGACCGCGAGTCAGCCCCGCTCATGGCCGAGGATGGGTTGATAGCTGAGGAAGGACTGGTCGTCACGCCGCTAAGGGACTGTGCGTCAATCGCGTGCAATTCAGTTTGGGTTGCCAGCGTTGAAAGGATATCGGTCCAACATGACCTGGCCTTCCCCTCTCAAGCTCAAGATCCAGATCATGTGCAGTGACGAGATCGCTATGGGGCCGGGCAAGGCCGATCTGCTGGATGCCATCGCCGCGAATCGCTCGATCTCGGCCGCCGGGCGGGCGATGGGGATGAGCTACCGCCGCACCTGGCTGCTGGTCGATGCCATGAACCGCTGCTGGCAGGGGCCGCTGGTCGCGACCGTGCCGGGCAACCAGAAAGCGGGCGCGCACCTGACGCCGCTGGGCGAGGTGGTGCTGGCCGGTTACCGCCAGCTGCAAGGCGATGCAGAAGTCGCCGCCAGCGCCGGCTTTGCCGCCATCGCCGAAGCGTTGCTTCCCTCCCCCCGGCCTCCGAAGCGTAACGAGGGGCCCGCTTAGCTCCGCCACCTGACCGTCACCCCGAGCGTGCGCGGATCGCTGGGTGTGCCGAGGATCAGCCCCGAATTGCCCGCCTGGATGGTGAGGTTCTGGATGTAGTCCGCACCCAACACGTTGCGCGCGAAGACCGCGATCTCCCAGCCCTTGCCGCCTGCATCCTCGCGCCGGTAGCCGAGGCTCGCATTGGTGAGGTTGTAGCCCTCGATGAAGGTGAAGCGCGACAGGCTCGGGTCGCCGGAATAGCCGCTGCGCCAGTTGCTGTCGGCATGGACGAACAGCGCGCCCCGGCCAATCGGCACGGCGTAGTCCGCGCTCAGCGTCTGCGACCAGCGGGGCAGACCTGCGATGCGCTGCCCGGTCAGATCGCAGGCGGCGGTCGCCGCGGTCTGGCGTTCGAGCGGACAGGGGCCTGCGGGATAGTCGGTGTAGGTGCCATCGCCATGGGCGAGCGCGCCCACCAGCGTCAGCCTGCCGAGCGTGAGGCGCGCATCGGCCTCGAACCCCTGCACCCGCACCGCGGGGATATTCGACAGATAGCCGCGCAGCGCCACGGTCTGGCTCGAGTCCACCACGGTCGCCTGAAAATCGCGAACCGTGGTGTGGTAGGCGGCGAGGTTCAGCGTCAGACGCCCGACCCAAAGCGCCGACTTGATTCCCGCCTCCCATGTCGTGTTGCGTTCCGGGTCGATCACGGCGGTCGCCAGCGCGGGCTGGTTGTTCGCATCGAGCGGCAGGCCCGACATGTTGATCCCGCCCGATTTGAACCCGCGCGCGAAGCTCGCATAGAGCAGCACGTCGTCCGTCGGCTGCCACGCGACATTGGCGCGGCCCGAAAGGCTCCCCTCGCTGTCGCGCGCCGAATAGGTCTGGGGCCGCAGCACGCCGAGCCGCGCGTTGACAAGCGCGGGCGAAGTGACCAGCGGCCCGCCGAACACCCGCGTGCTGTAATCGCCCTCCTTGCTCTCGTGGGTGTAGCGCAGGCCGCCGGTCAGGGTCAGGCGCGGCACGATCCGCCAGTTCGCCTCGGCAAAGGCCGCATAGCTGTTCACCGCAAAGCGCGTCCCTCCCGTCTGTCCGTAACCGTCGAGCAGGTTCGCGGGCACCGGGGTGGCATTCGCGCCGGTCGTCGCCCCGATCAGCCACGGCGCGCCATAGGGGCCGAACACCGAATTGGGCGACCCGGTAAGCACCTGCCGGAAGAAATAGAGCCCCGCGACATAGCTCAGCGGGCGATCCCCGTCCGACGCGATCCGCACCTCATGGCTGAGCTGATCCTGCCGCGAGGGGATGCGCTGGATCAGCTGGATCGGCAGGCCTGTGTAGTCGCGGTCGTTGGCCGCGTCCCAGTTCCAGAAGCGCCATGCGGTGATCGACGTGATCGTCGCCGGGCCGATGTCCCAGTCCGCCGTCGCCGCCACCCCGCCTTCGCTGGTGTCCACACCGAGGCCTGCGTCGATGTCGGTCAGGCGGTCATAGGGATTGGTGCTCGGCGGGGCATAGCCCGCTGCCGCTGCCAGCGCCGGATATTGCCGCGCGGCGGGGCGCAGGCTGGTGCCGACGCGCAGGAACACCTGCGTGCAGCACTCGGCATCGAAATTGGCGAAGTCGGCGATCAACCGGAGCCGGAAGGCCTGTGAAGGCTGCCACAGCAGCTGCCCGCGCACCGCCTGCGTCCCCAGAGTGTTCTGGTCCGCGCCGGTTCGGACATTTCGCAGCACTCCGTCGCGCCGCGTGAAGGTGCCCGACAGGCGATAGGCGAGCGCCTCGCCCGCCAGCGGCCCGGTCGCCGAGAAGCGCCCCTGTGCGAAAGCGCGCTCGCCGCCGCTGAGTTCGGCATTGAAGCCGCGTGTGAAGGACGGCGCGGCAGAAACGATGTTGATCGCGCCCGCCGTCGTGTTCTTGCCGAACAGTGTGCCCTGCGGCCCGCGCAGCACTTCGATCCGCTCGATGTCGGAAAAGTCGAAGGCGGCCGTGGCGGGCCGCGCGTGATAGACCCCGTCGACATAGTAGCCCACCCCCGGCTCCAGCCCGTCATTGGCCTGGCTGACCGCGACCACGCTCGAACCCAGCCCGCGGATGGTGAAGGCGGTGTTGCGCGGATTGGCCGAGGAATAGTTGAGCGCAGGCACCAGCGTGGTCAGGTCGCGGGTGTTGAGCGTATAGGACTGCTCGAGCCAGCGCGCGTCGACCACCGAGAGCGCAGCGGGCACGTCCTGTGCAGCCTCCGGACGATGCCGTGCGGTGACGATAATCGCGCCGCCTGGCGCGTCGTCACTCGACGCATCTTCCGCCATCGCGGAAGCGGGCGATAGGCATGCAGCGCTGCCGAGCAGGCCGAGCCAAAGAATGGTGTGCAAGACTTACCCCTCAGTGCCTGTCGATCCTATATTTCATGATATATAGATAGGCGGGTCGGACAACATCAAGCTGCTTCGCTGGCTCTCGCTGGCAAGGCAGCGCTCGCTGTGGCAGAAGCGGTGGTCGCTTCCTGAATGGCGGCAACCGGGAAGCACTTCCTCAATAAACGCCATTTGCCATGCGCTCGTCGCAGTGTCGGCTTCTGATTAAACCGGTCATCTGCAAGGCGGTTAAGGAAGGGCAGGAAAGTCCCAAATTACGCCGCCGCGGAGCTAAAGAAAGCTCTGGCCGGCATGGTTTTCGAACAACGCAGCGTCGCGGACGTAGCCGAGCAGGACCTCGACCTTCTTCTGGCGGGAGACCTCCTGCATCTTGGGCAGTGAAGCTCCGGCTTTTGCGGCTTCGGTGAGGAACCCCGAGCGCAATGAGTGCGCACCTATCGCGGCAGGGTCGAGCCCGACCTTTTCGGCATAGCGCTGGATGAGCCGGGCAACCGAGCGATCGGACATCGCCTCCTTGGTCATGATCCCCTGCGCATCGGTGCGATAGAACAGAGGACCCGCCTCCCCTCCCCTGACGCTGAGCCATTCGTTAAGCCGAGGGCCCGGCTTGAGTACCCTCCCCGATGGCACAGCGATGACCTGCCCTTCCCCCTCCTGATCGGTCTTCGAATGCCGGATGGTGAGTTTGAGCCCTTCGCGCACCAGTTCGAGATCGGCGAGTTGCAGCGCCACAAGCTCCGAGCGCCGCAGCGCCGCAGCCAACCCCAACGCCATCACGGCCCGGTCCCGGATCGCCCGCGGGCTCTGCCCTTCAGCAGCAGCAATCATTCGCGCGAGATCGCCGGCGAGGATCGCGCTTTTCTTGCGCGTCGGCCGCGCGCGCTGCTCCCGGCGGATCCCGGCAAGGGTATCAGCGATCACATCGCGCAGATCGCGGTGCTGGGGTGCAGCCTCGCCGGCCTGCCGGTGGTGCCAGGCAATCGCCGCCAGATGCCGCCCGATCGTGCTGTCCGCCCTCCCCGCTTGGGCTAGCGAAGCAAGGTAGGTCGCAACGACCTCTGGCATGGCCGGCAGTGGATCGAGACTGCGCTGCCAGCACCAGCTTTCAAACTGGCGCCAGTCGCTGTCATAGGCGCGCACCGTATTGGCCGCCTTGGAGCGGGCCCGGTACGAGCGCGCTGCTGCAATCTCTGCTGCAAGCTGCGGCGGGAGCGCCTGCCCGAGCGGCGCTAGTGCGTCATCGCCCTCGCGGCGCAAACCCGTGCTGTGTCCATCGTCTGCCACAACCATTTCCCATCTTGGCAAGGCGCGCGCGCTTCCGCGCGCCCTGCCCGCGCCCACCGGGCGCAAACCCGGCAATTTCTGCGGCGCTTTATAGAGAATATGCTATCGTCCGTGAAGGGCTCTTATCGGACAGCGAAACGACCGTACAAGCTGGGTATACTTTCTAAGCCATTTATATACTATCTGGCAGATGGCATCCGCCCCAGCACCCTGGCAGCTGACGCTTGCCCGCATCGAAGGCGCCCTCCCCTTCATCTCACCCGAGCTGTCTGAATGCCTTGCGCTGGCCTCACTGCGGCGCCTCTGGCGCGTGCATGTGCGCGATTATCCGTTTGATAATCTTGGAGTCGAACACAATCCGGGGCTTGAGGCCGACGAGCTTGTGCGCTCGTGGTATTCCGAGGAGCGCCGTCAATTCTTGTCGTGGATCAGCCGGCGAGGTCACCCTCCCCTCGCCCATGCCGCCAAGCTGGCCATGGCCGCGAAAAACCACTCCGAAGGGTTCAGCGAGCCCTACTTGCCCGCCGATCGCGCGCTCGAGCGGCTCGATGCGTTGCTGCCGACCCGAGATCCGGTGGGCACCCTGCTTGAGTGGCTTGAGGAACTGCGAACCGAGGAACTCGACTTCTTCGAAGGCGGGAGCGAAATGGTCAAGGTCGGCGGGTTCGCGATCACGCGCTCGGCCCCGCGTGGCGCGGCCTGGGCCGCCTCACTGGCGACGGCCATGCGGCCTCATCTTTTTGGCTTGGGGTCGGCCCCGCTGGCGCTTGCAGGCGTGATGCCACGGGTCCTGTTCCGCGAATTCCACGAAGAACCCCTGCCCGGGCTTCTCCATTCAGCGATTCAGACGGCCGCTGACAAAGCCGCGGCCGATTTGCGGATGATGCGAGAAGCTGTCGCTTTGGCCGACAAGCAGCTGGCCGGACGACTGTATGCCTCCTCCACCGCTCCGCAGGCGTGGCGCATGATTGTCAGCCTTGGCCCTCTCACCAGAGCGGAACTTGCAAGAAGCCTTGGCGTGACAAAGCGAACCGCTTCGCAATCCGTATTGTCGCTGCAGGAGGCAGGCATGGTGGGATTGCGCGAGATCGATAGCGCTATGCTACCGGCCAGTGCTGATCTAGTACGCCGCGGATAGCCTCTTCGGCTTCCTGGCGCGTCGCACCACCCTTGTTCAACAAGGTGATCCGAACCCCCTTACGATCAGCTCCCTCAATCCGAAGCACAGGCTGACCCACAGCATTGGCGACAGTCTCGGCCTTTCCTGACTTCTTGGGGGATCCTGACTTCTTAGGGGGATCGACCGCAAGAGAAAGCGCCTTGATCACTTCCAGCACAGAAGGTGACTGGCCAGTTCGCTCGCGCTCCGCGGCAAGCCGGGCTGCCTCCCGGAAGGCTCTCTCCTTCCGGTCCTCAGGCTTCATGAGCGCCTTGAGGGCGATCGCATTGCGAATTCCGAGTTCCTGTGGATTGGCAAAGGCTATGGTCAGCTCTCCGGGCAAGCGGGCCAGATCGAGGTAACGTGTTAGCCAGCTTTCGGACACCTTGAGGCGTTCGGCCATCGTCTTCTGCCGACCCTCGTAGTAGGCCGTCAAAGCTCGGAGATAGTCCTTCGCCCGTTCGAAATCGGTGAGGTCGTCTCGTGCGCGGTTCTCGAGATCAGCGAGCCGGAACGCCTCCTCGTCACCAATTTCGCGGACGTCCACGAGGAACTTGAAGTCTGGATAGTTGTGCGCCCGCAGCCAACTGATCGACCAGTGCCGCCGTGCACCGCAAATGACCTCGAAGTCATATCCGTCGTCACCAGACAGGCGCCTGACAATTGCCGGGATCTCCTGTCGGCCCTGTGCCTTAATGCTCTCAATCAGGTCAGCGCAGCGCTCCTCGGTGAGGAGCGCATAGTCGCGATTGTGGCCAG
>PNJY01000067.1 GCA_013822125.1 Erythrobacter sp. | reverse complement strand
TCGAGCAAAACGGGCTTAGGATCGTTTCAGGCGGGACCGACAACCATTGCATGCTGGTCGATTTGTCGGCCAAGGATGTGACCGGCAAAGCGGCCGAAACCGGGCTCGACCGGGCGTGGCTCACCTGCAACAAGAACGGCATCCCGTTCGACATGCGCAGCCCCTTCGTCACCAGTGGTATCCGCCTTGGCACCCCGGCGGGCACCACGCGCGGATTCGGAACGGCGGAGTTTCACGCAATCGGGACGTTGATCGCCGAGGTGGTCGGCGGGCTTGCCAAGAACGGCCCGGAGGGCGATGCTCAGATTGAGGAAAGTGTGCGTGGCCGCGTGAGCGAGCTTTGCAGCGCTTTTCCCGTCTATCCAAGCTGAACAAGGATTGAGGCCATGTCTGCAAACGATCCAAACGAACCCCGCCATCAGGACCACCAGCTGATCCCTGACGCAACCGCCGAAATCAAGGCCATAGCCTCGCAGGGGATGAAGCATCCCTCGACCAAACCGGTGCTGGCAGGTGCTGCCATCGGCGCCCTCGCCGGTTGGATATTGCCGGTCGTCGGCCCGATCATCGGCGGCGTCGCCGGGGCTGGAATCGCGCTCTACAAGCGCGTGCGACCGTAAGGGCCAAGGATGCGCTGCCCGTTCTGCGCCCACGATGACAGCCAGGTAAAGGATAGCCGCCCGACCGAGGACAATTCCTCGATCCGGCGCAGGCGGCAGTGTTCGAGCTGCGGCGCGCGCTTCACCACATTCGAGCGCGTCCAGCTGCGCGACGTTACGGTCTTGAAAAGCGGTGACCGGCGCGAGGCATTCGACCGCGGTAAACTCGAACAATCGGTCGCGCTGGCATGCCGCAAGCGCGGGATCGAGCAGGAACGGCTCGACCAGCTTGTCTCGGGCATACAGCGGCAGGTTGAAACCGCTGGCGACAGCGAGGTCACATCCTCGCGCATCGGCGAGATGGTGATGAACGGCCTCAGGCAGATCGACAGCGTCGCCTATATACGTTTCGCATCGGTCTATCGCGATTTCAGCGAAGCGCGCGATTTCGAGGAGTTCGCCAGCACCGTGCAGGAAGCGGCGCAAGATGGCGCAAGCTGAAACGCCGGTCATTGTCCTGGTCCGCCCGCAATTGGGCGAGAATATCGGCAAGGCAGCGCGCGCCATGCTCAATTTCGGGCTCACCGAGATGCGGCTGGTTGCGCCTCGTGATGGCTGGCCCAATCCGTCGGCTGGGCCAGCGGCAGCGGGTGCCGACGATGTGCTCAACCGGGCGAAGGTGTTTGAAACGACCGCCGATGCGGTGGCCGATTGTTCGCATGTCCATGCCACCACTGTGCGCAGGCGCGGCATGACCAAGCCGGTAGTCGCACCTGACGAGGCCGCACAGATGATCCGCACCAGCCCGGGCAAGAGCGCGGTGTTGTTCGGGCCGGAGCGTTCGGGCCTCGAAAGCAGTGATGTGGCCCTGGCCAGCACTATTTTGACGGTGCCGGTCAACCCCGATTTCGGTTCGCTCAATCTGGCCCAGGCGGTGGTTCTGGTCGCCTATGAGTGGTCAAGGCATCAGGGGCTGGCACAACCCCCGCGGGAAGATCTGCTGCCACCTGCCCCGCAGGCCGAACTCGATGGCCTGATCGCCCAGCTTGAGGCGATGCTCGAGCCCAAGGGTTATTTCCTGCCCGAAGGCCGGGCGGAGGCGACACGCACAACCTTGCGCAACGTGCTCACCCACCCGCGCTGGAACCATTTGCAGGTGCGCACTCTGCGCGGTGTTTTGTCCACCTTGGCGCGCGGCCATCACAAGGCTTGATTTTCCTGTCTGCCCTGCTATGGGCGCCCCTTCGCGAATTGGCCCCGTATCCCGGTGAAGCGGTGGCCGCGCAGGAGATTTGCTCTTGCGGTGCGATGCCGGGTTGAAAGGCTGCCACAGGGGCGGTCCAGCAAATTGAAGGATGCGACACATGTCGAAGCGCAACAGCGCCAAGTACAAACTCGACCGCCGGATGGGCGAAAACATCTGGGGTCGGCCCAATTCTCCGGTCAACAAGCGTTCGTATGGCCCCGGCCAGCACGGCCAGCGCCGCAAGAGCAAGGTCAGCGATTTCGGCATTCAGCTGCGCGCCAAGCAGAAACTCAAGGGCTATTACGGCGACGTGACCGAAAAGCAGTTCAAGCGCACCTACCAGGAAGCTGACAGGATGAAGGGCGATACCGGCCAGAACCTGATCGGGCTGCTCGAGCGCCGTCTCGACATGGTGGTCTATCGCGCCAAGTTCGCGCCGACAGTTTTCTCGGCGCGCCAGATCGTCAGCCACGGCCACATCTATGTGAACGGCGTGAAGTGCAACATCGCCTCGCGCAGGATCGATGTCGGCGACGTGATCAGCCTGGGCAAGAAAGCGCGCGAAATGGCACTGGTAATCGAGGCGCAGGGCCTGCCCGAGCGCGACATCCCTGATTACGTCGCGACCGACGGCAATGACAAGGTGACCTTCACCCGCGTGCCCAAGCTGGACGAAGTCCCCTATCCGGTGACGATGGAACCGAACCTGGTGGTCGAATTCTACTCGCGCTGATCCGGTCCAGAACCGAATTCACGAAGGGCGGTCCTGTGGGGCCGCCCTTCTCTTTTCAGTGCGCCAGGCTGGCATTCAGGAAGCCATCGATCTCAATGAGCATCTGCTTGCGCGCCACGCTGTCGCTCAAGCTGTGGTCCAGATCCTTGAATTCGAGATAGCGGACTGGTTTACCGGCATCTTCCAGTCTCCGTTTCATGAGTCGGGACTGTGCGACATCAACGTTCTGGTCGAATGTGCCGTGCACCAGCAAGACTGGCGCAGCAAACTCGGATGCGTGTTGTGCAGGGCTCCCGGCCTTGACGTGCGGCCCCTGGCCTATGAAGCGGTCAACCAGCGAAAAATTGGTGAAGGGACGTGCGTCTTCCCTCAACCTTTCCAAGTCGGTAACCGGCGCGATTGCTACGATCGCCTTGAATATCTGCTGGTCGAGCACCTGTGATTGCAGTGCAGCATAACCGCCATATGACCAGCCAACCACCGCCATGCGCTCAGGGTCGGCGATCCCTTGTGACACTAACCAGCGACCAGCGTCGTTGACATCTGCAATCGCCGTTTCCCATGCTTGGAAACCGTTCCGGCCAAACCAGGCCGTGCCATAGCCGCTCGACCCGCGATAATTAGGCTGCAAGACCGCGTATCCGCGCGCGGTGAAAAATTGAACCAGCCAGTCAAAGCCCCATTCGTCACGCGCGCTTGGGCCGCCGTGCGGCAGAACTATGGCCGGCAATCCCTGTGCTTCGATCACGTCAGGCGGAAGAGTGAGATACCCAGGTATGGTAGTGCCATCTGCCGCGGGAAAGCTTACGGGTTGCATGGCCCCCAACTTTCGACCCACCAGTTCGCCACGGATCGGCAATAACTCGGCCAGTTGTCGGCTACGCTTGTCGTAAATATAGCTCATGCCCGGGTCGACATCACTTGATGCGACGATCAGCAACTGGTTTTCATCCGCGCTCGCATCGACGATATCCACCAGCGGTTTGCCCGGCAGGACCGCCGCCAGACCTTTGGCAAGCGCGGCAAGTTCTGGATCGATATACTGTACCTGCCGCTTTTCGGTCGCATAACTGGCGCCCACAACGCGGTCGCGCCGACCGATCCTGATCAGCCTGTCGACATCTACGTCATCCCGGCCAACAACCAGTTCACGCCGCCCCGATCCGTCGAGAGCGAGAGTGAAAAGCGCGTCGAAGCCATTATGCACATCGAAGCCAAACGCGCGATTTGTGGCCGCATCAACCGCAACCGGCACAAACCCAATGCGCGTTTGAGCGTCAACTTCAGCGCTCGCAATGTCCAGCCATTTGTTGGAGTCCGCAGTACGATAATAATAGAACCGCTTTGGCCCCAACCTGCCTGCTGAATCGTGGGGGTGACGCACCATTATTCTAACCCGACCGCTATCGTCGGCGATATACCGTATCGCATCGCGGTTAGGCTGCTCGACCCGCCTTGTCCGCAAATCGGCGACGTCGACTTCTTCGACCCCGAGCCCTTCGGCCTTGCTGGCGGTCAAGTTTCCCGTAGTCGCTTCCGGGACATACTCCCGGGTCATGAGAATCTTGCCCGGTCGATCGGCAATTTCGAGAGCAATTACATCGCCGCCGTCCTGGCTGATCCCCAGTGCGCGCGAACCGAGGTTGCGGCTGAGAATCTTGTGTCCGCTCCCGTCGGAGTTGACGATCACGAGCCGGGTAAAGCTCAGCAACAGCCCTCCTGTGTCTTCGGCGACAAAGATACCGCAAATCAGCCGCTCTTCGCTCATCCAATCGCAATAACTGATATCGTCGCGCACATCGGAATTAACCAGGATCGCTCGCGGAACCCCGTCTCCGGCCAGGTTGACGACATGAATTGCCTCCCCAGAACTGCCCGACGGGGCGATAATCGCAATCTTGGTGCCCGAAGGAGAAATACTGATATCCAGTACGCTCTGACGCGCCCCGAATGCCTTGGCTGCCTCCTCCACCGATTGCGCATTTGCCGCTGTTGTCATGCAACTTGCACAAGCTGCCAACGCCCCGATCACAACCCCGAATCGACTCATGTTCTGCCCCCAATATGCGGAACTGTCGCGATTTTTGCGTCGACTGCAACCCCATGAAACCGATTGCTGACGGACGGGACTTATTGAGGCCCCGGTTACCAGCTATCAACGGTGCAGCCCGTCCCATTCTGCCAGCTCATAGGCGATCGAGGCTTCAACGAGGCGCTCCCAGATTTCCGTGACCGCCGCGTCAGGCAGGCCGCGCAACTGCGCCTCAGCACGGGCCGCGGCAATAACAGCGGCCTTGCGCGCCTCGTCGCGCACCATGTCGCGGCTCGGCTTGATGCGGGCGGCGGCGCGCATGTAGCCAAAGCGCCGGGCCAGGAGCGCAACAAGCTCGCGGTCGAGCACGTCCACCCCCTCGCGAACCTCGGCCATACTTGCGCAGTCTTCGGGCAACCGCGCCATCAGTCTCCATCCCCCAGGTAATCACGGCGGAAATCGGCGGCAAAAGCCGCGAAGCACCCCACACCAATGGCATTGCGCATCGCCTGCATCAGCTGCTGATAGAATGAGAGATTGTGCTCGGTCAGCAGCATAGCGCCGAGGATCTCGCCCGATTTGACCAGATGATGCAGATAGGCTCGCGAATAAGTGGCGCACACTCCACACGAGCAGCACGCATCGAGCGGGCCGGCATCCTCGGCATGGCGCGCATTCCTGATGTTGAGCGGCCCCGCCCAGGTGAAGGCTTGCCCGTTGCGACCCGACCGGGTCGGCAGCACGCAATCGAACATATCAATCCCGCGCTCCACCGCACCCACCAGATCGTCAGGCTTGCCCACTCCCATCAGATAGCGCGGCCGGCCCTGAGGCAGCATGGCGGGCGCGAAATCGAGCGTGGCGAACATCGCATCCTGCCCTTCGCCCACCGCCAGTCCGCCCACGGCATAGCCATCGAAACCGATCTGCGTCAGCGCATCGGCGCTGTGGCGGCGCAGGCCATCGTCTAGCCCGCCCTGCTGGATGCCGAACAATGCGGCCCGCGCGGCGTGCTCGCCCCCGGCATCGAAAGCATTGCGGCTGCGCTGCGCCCAGCGCATCGACAGTTCCATGCTCTTTGCGATTGCATCGCGCGGCTGGTCGGCGCGCGGGCATTCATCGAAGGCCATGACGATGTCACTGCCGAGCAGGCGCTGTATCTCCATGCTCCGTTCAGGGGTGAGCATATGCTTCGAACCGTCGAGATGGCTGCGGAACTCCACCCCCTGCTCGGTCAGCTTGCGTAGCTCCGAAAGGCTCATCACCTGGTATCCGCCGCTGTCGGTCAGGATCGGGCGCGGCCAGTTCATGAACTTGTGCAGCCCGCCAAGCCGCGCGACCCGCTCCGCACCCGGGCGAAGCATCAGATGGTAGGTATTACCCAGGATGATGTCCGCACCAGTGGCGCGCACGCTTTCAGGCTTCATCGCCTTGACACTGGCCGCAGTTCCCACGGGCATGAACGCGGGCGTGCGGATTTCGCCGCGCTGCATCGCGATGGTGCCGGTGCGCGCTTTGCCGTCTGTGGCGTGTATGGTGAATTGGAAGCGCGGTGCCATTGCGACCGCGCGCCTAGCGGGCGGAAAGGCAGATGTCACCTTCCGTTTGCGCGGTAGGGAGCGGGGCAGCCCCGTTCAAGAGTGCCCCGCTCCAGCCATTATGTCGCCAGATCAGAAGGCGTAAAGGACGCCTGCAGTCAGCCTGGTCGAATCGAACGAGATCGTGTCTGCGGCAAGCCGAAACCGGAGTGGTGAAGTGCCAAATCCGATATCGGTGCCGATGCCGACCAGGTAATCGCCATCACTGTCATCCGCCCCCGGAGGCGGATTGCCGCCCAGGATGTGAACAAGGTCGAGTTCGACCTCCTGGTAGCCGCCGCGCACATAGACCTTCGAATTGTCGCCGATCTTGTAACCGATGCGCCCTGCAACCCCGTATTCGTTGTCGATCGCACCATCACCGAAGTGGTAGTTGCCTTCGACGCCGATAAAGATCGGCCCGTTGACGGGGAAATCAGCGCCGGCCACGCCGCCATAGATGCCGCCGTTGTCGCCGGGAATGCCAAGGCCAAGATCGTGGTAGCCGACAGAGACTCCGACGTAAGGCTCAACCGCACTGTCAGAGCTTTGTGCCATGGCCGCACCTGGCACTAGTGCCAGTGCAATAGTTGCGACGCCATACTGCAATTGTTTCATCATTGGGGGGTTCTTTCATTATTTACAAGCAATTGCCCGCGAACGGGCATCACCACGGATGGATCATCTGGCCTTGATGCCCAATGAACGCAGCCCCGCCCGATCAAAGAAAATGCACGTTCCGCCCCGCATTGTGCAAACCGGGCTTTTTCGCCCACGCTTACTCGCGCAAGCCGCTCGGTCCACCGGGCGCAGCGTCAGACGACAGGTCTTGCCGGGGATGACGTCCGCGCCTGCCGGGTGCACCGGAAATTTGAACCGGGCGGTGCAGATCAGAAATCGTAAACTACGGAAATCCGCGTCATCGTGTCCGTCGAAACCGCGCCGTCCGGCGGGCTGCTGTCATAGTCGATGGCGTAGGAAACCCGCGTCTTGAGGCGCTCGCTGACCTTGGCGTCGAGCCCGGTGACGAGGTTGATGCTGGTGTTCGACGAATCGACAATGACCTGCGCGGCACTGCCGGTTTCGGCGACGATGTTGGCGTCTTGCGAGAGCGACAGACGTTCGGCGATCTTCCAGTCGAGATCGACGCCCGCAAGGCCCGCCAGCCTGTTTTCGCTTTCGCCTGTTATGAAATCGGTGACGCGGTATGCCGGGCCGGCCTTGACCGAAAGCGTCAGATCCGAATCATCGAGAAGCTTGTATCCGAGCCCGCCCGACACCGCGTAACGTCCGGAGAAGCCTTGCAGGCGATTGCGCTCGAACTGCGCGAGGGCAAAGGAGAACATGGCCTCGTTGATCTGTAAGCGCGGTTCGTAGGAAACGAAGAACTGTTCGCGGCTCGTCGTGCCGCCGGATTTCTGAAAGTCCACACGCGCGCGCAACAGGTGGCTCCAGTCGATGCTGTTGCGGTCGAGTTCGATCGCGGTCGAAACGCCAAGTGTGCTGCTGTTGCCGTTCGACTGAAAAGCGCCGAATTCGCCCTGCCCGCCCCAGCGTTCGAACAGTCCGGCGGACCGGATCTTCTCCTGCTCGATCTGCCTTTCCAGCGCTGACCTTTCGGCTTCGAGCCGGTTCCATTCCTGCACCATAGAGTCGATTTCGGCCCCGTCGCCGGGGTAGGTCGCACGGGCGAGACCGACGACCGTGTCGATCCTGCCCTTGTCACAGGTGGCAATAGCGGCGTCGATCATGGCGCGCACCCCGTCAGGCAATCCGGCCTGGGCGGCGCAGGGGCAAGCCGCAGCGAGCGCAATAATCGCGGCGTAAGTGGCGTGGCGTGAGCGCATGCCACGCCAGTAGCGAATCATTCGCGCAAACGCCAGCCCGTGCGGAAGATGAATGCGATTACAGCAACGCAGATCGCCAGGAATCCCAGCGTCAGCCCCAGAGAAGTGCCGATCGACACATCCGATGCCCCATAGAATGTCCAGCGCAGCCCGTTGACCAGATAGACGATCGGGTTAGCCATTGCGATCTTGTCCCACGGCGCAGGCAGCATATCGATAGAATAGAAGGTGCCTCCCAGGAAGGTCAGCGGCATCAGGATCAGCATGGGGATGATCCCCAGTTTCTCGAAACTGTCGGCCCAGATCCCCAGGATGAAGCCGAACAGCGAGAAACTGGCGGAAACCAGAACGATGAAACCCACCGCCAGCAGCGGATGCGCAATATGATAATCGACGAAGAAGCTGGCCGTGAACAGGATGATCGCGGCCAGGATCAGGCTCTTCATCGCAGCAGCGCCGACGAACCCAATCAGCGTTTCGGCAACGCCCACGGGCGCCGAGAGCAGTTCGTAGATGGTGCCGGTGAAGCGCGGCATGTAAATTCCGAAACTGGCGTTTGAGGTCGTCTCACCCAGAAGCGTGAGCATCAGCAGCCCGGGAATAATGAAGGCGGCATACTCCACCCCACCCAGCGCGGGCATACGCCCGCCGATCGCCGAGCCGAACACGATGAAATAGAGCGAGGTGGTGAGCACCGGAGAGAGGATCGACTGGAAAGCCGTGCGGAACGCGCGCATCAGCTCGCGCGTGAAGATTGCCCAAGTTCCGCGAAGGTTGAACGCGGTCATGCTGCCTCCCGCTGCTGGCCCAGAAGGCCGACGAAAATGTCCTCGAGAGAGGAATCGTGGATATCGATGCCGCAATAATCGATGCCTGCAGCGACCAGTGCCTTGGTCAGCCCTGCCACTTCGGCGCGCCCCTTGCCCGTGCCGTCGCCTCCGCGATAGACGAGCGCCATCCCGTCGGCGGTCAGCTCAACCGGGAAGCGCGCGATCGCATCGGGCAGCTGCGGCAATGGTTGCGCCAGCGCGATCCGCGCCTCCGTGCGGCCAAGGCGCGCCATCATCGCCGCCTTTTCATCGACCATCAGGATACGGCCCTTGTTGATGATCCCCACGCGGTCGGCCATTTCCTCGGCCTCTTCGATATAGTGCGTGGTTAGGATGATGGTGACGCCGCGCTCGCGCATGGCGGCGATCAACCGCCACATGTCCTTGCGCAGCTCTACATCGACCCCGGCGGTCGGTTCGTCGAGGAACAGCAGTTCGGGCTCATGCGCCAGCGCCTTGGCGATCAGCACGCGGCGCTTCATCCCGCCCGAAAGCTCGCGGATCTGGGCCTTGCGCTTGTCCCACAGGCTCAGGGACCGAAGGATTTCCTCGATCCGGGCCTTGTCATGCGGTTGGCCGAACAGTCCGCGCGAATAGGCGACCGCGCGTTCCACAGGTTCGAACATGTCGGTCGAGAGTTCCTGAGGGACCAGGCCGATCCGCGCACGCGCGCTCCGCCAATCGTGCGCCATATCGCCGCCAAACGCGCGGATCGTGCCGCCGGTCGGGCGGACCAGCCCGCACACCGCGCCGATCAGCGTGGTCTTGCCCGCACCATTGGGGCCGAGCAGTGCGAATATCTCGCCCTTGCGAATGGTCAGGTCGACGTCTTCCAGCGCCTTGGTGCCGCCAGTATAGACCTTGGTAAGCCCGGAAATTTCTAGGATTGGATCGTGCACATTGCGCTCCGCAAGAATGGTCCGGCTCAGCTAGTGATGTAAGTTGCAAATTACAACGTATTTTTATCAGGGCAGTAGAAGCGACGAATCGCCGTACGAGTAGAAACGATAGCCTTGAGCAATTGCATGGGCATAGGCCTGGTGCATGCGGTCTAGCCCCATCATTGCACTGACCAGCATGAACAGGGTCGAACGCGGCAGGTGAAAATTGGTCATCAACCCGTCAACCGCGCGGAATCGATAGCCGGGGGTTATAAAAATCGCGGTGTCCCCCGCAAATGGCTCGATCATGCCCTCCTCATTGGCGGCTGATTCGAGCAGCCGCAAGGACGTGGTGCCCACCGCGATAATCCTGCCGCCCTTCGCGCGCACTGCGTTGAGCCTGCCGGCCGTCGCGGCATCGATCTTCCCCCATTCGGCATGCATTTCGTGATCGACGGTGTCGTCCACCTTGACCGGCAGGAATGTGCCGGCACCGACATGCAAAGTCAGCGTTTCATGCCCGATTCCAGCAACAGCGAGACCGGCCAACAGTTCGGGCGTGAAATGCAGTGCGGCGGTTGGTGCGGCCACTGCGCCATCACGCGCTGCGAACATGGTCTGGTAATCCCGGCGATCCCGATCATCGGCCTCGCGCTTGCTCGAGATGTACGGCGGCAGCGGCATCCGCCCCGCGCGTTCGAGTAGCATCTCGACGGGTTCGGTTCCCTGAAAACACAATGTGAATGAACCATCTGCATGGCGTTCCTCAGCGATCGCGGCAACATCAGTGGCGAATGTGATCGTGTCGCCTTCGCGCAGTCGCTTGGCATTGCGGACAAAGGCCTGCCAACGCCGCAGGTCCACGCGCTTGTGCAGAGTCACGCCGATCCGGGCTTCGCCGCGCATTCCTTCGAGTTGCGCCGGGATCACCCGCGTATCGTTGAAGACCAGCATATCGCCCGCACGAAGGCATTTCGGCAGATCGCGCACTTGCCTGTCCTCGAAGCCGCCCTGTCCCGAAACCACCAGCATCCGCGCCGCGTCGCGCGGTTGCGCGGGGCGCAGGGCGATTCTGTCCTGCGGAAGATCGAAATCGAACAATTCAACACGCATGGCAGCGGGTGGCCCCGGGCGGCGCGGCCGCCTTATTCACCCAGGGGTGCGTTGAGAAGGTCGGCAGTGATCGGGGTTTCTTCGGCGGGCGGAGCGATTACCGGCGCTGGCTTGTTGTCCGAAGCGATCGAAGCCTGGAGGATGCGCGTGGGACTGGCCGGCGGCTCGCCGCGATCGATGGCATCGACTGCGGCAATGTTGCTGATCACCCGCCCTAGATTGGTATAACGCTTGTCGAGCGAGAAACGCGGATAGAATACGATGAAGAACTGGCTGTTTGCGCTGTTCTCGTCGGCGGCGCGCGCCATCGAAATCGTGCCGCGCACATGCGGCATCGGGTTGAACTCAGCCTCGAGATCGGGCAGCGGCGAGCCGCCCTGCCCCGTGCCGGTGGGATCGCCGCCCTGCGCCATGAATCCTTCGATCACGCGGTGGAAGATCACACCGTCATAGAAACCCTGCCGCGTCAGCGTCTTGATCCGCTCGACATGGTTGGGCGCCCAGTCGGCCATCAGGCGGATCGCCACGCGCTCACCGTTGGAAAGATCGAGCAACCAGATGTTCTCGAGATCTTCCTGCATGTTGAAGTTGACCGGCGCGTATGTACGCGGCGCGGCAGGCGCGTCCTCGTCATCGTCCTGCGCCACAAGCGCGGCATTGGGCGTGGCAACAAGAGCGAGAGCGGCGAAGGAAGCGAGAAGTCTGTGGTACATCTGGGCCTTCACATTTGGGCAGCTACAAAGCTGAGGAAAACTGCATCGTTGGGCTGCGCTCTAGCGGGCGACGACTGTCACTGCAATGAATGATGCGGGTGACCTGCACAGCCTCTCGCGGCGAAACTATGCTCAATAATCGCCGAGCCGTCCGCTTAGTTCGACCCGGGCGGAGACATCGCGCAGCACCGCCTCGCTGACGAAAGGGCCGATGTCTCCGCCGAACAGCGCGATTTCCTTGACCAGCTTGGACGCGATCGGTTGCAGCGATACGTCGGCCATCAGGAATACCGTCTCGATCATGGGGTCGAGCTGCTGGTTCATACCCGCCATCTGGTATTCGTATTCGAAATCCGCCACAGCGCGCAGGCCTCTGATCAGCACCGTCGCGCCAAGCTTGCGCGCGAATTTCACCAGCAGCGCGTTGAAACTCGTGACCTCGACGTTGGTCAGGTTCAGGGCTGCGACCTCGCGCTCGACCATGGCGAGCCGCTCTTCGGTCGAAAACATCGGGTCCTTGGAAGGATTCGTTGTGACACCGATAATCAGCCGATCGACCAGCTTGGCACTGCGCCGGATGATGTCGGCATGGCCCAGCGTGATCGGATCAAAGGTGCCTGGATATACGCCAATGCGCTCGTGTGCCTTTGTGTTCACCTGTCTCTCTCCACGATAAAGCGGGCCAATGCGCGAAGCAGCCATGCCTCCTCGCCATGGCTTGCAAGGTGCCCGATTGCCTGTTCGACCAGCGCATCGGCCTGTTCGCGGGCTTTGCCTGCACCCATCAAACTGACGAAGGTGGCCTTGCCCTGGCCTTCGTCCTTGCGCACCGCCTTGCCCGTCCTCGTCGGATCGCCTTCGTGGTCGAGCAGATCGTCGGCGATCTGGAATGCCAGCCCGATATCGCGCGCATAGGCCCGCAAGTGCGCGCGCCCTTCGGGAGGCACCCGCCCCAATATCGCGCCCATCTCCACCGCGGCCGCCAGAAGCGCCCCGGTCTTGAGCTGTTGCAGGCGAGTAACCGTGCGCAGGTCGAAGGCCGCCCCGACGGCGGCCATATCCATCATCTGCCCGCCCGCCATGCCGTTCATCCCGCTGGCCCGGGCCAGCGTTTCGACCATCTCGGCGCTGGAGAATGGATCATTGCTGGTTGCCCGGTCGGTCAGAATCTCGAAGGCCAGCGCGTGCAGCGCATCGCCCGCAAGCACGGCGGTCGCCTGATCGAATGCCTTGTGGACCGTGGGCTTGCCGTGGCGCGTGTCGTCGTCGTCCATGCAGGGCAGGTCGTCATGGATCAGCGAATAGACGTGAATCGACTCGATCGCGCAGGCCGCCCGCAGCGCGGCATCGCGGTGAACACCGAAAAGCTCGGCTGTACCAACCAGCAGTAGCGGGCGAATGCGTTTGCCGCTGCCGATCGCGGCGTAACGCATTGCCTCGATCAGGCGCGAACGTGGTTCATCGGTGACGGGAAGGAAGGCATCGAACACCGAATCGATTTCGCGCTGGATGCGCAAGAACTGATCCTCCAGCCGATCGGCTTCGGTGTCTGCCAGCATCGCGGGCTAAACTTCGCTGTCGAGCGGCGTGGTGCCGCCTGGCCGACCTTCGCGGTCAGCCACGATCCGTTCGATCCGTTGCTGCGCCGTGTCGAGCCGCGCCTGGCACTGCTTGCGCAGCGCCTCGCCCCGCTCGTACAGCGCGATCGATTCGTCGAGCGGAACCGAACCGCTTTCGAGCCGCTGCACGATCTCC
>PNJY01000066.1 GCA_013822125.1 Erythrobacter sp. | reverse complement strand
CGCTGCGGCAATCATCGAAGGCAAGTATGCGGAAGGCGACATGCTGCCCTCGGTGCGGGTGCTGGCATCCGAACAGGGGGCCAATCCTCTCACCGTCGCCAAGGCCTATCAGCAATTCCAGATCGATGGGCTGGTCGAAGTCCAGCGCGGTGTGGGGATGTATGTCGTGAAGGGCGCGGCCGAGCGCCTGCGGCAGAGGGAGAAGGCCGATTTCCTGCGCTCGGAGTGGCCTGAAATCCACGCGCGGATGCGGCGGCTGGGCATTGCCCCTGAGGAATTGCTCGAAAACGGCTAACCCTGGCCGCGGCCATTTCCTGTTCCAATAATCTCAAATCCTGTTGCAAAAGCTTGCGATTATGCGGCTGCTCTGACACAATGCGGTTCAACCGGCGGTCGGGTCGCAGCGCCGCATGCGTGAACTGGGGGCAACCCCGCTGGCGGTCGCGCCCTCCGGCACCCTTGGTGCACGAGGCGATCGGGAGAGTGACATGATCAGATCCGAGCTTTTGCAGGCGCTCCACAAGGACAACCCGGATTTGCGCGCCGACGAAATCGAGCAGGTGGCCGACATCTTCTTCGGCGAGATCGCCGGGCGCCTTGCCGAAGGCGGTCGGGTGGAATTGCGCGGTTTCGGGGCCTTTTCGACGCGCGCCCGCGAATCCCGCCAAGGCCGCAATCCGCGCACCGGGGCGACGGTCGATGTTCCGTCGAAGCGCGTCCCGTTCTTCAAGGCCGGCAAGGAAATACGCCGTCGGCTCAACGACCAGTGATTGCCCGCGTCCGCCCGCTTGGCTAGACCGTGCCCGCAGTGCGGGTGTGGCGGAATGGTAGACGCCGGGGACTTAAAATCCCCTGACCTTTGGTCGTGCGGGTTCGAGTCCCGCCACCCGCACCAGTTTCGACTGCACGAACCGATCCGGGGGATCGGTTTGGGTCGAAACTCCCGAGCACAAGCGAAGGGGTGCGCGACTGCACGAACCGATCCGGGGGATCGGTTTGGGTCGAAACTCCCGAGCGCAAGCGAAGGGGTGCGCGACTGCAAAAACTGGGGTCCAGCCAGCGTGAATGTCCGGTTGCAGTTTAGCGCCGGACCATCCGTGCGCGGCCACTTTTGTCATTATCTCTGCCTTAACCCTTTTGCCCTTACAATGCCGACTGTTAGCCAACGCGAAATTGAGATTCTCGGGCAGCGGTAGCCGCCTGCTCGATTTGGGGGATTGCTCCGATGGATCATGCGGCATTCCGACCTGATGTGGATACAGTCGGCGGCGACGCGGAGGAACTTCGCCACGCGCCCCGCTTCAGGCTGCTGATCCGCGCTGCCAAATTGATCAGCACCTATGGCGAATTCGTCTGCGTGCTGCGCGATGTTTCAGCAACCGGCGTCAGCGTGAAGCTGTTTCATGCAATGCCCGAATGCAAACAGGTCGAACTTGAACTGCAATGCGGCGACCGGTTCGAAATGGAGTGCCGCTGGATCAGGGGGCGCGAGGCCGGCTTCGAATTTACCGGACCGGTCGATGTCGACCGGCTGGTATCTGAAGTGGGCGACTTCCCAAAACGCAGCATCAGGCTGGGCATCCAGTTCCCTCTGAAGGTCATAACCCTGGCGGGTCGATGTGAGGCCTTTGCGGAAAATCTTTCGCAACAGGGCGCCAGGATCGAGTGTGATAACTTGCTGGCGATCGACCAGTCGGTGCGGCTTGAGGGCGGCGGGCTGCGCGAGAACCGGGCCAAGGTCCGCTGGCGCAGCGGCAGGCAATACGGGGTGGTGTTCGACGACACGCTCACGCTCCATGATCTTGCGCTTCTTGCGGCGCGCTTGCAGTGTCCCAAACTTCTGGCCGATTGAAGCAGCGCGCAGATTGCGCCGACTGCCTCAGCCGCCTCTCATCATGGCGGGATCGGCTGCAGTCACGGTCGGATTCGGGCTGAACCGACTGCTGCAAGGGGGGCTGGACTTGGTCAGTACAGCGAAATGAACTCGTTCGATCGACGTGCCAGACCCGGGGACAGGCCGGGCCGGGCCATCTTCCTCGTCTGGGCGGGATTGTGCGGACTGCTGCTTGCGATGGCGGGAAGCGACGTTGCGCAGGGCCGCGTGCCCGATTCTGCCGATTCGCTGCGTCTCGCGCAGGTCCGCGATCTGATTGCCGGGCAGGGTTGGTACGATCTGCACCAGTACCGCATTGCCGTCGGCGACGGCATGTTGATGGATATGTCGCGGCTGGTCGATGCGCCGCTGTGGCTATCGATCACGCTGCTCACGCCGCTCGTGGGGCAGGCGGCAGCAGAGCAGGCGACGATGATCGCCGCTCCCCTGCTGATCCTGGGGCTGGTCCTGGCGGTGGTGGGGCGGTTGGCCTGGCGATTGCATGGTGTCGAGGCCGCAGTTTTTACCTGCCTTGCGGCCGGGCTTGCCCCGGCGATAGTCGAACAGGTTCAACCGCTCAGTATCGATCACCGCGCGTACCAGATACTGGCCGCGGCATTGGCATTGTGGGCGATCTCGTGGCGCTCTCCGATGAATGGCGGCGCGGCCGCGGGCCTTGCGATGGCCGCTGGCTGTATGATCTCGGTCGAGATGCTGCCGTTGACGGCGGCTTTCGGCGGCGTACTGGCCCTGCGATGGCTGCGCGAACCGCAGTTGCGCGGGTGGCTGGTTGCATACATGCAGATCATGGCGCTGGGCATGGTGGCGGTCTTCGCATTGACGCGCGGTGTGGCCGACCTGGCCGTCCATTGCGATGTGATCTCACCCCCGCAGATCGGGTTTTTTCTTGTATCTGCCCTGGGCGTCGGCGCCATCGCCGCGCTGCCGCAGCTGACGCGCCCGATGCTGTTTGCGCTTTTCTGCCTGGTCGGCGCGCTGGCGCTGGGCTTTGTCGCGCTCACTGGCGGGCAGTGTCTGGCGCCGCCGCTTGGGCTGCTTGACCAGATGGCGTGCGGCCACGGGTATCAGGCCACATCCGGGTGGGTACCGGTCTGGCGGCAGGATGCCGCGCTGGCTGTTCCGGCGCTGTTCCAGGGGTTGATCGCGCTTGTTATCGGGGTTGTGCTGACGATGCGCAGCAAGGACTGGCTAAGGCACTGGTGGCTAGAATATTCGCTATTGCTGGTCGTAGCGCTCATCGCCGGGGTGCTGAACTTTGGTTCGATGGCCTTTGCGGCAGTTATCGGCGCGATTGCGCTGGGGTGGCTGGCCGATCGGATCGCTCGGGCCGCCCGCAACGCAGACTGGTGGGGAAGTCGTCTCGCCGGCGTGCTCGCGCTTGTCGCCGTAGTGATGCCGGCCGCTCCAGTGATCGCGGTCAGCAAATTGGCAACGCACAGTACCGGCGGCGGCCCCGAAAGCCTGCGCGAATCCGGGTGCGGGCTTCAGGGCGATGCGCACCTGCTCGATCAGCTTGCGCCATCGGTGCTGTTCAGCCCGCCCGGTATCGCCCCGACACTCCTGCACAGCAGCCGCCACACCGTAGTCGCAGTCAGGCACCGCCGCGCGCAGCGCGCGATGCGCGACGTAACGGACGCCTTTTCCGGCAACTCCGAAACCGCCCGCCCCATCGTCGCCCGCTATCGGGCGGATTATGTGGTTATTTGCAGCGGCCTGCGCGAGTCGACCGATTTAATGGCGATTGGGGGCAAGGCAAGCCTGGCCGCGCGCCTGCTCAGGGACGATCCGCCTTCGTGGCTGGAGCCGGTCGATCTGCGCGGCTCGCCGCAGCTCAAGGTGTGGAGAGTGCAGTAACGCCGGGACGCCCCGAACGCAGCGCCCTGATCAGAAGCTGGTGATCTCGACTTCCAGCTTGCGGAAACCGTGGACGAAATTGGCGCGCACGCGCTCGACATCGCCCGCAACATGCACCCGCATGCGCCGCTTGTGCATCTCCTCCAGCAGGACGCGCAGCTGCAATTCGGCCAGTCTCGCCCCTACGCAGCGGTGGATGCCATAGCCGAAGGCGATATGCCGCCGCGCGTTCTCGCGCGTAATGTCGAGCTTGTCGGGGTTGTCGAACACTTCCTCGTCGCGATTGGCCGAAATATACCACAGGACCAGCTTGTCGCCCTTCTTGACCTGCTGCCCGAACATTTCGGTGTCCTCGGTGCAGGTGCGGCGCATATGCGCGAGCGGGGTCTGGTAACGGATGCATTCCTGCACCGCGTTGGGGATCAGGTCCGGGTTCTCCTCGAACAGTTTGCGCTGGTCGGGGAACTTGTCGAAGTCATGGATGATCCCGCTCATGGTATTGCGCGTGGTATCGTTGCCGCCCACGATCAGCAGAATCAGATTGCCCATGAATTCCTGCGGGCTCATCTGGTTCATGGCTTCGGAATGGATCATCATCGAGATCAGATCGTCGCCGCCGGCCTGATGCGTGCGTTCGATCCAGAGCGACTGGAAATAGGCCGCCATTTCCTGCAGAATGCCCCAGCGCATCTCGTCAAGCTCGCGCACCGTGGCCAGTTCGGTATCGCCCGACCAGTCTGACCAGAAGGTTAGCAGGCGGCGATCCTCCCATGGGAAGCCGAACAGGATCGCGAGCATGCCGGTGGTTAGCTCTATCGAGACCTTGTCGACCCAGTCGAACACTTCGCCGCGCGGCAACGTATCTAGCAATTCGCCGGTGCGCTGGCGGATTTCGCCTTCCATATCAGCGATCCCGCTGGGGGTGAACTTGGGTGCGACGGTGCGGCGCTGGCCCGTGTGCTGCGGGCGGTCCATGGCGATAAACATCGGCAACTCGCGCCGCTCCACCAGCCCGCGCGCCGCGAGTTCCTCGTCGCTGAGCCGCTCGAGGATCGTAATCCCGCCATATTCCCAGCTCGACGAAAATAGCTCTGGCAGCGATTCGATATGCTGGATCGCCTTGTGCTGGACCACGGCCCAATAGGGGCCGAACGGGCTTTCGGGGATGTAGTGCAGCGGCCCTGCCGCGCGCATTTCCTTGAAGATCGGCTGCCAGCGGTCCTCGGCATAGATGTCAGAGCGGCTGACATCCCATTTGTGCCTATGCACCAGCCGGTCATCGGGGTGATGCTCCAGATGTTCGCGCAATGCCTGGTGCGCGGTTGGCGAAGTGCGCACCTGCGGGCGTTCGGGGGCGATTGAAGCCATCTCTCTCTCCGTGCTCGGCGATTCTCCGACCGCGCTTGCTGATCGTGTTATCCTGCTTCTATTGACAGGAATGTCAATAGAAGGTTTCGATTTGCGACCGATCCCTGGATGGAGGCCGGATCAACCCGGCAATGCCCGGCGAAACCACCTGCGGCGCGGTTGGCCCCGCCCACCCTTGCCTGATTTCATCACCCTTGTGCGGAACAGCCGCGAACCGCCGCGCACGATCAGCAATACGGCCAACCCTTGCCATATCAGCGCGAGCGCATGCGGCCAAAGCGCGTCCTGCAAGGCGGCGCGCGCCATCATTGCGAAGGGCGAGCTCAACGGAAAAGCAATCGCCAGCAGCTCGAGCACTGTACCCGGCTGGGTGATGGTATAGGCGGCGATGAAGAACACCATCAGCTGCATCATGGTGACGGGCATCGACAGCGTCTGCACTTCGCGCACCGTTGCCGCCATCGCCCCGATGGTGAGGAACAGCGACCCCAGCAACAGGTAGGCCATGGCGAAATAGAGCACGCCGAGCGCAAGGAACCACGGCCAGCCGACTGCAGGGGCAGGAAGCGCCGCAGGATCGAATCCGGTCCGAAGCACGACCGCATCGCCGGCCAGGCTCCAGAACGCCAAGCCCAATCCGCCCCACACCGCTAGGCCAACAAACGACACGCCGAGCATGGCGACGAGCTTGCCCATGAACACCGCGTCCATCGGGATTGCGGCCGCCAGAATCTCGATGATCTTGTTGGCCTTTTCCTCGACGAGGTTGGACAGCACCATTCCCGCCAGCAGCATGGTCAGCAGGAACAGCAGCATTTGTGCGGCCTGCGCTGTCCTGATCCGGTTGCTGCGTTCCGCCGAGGCGCTGGTTGCGACCAGCTCGGTACGCACGGGCGGGAAGGTATGGGGGCTTGTACCGGCGGCAGTTGCGGCGATCAGGCCGATCGTGCCCTGCCAGCGCTCGACCTGCTCGCTGGTCCCGACCAGCTCAGGGTGAGCGAGCGAGCCCTCTGCGATCGCGGCGTAGTTGCCGCGTTTCTGCTCGAGAAAGGCGCGGGCGTCGAACCCGGCACCACCCGCCTGCGGCAGCGGTGTGAGATGAGGCAGCATCCAGCCGAGCTGCGGACGTAGGGTTTCTCCCGCCGCGATCATGGCGGCGTTATCGGCCCCGTCCATTGCCAGCGCGATCTCGCTGCTGGTCGCCTCGCGCTGGACCTGGCCGCTGATCCCGCCTGCCAGCGCGCCGACGATCACCGGGAACAGCGGCCCGAGCAGGAAGAACAGGAACGCGCGGCTGAACAGGACCGCGAGGAAATCGCGCCGCGCCACCACCCAGGCCGCGCTGGCCAGCGGAAGCCGGGAATCGGGCGTGGACGACGCGGACATGGCTTCGCTCATCACTTCGCCTCCCCAGATGCATCCTCGGCCAGCGCGCGCGCGGCAGCTTCGCCAGCGATATGGACGAAGGCATCGTGCAGCCCCGCACGCTCGATCGAGAGCGAAAGGATTCCGGCATCGCCTTCGATCAATTGCCGCAGCAGCGGTTCGACCCCGGTGTCGGGCAACGAGAACATGAACAGGTCCCCTTCGCGCCGGGCATCGGGCGGCAATGCGGCCAGCCAGGCGCCTTCGCGCGCACGGGTTTCCAGCCGGACCTGCGCCGGGATGCGGTCGCGCGCTGCCTCGACCGAGCCGGCATAGGGGACCTTACCCCCTGCGATGATCGCCACGCTCTCGCACAATCGTTCGGCATGGTGAATCACGTGGGTGGAAAAGATCACCGTCGTACCCTGCTGCGCCAGGCGGCGGATCATCGCCTCGAGTTTGCCCTGGTTGATCGCGTCGAGCCCGCTGAAGGGCTCGTCGAGCACCACTAGCCGCGGGTGGTGCACCAGTGTGCCCAGCAATTGCACGGTCTGCGCCATTCCTTTGGACAGCTGCCTGATCTGGCGCTGCGCGGCATGGGCCAGATCGTGCTGTTCGAGCAGTTCGAGCCCCCGCTTGCGCCCCTCAGCCAGCGGCAGCCCGCGCAGTGCGCCCATGAAGGCAATCGCCTCGATCGCCTTCATCGCCGGATAGAGCCCGCGCTCTTCGGGCAAATATCCGATCAGGCGGGCAATCTCGTGCGGGCGGTCATGCCCGAATACGCGGCGGACCCCCTGATCCGGGTCGATGATCCCCAACAGCATGCGCAAGGTCGTGGTCTTGCCCGCACCATTGGGGCCGAGAATGCCGTAGATCGCGCCTTCTTCGACCGCGATATCGACGCCGTCGACCGCCAGCGTGCCGTCGAACCGCTTTACCAGCCCCCGCGCGTCGATAGCCAAGGCGCGCGCGCCCGCGGGATTGCCTGCCTTCGTGGGATCGCCTAGCGCCAAGTCCATGGGCGTCGATTAACCCTCATGACTGAACGGGAGCAACCCCAAGCTTGGTTAATGCTGCGATAAACGACGGCTTGCGCCAACGGCTGAAGGCCGAGGCCGAACGGCTCGGCTTTGTCGCCTTCGGCATTTGCCCCGCCGCCGACGATCCGCTGCGTGCGCGCCGCCTCGAACAGTGGCTGGGCGAGGGATGTCACGGCTCGATGGAGTGGATGGCAGAACGCGCCGATCAGCGGCGCGGCCCGCAATCGCTGTGGAGCGCGGCGCAAAGCGTGATCGTGCTGGGCATGAGCTATGCCCCGGCGCACGATCCGCTTGCGCTCGAGGACTACCCGTCGAAGGCGCGCATCTCGGTCTATGCGCAAGGGCGAGACTATCACGATACGCTGAAGAAGCGGCTCAAGGCGTTGGCACGCTGGCTGGTGGCGCAAGAGCCGGGCTGCGAACTCAAGCTGTTCGTCGATACCGCACCGGTGATGGAAAAGCCGCTGGGTGAGGCGGCGGGTATCGGTTGGCTGGGCAAGCACACGAACCTGGTCAGCCGCGAACACGGCAGTTGGCTGTTCCTCGGTTCGATCTATACCACGCTCGCGCTCACCGCCGATGCGCCGCACAGCGACCTTTGCGGATCGTGCGATGCCTGCCAGCAGGCCTGCCCCACTCAGGCTTTTCCCGCGCCCTACCGGCTCGATGCGCGGCGCTGCATTTCCTATCTCACCATCGAGCACAAGGGAGCAATCCCGGAAGAGTTCCGCGCGGCAATCGGCAACCGCATCTATGGCTGCGACGATTGCCTCGCCGTATGCCCGTGGAACAAGTTTGCCGCCGCCGCGGCGTGCCACAGGGACTTCCTGCCACGGGCGGAACTTGTCGCACCCGAACTCGGCGATTTGCTGGCGCTCGACGATGCCGCTTTCCGCCAGGTCTTTTCCGGTTCGCCGATCAAGCGGATCGGACGTGACCGCTTCATCCGCAACTGCCTTATCGCAGCGGGCAACAGCGGGGACTCCCGGTTGTCAGGCCCGGTTGCTGCGCTCTTGCACGATCCCGATCCGGTAGTGGCCGAAGCTGCGCGCTGGGCAATGGCACGCCTCTAGAGCAGATCCTTGAGCGGGATATCGGGGTTGGCGAGAGTTTCCGGATCGACCTTGTCGATACCCGCTTCGAGCAACTTGCGGCCCTGGACATAGTCCTTGACGTTGTTGACGCAGTCGAAAGCGATCGGCCTGCCCTGCTTGAGATAGACGACCGTGAACTTTCGCGCCGCGGGATCGCCGCGCAGCACCGTCTCATCGTATCCGAGCGAGAGGCCCGCGGTCTGCAACTTCAGGTCATACTGGTTCGACCAGAACCACGGCAATGCGTGATAGGGTTGCAAATCGCCCATGATCGCGCGTGCGGTGACGGTCGCCATGTCGTTGGCATTCTGCACCGATTCGAGCCGGATCACCGCAGAATCGGCAAAGGGATTGGCGTGAACCGCGCAGTCGCCGATGGCAAAGACATCGTCAAGCGTGGTGCGACAATGGACGTCGACATCGACCCCGTTGCTCCCCGCCGCTCCTGCCGCGATCAGCGGGCCGACCGATGGGATGATGCCGATCCCCACGATCACCATGTCGCAGGCAATGATCTCGCCGCCGGCCAGCCGCACGCCGGTGGCACGGCCATTGCCCTCCTCGATCGCTTCGACTTCGCAATCCAGCCGGATTTCGACGCCCTGGTTGCGGTGTTCGTCCTGGTAGAACGCCGACAGTTCCTCACCCGCCACGCGCGCGAGCACGCGCGGCAGCGCTTCGATCACCGTCACCTCGCAGCCCAGCTTGCGCAGCACCGCGGCAGCCTCGAGCCCGATATAGCCGCCGCCGATTACCGCCACCTTGCCGGCGCCGCGTTCAAGCTCGGCGATGATGGCGTCGACATCGCTCTTGTCGCGCACCACATGGACACTCGCGAGACCTGCGCCGGGGCATGACAGGCGGCGCGGGTCGCCACCGCCTGCCCATATCAGCTTGCGGTAGGTGACATGTTCGCCGCCGGCTAGCGTGACCTGATGTGCTTCGCTATCGACCGCTGCGACCGTGCAGCCCAGCCGCAGGTCGATGTCCCGCTCGGCCCAGAATTGCGCAGGGCGGATCAGGATGCGCTCGAACGGTTTTTCGCCAGCCAGATATTCCTTGGACAGCGGCGGGCGCTCATATGGAGGCTCGCTGTCGCGGCCAAGCATCATGATTGTTCCCTCGTGTCCGTGCTGGCGTAAGGCTATGGCGGCCTGCGCTCCGGCGTGGCCCGTACCGACGATCACGACATCCGCTTTATCCATGGCGCGCATGCGTTGCCGCAAAAAGTGCACGCGTCAAGCGCGACGCGCCGCAGCGAGGCGGATCGGAGCCGGTCAGCGTTCGAGCAGGTTCCTCGCCTGGATCGCGATCTGTGCCAGCATGGCCGGGGCCGCCGGAGTCTGCGCCTGTGCCCGGGCGATGGCTGCGGCAAACTGTGCCACCGCTACCGCTTGCTGGCCGGCCCACTGTTCGACCGAGGCAATCAAGGTGGCGTCACGATTGCAGCACCGTCGCAGGAAATCGATCCGCATGTGCTGGAAATCGCGCGCCAGGCCGTTGACCAACAGCCTTTCCCACGGATCGGAAGGCGCCATGCCCTCGGCGGTCTGCTGCGCCCAGTCGAGCCCCAGCCGTGCGCCCAGATCGATGAAGGCGGTTGCGATCAGCTCGGGCTCCATGCCGCTCTCGCGTGCGAGCCCGGCGAGCCCAATCGAACCGTCGATTTCGAACAGGTGCACCACCCTGGCGGCCAGAGCGGTTGGCGCTCCCGTCTCGACGAATTGCGCCTCGAGCCGGGCGAAGCGGGCGCGGACCGGGGCCGAAAGCAACTTGTCGGCAGCGCCCGAAAGCTCGCCCACTGCGGGCGCCAGCGTCGCAATTGCCGCGCTGGGGGCGAGCGTGCCGCCGCTCTGGCGCAGGATATCCGCCATATGCGAGCTGATTGCCGCCGCCGCGCGTTCGAGCAGGAGCAGGCGCGCTTTTTCGGGCATCTTGCTGCTCTCGATCGCTTGCCACAGGTCTTCCAGATCGAGCAGTCGTTCGACGGCAATGTAGGCGGAGGCAATCTGTGCCAGTCCCACCGCCTCTTCTTCGGCCAGCTCGAATGGATGGATCAGCCCCAGCCTGTTCACTACGCGGTTGGCGAGCCTGGTGGCGATGATCTCGCCGCGCAGCTGGTGGCCGGCCAGCTGCTTGTGGAATGCCTTGCGCATCGGCTGCGGGAAGCCTTCGACCAGCAGCGGCTCGAGCGCGCTGTCACGCACGAGATCGCTCTTCTCGATGGCATCCTGCAGCGCCAGTTTGGCCGAAGACAGCAGCACCGCAAGTTCGGGGCGGGTGAGGCCGTGGCCCTCGCTGGCGCGGCGGGCATAGCTTTCGTGATCGGCCAGGCCCTCGGTGCGGCGATCAAGATTGCCCGTTTCCTCCAGCTTTTCGATCAACCGCATGTGCGCGGCTGCCGTGCGTGCCCCGCCCGTCTCGGCGATCGACAGTGCGAGCGCCTGGAGCCGGTTGTCTTCGAGCACGATTCCGGCGACCTCGTCGGTCATTTCGACCAGCAGTGCGATGCGCCGCTTCTCCGAAAGCTGGCCGGAACGGGTTGCCGCCGCCAGCGCGATCTTGATGTTCACCTCATTGTCCGAACAATCGACGCCAGCCGAATTGTCGATGAAGTCGGTGTTGATCCGCCCGCCTTGCAGGGCAAAGGCGATCCGGCCGGACTGCGTCACGCCGAGGTTGGCACCTTCGCCGATCACCTTGGCGCGCAGATCGCCTGCATTGACGCGCAGCGCGTCGTTGGCGGGGTCGCCCACCTGCACGTTGTTCTCGGCCTCGCTCTTGATATAGGTGCCGATCCCGCCGAACCAGATCAGGTCCACCGGGCTTTTCAGGATGGCGCTGATCAGCGCATCGGGCTCGAACTCTGCCTCGTCCAGCCCCAGCGCGTCGCAAGCTCGCTTCGACAGCTTGATCGTCTTGGCATCGCGTGACCAGACGCCGCCACCCTTCGAAATGAGCGAAGCGTCGTAATCCCCCCAGCTCGATCGCGGCAGGTCGTAGAGCCGTTTGCGCTCGGCCCAGCTTTTCGCCGGATCGGGATCGGGATCGATGAAGATATGGCGATGGTCGAACGCTGCGATAAGCCGGATCGATTTCGACAGCAGCATGCCGTTGCCGAACACGTCGCCCGACATGTCGCCGCAGCCGATCACGCGCACCGGATCCTTCTGCACGTCGATCCCCATTTCGAGGAAGTGCCGCTGGACCGACATCCAGGCACCCTTGGCGGTGATGCCCATGGCCTTGTGGTCATAGCCGTTCGAGCCGCCGCTGGCGAAGGCATCGCCAAGCCAGAAATCGGCTTTCTGTGCAATTCCATTGGCGACATCGGAAAAGCGTGCGGTGCCCTTGTCGGCGGCGACCACGAAATAGGGGTCTTCGCCGTCGAGGATCACAACGCCGTCGGGATGGACCACTTTGCCGTCGACGATATTGTCCGTGACCGACAGCAGCGTGCGGATGAATATCTCGTAGCTTGCCTGCCCTTCGGCAGCCCATCCGTCGCGGTCGCGCGCGAGCGAAGGCAGCTGCTTGGGATAGAAGCCGCCCTTTGCCCCGGTGGGCACGATCACCGCGTTCTTGACCCGCTGGGCCTTCATCAAGCCGAGGATTTCGGTGCGGAAATCGTCGCGCCGGTCGGACCAGCGAAGGCCCCCGCGCGCAACCGGCCCGGCGCGCAGATGGATGCCCTCCACACGCTGCGAATAAACCCAGATTTCGCGCCACGGCACCGGCTTGGGCAGGCCCGGCACCAGGGCAGAGTCTATCTTGAAAGCCAGCGCTTCACGACTGGCGGGGGCAAAGGCATTGGTGCGCAGGATCGCCTTGATCAGTGCATGGTAAAGCCGCAGCAGCCGGTCATCGTTGATCGCGGCGACGTTCCCCAGGCCTCGACGCAGCGCCTGCGTCGCTTCGGCGGCGGCGGTCTCGCGATTGCCGGCAAAGCCGGGATCGTGGCGTGCGACGAACAGATCGACCAGCGCCCGTGTCACCTGCGGCGCGGCTCGCAGCGCATCGACCACGGTGTAGATGGTGAAACTCAGGCCGGTCTGGCGCAAGTAGCGATAGAAGGCGCGCAGCCAGTCGGTCTGCTGCGCGGTCAACCCCGTCCCCGCGATCAGGCGGTTGAACGGATCGTCCTCGGCCTGCCCGTTCAATACGCATGCGATCGCGCTCCCGATCGTATCCGCGCGAGCGAGCAGCGCATCTGCCATATCGCCCTCGGGAAGCGCCAGGATGAAGTCATGGATCGTCCCCAGCCTCCCCTGATCGAGCGAAGTCGGCACCTCGGTCAGCACGCGGAAGCCGAAGTTTTCCAGCGCCGGGACGGCGTCGGAAAGCGGCAGCGCACCTTGCTGCTGATAGATCTTCATCCGCAGGCAATCGGCCCGGTCGCCCGGCAGGCGATAGAGCCGCGCATCGCGATCCCTCGCCTCGTCGCCCGCCAGGCTGCGCAGCCGCAGGATGTCGACGGCCGCCTCGGCCGGGCCATGCTCGATCCGGTAGCTTTGCGGGAAAGCGTAAGCATAGCGCGCCGCCAGCGCCGCCGCCCGCGAGGGATCCTCCAACTGGCCCAGCTGCCGTTCGACCGCCTCGCCCCAGCCGCGCAGCATGTCTTGCAAGCGGGTTTCGAGCTTGTCCTCGTCGAGCGGCGCCTTCGCGTTGCGGATGTCGAGCACAAACCGCAGCATGGCAAGGTTGCCGCCCTCGACTTCAAGCCCCCAGTCGAGCACCTCGACCCCGTCGTGCTCCTCGAACATCGCCTGGACCTGGAGCCTCACCTGCGTCGCCAGCAGATCGCGCGGGAACCACGCGAATACGAACATGTGCCGCGCCAGCGGCGCCTCGACCATGACCAGCCGCGGGCGCGGGCGATCGACCAGGCTCATCATAGCAGTGGAAACGCGCTCGACGCTGGCGTCATCGAACCCGATCAGCAGGTCGTGCGGCAGCGCGGTAAGCGCGTGGACCAGCGCTTTGCTGGCATGGCCGCCTTGCGTAAAACCCAGGCGCTCGCCCAACATGTGGAGCGCCTGGCGCAGGCGGGGCACCGATTGCGGCGGGCTGGCAA
>PNJY01000065.1 GCA_013822125.1 Erythrobacter sp. | reverse complement strand
ACGCATCGACCGGCTCGTTGTTGACGAGGATGCTCATCTTGACCAGATCGCCCTCGCGCAGGCCGATCTGTTCGTAATCGAAGCTGGCATAGCCGCGTGAGATGCTCTTCAGCCGGTCGTAAAAGTCGAACACCACCTCGTTCAGCGGCAGCTCGTAAGTCACCTGCGCGCGGATGCTCTCGCCCGATCCGACATAGGTGAGATCGGTCTGGATCCCGCGCCGGTCCTGGCACAGCTTGAGGATAGAGCCGAGGTATTCGTCGGGCGTATAGATCACGGCCTTGATCCACGGCTCCTCGATCCATTCGATCCGGCTGGGATCGGGATAATCGGCCGGGTTGTGGAGCATGATCTCGCGCGCGGCATCGTTCTTGCTGGCGCGCAGGCGGATGCGATAGACCACGCTGGGCGCGGTGGTGATGAGATCGAGATCGTATTCGCGGCTCAGCCGTTCCTGGATGATTTCGAGGTGCAGCAGGCCGAGGAATCCGCAGCGAAAGCCGAAGCCCAATGCCGCGCTGGTTTCCATCTCGAAGCTGAAGCTGGCATCGTTGAGCCGCAGCTTGCCGATGCTCTCGCGCAGCTTCTCGAAATCGGCGGCGTCGGTCGGGAACAGCCCGCAGAACACCACCGGCTGCACTTCCTTGTAGCCGGGCAGCGGATCGCTCGCGCCGCCCTTCGCCGTGGTGATGGTGTCGCCCACGCGCGCCTGTTCGACTTCCTTGATCTGCGCGGTGATGAAGCCGATTTCGCCCGGGCCAAGTTCGGGCAGCTCGATACGTTTGGGGGTGAAGCAGCCGACCCGGTCGATCAGGTGCTGCGTGCTGCCCTGCATGAAGCGGACGTTCAGCCCCTTGGCGATGACCCCGTCGATCACGCGCACGAGGATCACCACGCCAAGGTAAGGGTCATACCATGAGTCGATCAGGCTGGCCTTGAGCGGCGCGGTGCGGTCGCCCGTGGGCGGGGGAATGCGCGCGACCACCGCCTCGAGCACGTCTTCGATGCCGATGCCGCTCTTGGCGCTGGTGAGGACAGCCTGGCTGGCGTCGAGGCCGATGATGTCCTCGATCTCGCGGCGGACCTTTTCGGGTTCGGCGGCGGGCAGGTCGATCTTGTTGATGACGGGGACGATTTCGTGGTCGTGCTCGATCGACTGATAGACGTTGGCGAGCGTCTGCGCCTCGACCCCCTGTGCGGCGTCAACCACCAGCAGCGCGCCTTCGCATGCGGCGAGGCTGCGGCTGACTTCGTACGCGAAGTCGACGTGGCCGGGCGTGTCCATGAGGTTGAGCTCGTAGCTCTCGCCGTTCTTCGCGGTGTAATTGAGGCGGACGGTCTGGGCCTTGATGGTGATGCCGCGTTCGCGCTCTATGTCCATGTTATCAAGGACTTGCTCGCTCATCTCGCGCGCGGTGAGCCCGCCGGTGAACTGGATCAACCGGTCGGCCAGCGTCGACTTGCCATGGTCGATGTGGGCAATGATCGAAAAATTGCGAATATGGGAAAGGTCGGTCATTCCCCGCGCCCTTAGCGGGTGTTGCCGCCTGTTGCAAAGGCCGCAGCTCAGAGCAAATCAGGATGATAATCGGGCGCGTAGCCGAAACGAGGCACGCTCAACGCGGAATTGAGCAATCCGCCCTGCATCGCTTTGTAATCGCCAGCTGCAAGCGCGGCGAGCGGAGCGCCCGCCGAAGCCAGTTCGTAGGGCGAAACGCGATGGCGCGTGCACAGCCCGCCCGCACCATCGTCGACCAGCGGCGTCTCGAATTCGAGGCCCTGGATATCGCCCGATTCCCTGATAACTGTCGCCACCGCCAGCTGCCCGCCGCCGAGATCGACCACGAACTGCGCGCCCAACGGCACGTCCATCAGTCCCTGGATCAGCGCCCCGGTGCGCGAGAGATTGCGCAGCGTGACCGAATACGAATAATCGTCATTGATCACCTGGATGTTGCGCAACACCGTACGCCGCTTGGCGCGTCTGCTGCGCGATCCAGTGGGGACGATCGTCCAGGTGCCATCGGACAGTTCGCGCTCGACCTCGGCTGCCGGAACCGGGTCGGTGAACACGCTGCCCTGCAGATTGTTGATGCCGCAGGCGCGCAGTTCCTGGAGCAGATCGAAGCTTTCGATTCCGGTCGCGATGGTCGCCATGCCCAGCGCGCGCGCCAGCGCGACGATTGCCTTCACCAGCGCCAGTTCGCGGCTGTCGGGCTCCAGCGCCTCGCTGAAGAAATTGTCGCCGATCTTTATCGAATCGAACGGCGCGCGGCGCAAGTAATCGAGCGAAGAATAGCCGGTGCCGAACTCGTCGAGCGTCAGCCGCACACCCAGCTTGAACAGTGAAGCCAGCGTCTTGTCGACCATGTTGGCGTCGCCGAGAAACACCGATTCATTGACCTCGAGTTCGAGCCGGTCGGGATCGAAATCTGTCTCGTCGAGCACATTGCTGACCGATTCGACAAAACCATTGGCGGAAAACTGCTGGGTCGGCACATTGACCGCAATCCGCAGACCCGCCGGCCAGTCCCGGGCTTCCTGGCAGGCCTTGCGGATGGTCCATTCGCCGACATCGACAATCAGAGCGCTGCCATCGACGATCGACTGGAACTCTTCCCAGTCGATTTCCCCGCGCTGTGGGTGGTTCCAGCATACCAGCGCTTCAAGCGCGACGACCTGCTGCACCTCGCTCGAGAGCACCGGCTGGTATTTGAGGAACAGTTGTTCCTCGCGCACCGCTTCATGTAGATCGCCTTCCAGGCGCTTGCGAAAGATCGCCTCGTTGGCCAGATCACCTGAGAAGAAACGGAATTGACCGCGCCCGCCGTTCTTGGCGGCATAGAGCGCCATGTCCGCAGACCGCACGATATCCTCGGCGCTGACACCGTCATGCGGCGAGATCGCTATGCCAACCGATGCACCGATCACGCAGCGTCCCTCGTCCAGCGAATAGGGCTGCGTCAGCATGGCGATGATCCTGCCCGCAATCTCGCCCAGCTCGCCGCGATCGTCGATGTCGGGCAACATGATCTGGAACTCGTCGCCACCAAGACGGCCGATCTCGCAATCGCGCTCGACCGCCCGCTTGAGGCGCGCAGCGACTTGCCGCAGCAATTCGTCCCCGGCGGCATGACCCAAAGTATCGTTGACCTGTTTGAAACGGTCGAGATCGAGCATCAGGATCGCGCAATTGCGTTTGGCAGCGCGAAACGCGGTAAGCGTCGTCTCGATCGTGTGGGCCATGCGGTGGCGGTTCGACAGACCAGTGAGCGAATCGAACTTCGCAAGGCGCGCGGTTTCCTGCTCGCGTTGATGTTGCTCGGTTATGTCGGTGCCGGTGCCGCGAAAGCCCTCGAACTTGCCGGCGGCGGAGAAGACCGGGCGACCCGAGAGACGGATCACCAGCGCGCCCGGGTTGCGGTCGAGCGAAACTTCCATCCCGCTGAAGGCCTTGCGTGCCCCCAGCTTGAGCGACAGCGAGCGGGTGCGCCCGTCGCCGCCGATAACGCTGAAGACGCCGACCAGCGGCTGCCCCAGGAGATCGTCCATCGGTACTTCGATGCGCTCGGCAATCGCGCTGCTGAGATATGTCAAATTGCCCGCGGAATCCGAAGCCCAGAACCAACCCAGCCCCGACCGCTCAAGGTCGTCGAGCATTGCAAGCTTTTCGTCATCGGAGAGCGTAAAGCGAATTGGTTCGGGCGCGTCGACACGCGCGGAGAAAAGTCCGCCGTTTGCCGAGCCCGACAACAATCGCTTGAGGGACACTGTGTGCGTCTCCAACATGGCTGGTGGCCCGGAAGCGGACCAGTTCTATACCTTGTGTAAATCCGGTTGGTTATTTTTATCCTAACGGCGGCGGGCGTTTGTCGCACTTCGAAGGGCGCATCAGGCAACTCTGGACTGAACTGAATTCATATCTATTTCAATGAATTGCCTGCCGCTTCTCGCTGCTCCGCCGGTTGCATGAAGGATGGCGAATGCATCCTCACCCAAGGCCGCCAACGGCTTGCCCGCAGCTTCGATCTGGTAGGGTGAAACACGGTGCCGTGTGCACAGCCCGCCATCGCCATCGTCGATCAGGTGCGTCTCGAACCTGAGACCCTGCGAAGCGCCTTCGCTCCTGCGGACGGCCGCCACCGCAAGCTGCCCTCCCCCCAGATCGAGCACCACTTCGGTCCCCACCGGCACGTTCAACAGCCCCTCGACCATTGCCCCGGTCTTGGAAAGGTTGCGCAAGGTCACATTGTAACGGTGATCGCCATGGATCAGGCCGACCCGGCGGAATTCCTTACGCCGCTCGGCCCGGTATCTGGGCGGTCCACTGGGATCATAGACGAGCCTGCCCGCACGGAGCCGTTCAAGCAGCACCTCGTTGGGTACCGCCGGTGAAAAGATCAGCCCCTGGAGCGATCCAGCGCCCAATTCCTTGACCAGCGCCAGCTCGTCGCTGGTTTCAACGCCTTCGGCCACGGTTTCCATGTCCAGGGCGCCTGCAAGGCTGACGATTGAACTGATGATCGCTTTGTTGTTGTTGCCCGATTCAGTGCACCCGCGCACGAAGCTCTGGTCGATCTTGATCTTGTCGAAGGGCGCGTCGCGCAAGTAGCTGAGCGAGCTGTAACCGGTGCCGAAATCGTCAAGCGCCAGCCGCACGCCGAGCTTTCTCAGCCGGGCAAAGATCGCCTTCGAACGCCCGTAGTCGCCAACAAAGATGCTTTCGGTAATTTCCAGCTCGACCCGCGACGGATTGATCCGTGAATACTCGATCGCCTGCTGAACGATATCGGGAAAGCTGTCGTCTTCGAACTGGACCGCCGATACGTTGACCGCCACCCGCAATTCGACCGGCCAATTGGCCGCGTCCTCGCAGGTCTTGCGCAGCGCCCAGGCGCCGATCTTCTTGATCATCCCCACTTCCTCGGCGATTGGGATGAATTCACTCGGCGGTATCCATCCCCTTTCGGGATGTAGCCAGCGGATCAGCGCCTCGAGGCATTTGACCTTGTGCGTGTTCGCATCGACGATCGGCTGGAAATGCATTTCCAGCTCTTCGTTCGCCAGCGCATCGCCCAGATCAGATTCGACCTGGGCGCGGCGCCTCGATTTGTCCTTGAGGTCGCTTGAGAAGAAACGATACTTGCCGCGACCGCTCCCTTTCGCTGCATAAAGCGCAAGGTCGGCGGCATTGACCAGGTCTTCCGCTTCTACCCCGTCATATGGCGCGACGGCAATCCCCAGCGAGGACCCGATGGTCGCGCGCGAACCGTTGATTGAATAGGGTTGCGAGATCATCTGAATCAGGCGCTGGCCCAGATCGCCAAGCACCCCGCGATCGTCGATATCAGGCAGCATGATCTGAAATTCGTCACCCCCCAGCCGCGCGATTTCGCCCTGGTCGCCAATGATCCGTTGCAGGCGGGCGGCAACCTGTTTCAGCAGATCGTCTCCCGCAGGATGGCCCAATGTGTCGTTGACCTGCTTGAAGCGGTCGAGATCGAGCATCAGCAGCGCGCAGGAACGCTTGGAATTGCGATAGTGCGCGAGCGTCTTTGTAAGAGTGCGCGCCATGCGATGGCGGTTCGCGAGCCCGGTCAGGGCATCGAACTGGGAAAGTCGTTCCGCATCACGCTGGCTTTCAAGCGAGGCGGTGACGTCCTTGGCGCTTCCGCGGTAGCCCGTGAACACGCCGAACTTGTCGAACTGCGGCTTGCCGGCAATCTCCCACCAGCAATCGGCCTTGCCGCTGTTGACCCTGACGCACAGCTGGCTGATCGAATTGCGCGCGCCGAGCAGGAAGCGCAGCGGCCTTTCGGACTTGTCCGAACCCTCGTCGGCTTCGGTTCGAAAAAGGTCGCCTAACGGCTTGCCCAGAACCTGGTCGCGCTCGCTGCCGATTTTCGCAATGGCGGATTCGGAAAGATAGATCAGGCGACCCAATGCATCGGTAGCCCAGAACCACCCGAGCCCGGCCTTTTCGAAGCTGTCGAGCAATTCGACCCTGCGAGCGAAATCTGTTTCGGAAATAGGATTGAGCGGCCCGTCAGCGGACTTCTGCGCCTTCTTGCGCCGCCTCTCATCCAGAATTCCAGTCATCCTCTTGGGCATCCATCGACCTGTTTTTTGCTGACCCAACCGAAGCCAATTAGGAACAATTTCTTGCTAAACTGATAACCATCACAACACCGCTTCCATGCGCAGCCGCCATGTCTTGCCACGCATGAGCTTCCCGAAGCGGCATCTTGCCAAGCTTTCAGGCGCGCGCCATGCTGCCGACAAGTCCGCAGGATGGAGGGGAAATGCATGACACGGGGTCCGCAACTGGAAAACGAAGCGGCGCAATCGACCGCGGCACTGGGACCGCTGGTGGGCATTGCGCGCGAGGATCTGATGGGCGCCGTCGCCCTGCTGCTGCGCGAAAGCGCCAGTGACCCGCAGCGGATTGTCAAGCATGCCCGGTCCATGGGTGAGGACATGGTAAAGATTATGACCGGCAAGTCCGACATTGCGCCCGATCCCAAGGACAAGCGCTTCATGGACCCGGCCTGGCAATACAACCCGTTCTTCCGTGCCGGGGCACAGTATTATCTCGCCGTCCAGAAGGGCATGCGGGGCTGGCTGGAGGACCTCGATCTTGACGAGCTCGAGCGCGACCGGGCCAATTTCATCACCACCATCATCATTGACAGCTTGGCGCCGACCAACACGCTGGCCGGCAACCCCACCGCGCAGAAGCGCGTGATCGACAGTGGCGGCCTGTCGCTGATCAAGGGCCTGCAAAACGCCTATAACGACATGGTCCACAACAAGGGCATGGTCAGCCAGGTGGACAAGCGGCCGTTCAAACTGGGCGAGAACATCGCCACCTCAAAGGGATCGGTGGTGCTGCGCACCGAGATGATGGAGCTGATCCAGTATGCGCCCACAACCGAACAGGTCCACACGACCCCGCAGTTGACAATTCCTCCGCAAATCAACAAGATGTACATCAACGATCTCTCGCCCGAAAAATCGGTGATCAAGTATCAGCTCGACAACGGCATCCAGACTTTCGTGATTTCCTGGCGCAACCCGTCAAAAGAACAGGGCGTGTGGAACATGGACGATTATGTCCGGTCCTGCCGCGAGGCGATGGAGGCGGTGAGCGAAATCACGGGATCGAAAAAGGTAAATGTTTCTGCGGGCTGTTCTGGCGGGCAGACCGCCAGCGTGCTCGCATCGAAACTCGCGTCTGACAACGACGACCTGCTGGGCAGCCTGACGCTGATGGTCTGCGTGCTCCACCCGCAGCAGAACGATATCGAGGCGGGATCGTTGATTTCGGAGCACGGCATGCAGCTGGCGCGCCGCCGCGCGGAAAAGGCGGGGATCATCAAGGCCGACGATCTGGCGCGCGGATTTGCCTGGCTGAGGCCCAACGACCTCATCTGGAACTATGTGATCAACAATTACCTCCTGGGCGCCGATCCGCCTGCGTTCGATGTGCTCTACTGGAATGCCGATGCGACCAACTTGTCGGGCAGCCTGATGGGCGATTTCCTCACCCTGTTCGAGACGCTGGCGTTCACGAAGAAGGGCGAGGTCGAGATGGCCGGGCACAAGATCGACCTGAGCAAGGTCAAGGCCGACCTGTTCATCCTGGGCGGTGTGACCGACCACATCACCCCATGGAAGGCGACCTATCGTTCGACCCGGCTGTTCGGATCAAAGGACATTACCTATGTCCTCAGCCAGTCGGGCCATATGCAGGCGATCCTCAATCCGCCCGGCAACCCCAAGGCGAAGTATTTCATCCAGGCGAAGGCGGGCAAGCTCCCGGATACGGCCGATCAATGGCTGGAGGAAACCGAAGAGGTCAAGGGCAGCTGGTGGCCGTTCTGGATGGAATGGATGCAGAAACGTTCCGGCCCCAAGGTGCCTGCCCCAACACAGCTGGGGAATGATCGTTACAAACCACTGGACCCGGCCCCCGGGCTCTATGTAGTTGAGGCAAGATAACCACAATCCCGAGCAGCGGGTCGCATGAGAGGAAAGCCTGATTGACCGATCATATCGACGACGTGCTCGACGACGTCCTTGAAGGGGCCATGCGTGATGCCAACATCACCATGGAAACCGTGGGCGGGCGTACTTTGCGCGTCGCAACCTGGCGGCTCGACCAGAAGAGCAAGCATCTGCCGATCCTGTTCTTCAACGGCATCGGCGCCAATATCGAAGCGGTCGCCCCACTGGCCGAGGCGCTGGTCGATCGCGGCTTCATCATGTTCGATATGCCCGGTGTCGGCGGTTCGCCCGAACCGGTGATCCCCTACAACGCCGTCACCATGGCCTGGACCACCACGCAGCTGCTCGACAAACTGGGGGTTGGCAAGGTCGATGTCATGGGTGTCAGCTGGGGCGGCGCAATGGCGCAGCATTTCGCGCTCCAGCACCCTGGACGCACGCGCAGGCTGATGCTCGCCGCCACCAGCGCGGGCATGCTGATGGTGCCGGGCAATCCCGCCGCGCTATCGAAAATGGCCGACCCTCGCCGCTATATCGATGCCGCCTTCATGGAGCAGCATTTCCAGACGCTCTATGGCGGCGCACTGGGAGAAGTATCGGGCCGGGCCGAACATATCCAGCGATTGAAGCCGCCCACGCGGCGCGGCTATCTCTACCAGCTGTTGGCGATGATCGGCTGGACCAGCGCGCCCGCGCTGCCATTCATGAAGAAGCCGACGCTGATCCTGATGGGCGACGACGACCAGATCGTGCCGCTGGCCAATGGCAAGATCCTCAATTCGCTGATTCCCGATAGCGAACTGGTGGTTCTGGCGGGCGGCGGGCACTTGTTCCTGCTCAGCCACAGTGATGAATGTATTGCCGAGATGCGGCGGTTCCTCGACCGGCCCGATCAGGCGGAGGAAGCCAAGGCAGCCTGAGTACGGGCTGCAACTGCGGAGAACGGCGACATGCGGCATATCGCGATCATCGGGTCGGGTCCGGCGGGCTATTACACCGCCGAAGCCGCGCAGAAGCGGTGGGAAGATGACGTCCGCATCGATATCTTCGACATGCTGCCGGTGCCTTACGGCCTGATCCGCTTTGGCGTCGCCCCCGATCACCAGTCTATCAAGGGCGTCTCGCGCCGCTATGAAAAGACCGCGCTGAGTGACAACGTCCGCTTCGTCGGCAATGTCTGCGTCGGCCGCGATGTTACCATCCCCGAATTGCAGCAGCTTTATGATGCGGTGGTGCTGGCAACCGGCGCGCCCAATGACCGCCCGCTGGGCATTCCGGGCGAGGAACTGGGCAATGTATTCGGCAGCGCAGCCTTTGTCGGCTGGTACAATGGCCACCCACAATTCGCCGATCTGGGCCCCGATCTGTCCGGCCGCCACGCGGTAGTGATCGGCATGGGCAATGTCGCGCTCGACGTCGCGCGTATCCTGGCCAAGACCGATGCCGAGTTCGAAGGTGCCGATATCGTCGCCCACGCGCTGGACGCGCTGCGCGCTTCGCATCTGCAAACGATCACGATCGTTGGCCGCCGAGGGCCGCACCAGATCATGATGACCCCCAAGGAGTTGGGCGAGCTGGCGCATCTCGAACGCGCCTCGCCCCGCGTCGATCGCGACGACCTGCCCGACGAGGCCGACGACGCATTGCTCGAACCGGGATTGCGCAAGTCGGTGGCCCATCTGCGCAGTTTTGCCGCGATCCCCGAAAGCGTCCATGCCGACAAGCCGATCGAGATCGCATTCGACATGTTTGCCAGCCCGCACGAACTGATCGGCACAGACGAAGATGGGGCAAAGGTCCGTACAATCCGGCTCGAGCGAACGCGGGTCGAAGCGGGGCGCGCCATCGGCACTGGCGAGTTCTATGACGTTCCGGCCGATCTGGTGGTCAGCTGTATCGGCTATCGCACCTCGCCGATTGCCGATGTGCCTTTCGACGAGCGCGCGGGCTGCTTCGCCAATGACGAAGGGCGCATCCTGCCCGGCATCTACTGCGTCGGCTGGGCGCGGCGCGGACCTTCGGGCACGATCGGCACCAACCGACCCGACGGCTTCGGCGTGGTCGAAAAGATTGCCGAGGACATCGACAACGGGGCACTGGGCCGTCCCGACAAGCCAGGGCGCGCGGGCTTTGACACGCTGGCAAGCGAGCGGGCGCTCGACATTGTCACCTTTCGCGACTGGAAAAAAATAGAGGAAGCCGAAGAGGCCGCCGCGCGCGAAGGCGCCCCACGCGAAAAGTTTGTCGATATCGCCGCGATGATCAAGGCGCGCGGGTAAACGCAGCGCACCCGAACTCAGGGTTCGATCACAATGCCCTTGGCCGGATCAACCTTGCCGCCGACCATTTCAGTGAATACCGCCATCGCCGCATCAAGGCCGCGACGCCGCTCGATTTCGATCGAACTCGCCGCACTTTCGAGAAAAGCGCACCAGCTTGCCGCCATCTGCCGCCCCGCCTCCTGCGGGCCAAGCTCCTTGAACAGCGCAACCGCGTGATCAGGCGCGAAGAACAACGTCGGCACCGGCCCGGGAAGGCCCGTTCCTCCACCCAATCCGCCACCGCGCTCATCGATATGCGTGACGCCGACAAGGCATGAGTACTTGAGGTCATCGCGCAGATGATGGTGAATCTGGCGCAGCAGCGCGGCGTTCCCGGCGAAATCGACCGACACGCTCGGCACCTGCGCAAGCGTGCCGACATCGCCATAAGCCAGAACGTCGTCATAGAGCCGGGTGGCGCGCACGAAATCGACATTACCCGCAGAGGTCAGCCCAATCCGCCTGATGCCAGGTGAATTGTGTTTCGCCACGCTTGCCAGGCCCATCGCGGTTTTTGAAGAGGCGCTGGTAAGGATCACCCGATCCGCCCCAAACCACCCATTGGCCCGCATGAAATACTCAATCAGGAACCCGGTCTTAAACAGCGGGCCGAAGATCATCCGCTCGCCCTCGCACGAGGGATCGTGCTCGGGATCGGCGGCGAGGCGCGAATATTGGTTGTAGATCGGGCTCATCGGCTGGCGGTGCTCGGCCAGGTCGATGAAGCCGCTTGCCGAAATCCTGCCCGGAACGACGTCGAGATGGCTCGCCATCGGCAAATAGCCATAGACCCGCTCGCCCACCGCGATTTCGGGGCAATTGCTCTCGATCACGCGGGCGTGGCCCCACATCGGCACGATGCCCCAGCCCTCTGGCGCGGGGAAGAAGTTCCAATAGCCGACCATCTCGCCCACAACCGCGTAGGTGACGTTGTTCGAAGTGACGGAGAAACTCTCGATCTCGAGCCGAACCGCACCTTCGGCGAGTGGGCCCGTGTTGATTTCAGTCAGCCGGGCGTTGCTGAAATCATCCCTGCGGATTTGGACCTGTTGTAAATTCATTACTTGATCTCCCCCGCGCTCGCCATAGACCAAACTACCTAAGATGCTGCGACATTGCTGCACGAACTTTATCAAAGATGTCCTCCGGCAACCGACCTGCCTTGCTGACTCTGGCAGCCTCGATCGTGGCTATTTTCGCGCAGCGGATCACGCATGGCACGTTCAATCCGCACTCCGAATGCCGGCTCTCGAGCGAAACATCGCCTTCCCAGCCTTTATTGACCGCGCTGGTCACCATGATCACCCACAGCAGCCTAATCCGCTCGGCTGGCTGCTGTACGCTGACTACAACGGCTGGCCGATCGCGCAAGCGCGGCACTTCGACGAATGGGAAAGGAACCCAGACCACATCACCGGCCCGAAACTGTGCATCAGTGATGATCGAACGCCTTGCAATCAGCTTCGCTTGCCCATTCGGTAAAGCTGCTGAAATTCCCCACAAACGGGTCAGTCTCGGCGTGGGCGCGGGTCATGATGACATGATCACCATCGATTTCCCACACCACCTCGTCACCTGGCTTCAAGCCAAGCGCGCGGCGTACCGCACGAGGAATAGTGGTCTGCGCCTTCGCAGTGATTTTGCCGAGGATCATGACCGCAATGTAAGGATTATTCTTACTTCAGGCAATGATCAATCTCACCGCATGCCCTCGAGCATCTATTGTGTCGGCTGGGCACGGCGCGGACCTTCGGGCACGATCTGTACCAACCGACCCGACGGCTTTGACGTGATCGAGAAGATTGCTGAGGATATAGACAGCGGGGCACTGGGCCGCCCCGACAAGCCGGAGCGCGCGGGCTTTGACAACCTGGCGAGCGAGCGCGCGCTCGACATCGTCACTTTCCGCGACTGGAAGAAGATCGAGGAAGTCGAAGAGGCCGCCGCGCGCGCGAGATTCGTCGTTGTTGCCGACATGATCCGGGCCAGAGGCGAGACCTGAGGTGCTATTTCGCCGCCTCGCCCGCCTTCTTCAGCGCTTCGCCCCAGGTCTGCATCCGCACTCCGAAAGCCTGCATCCGAGCGCCGCATTCCATGTTGTAGGTAAGGATGCTGCCCGCCGTTTCGAGCAGGTATTCGGGCGTCAACGCGTCCTCGAAGCGCTTTCCGGTCGCAGCCTCCCAGCGCCCGAGGAAATAGGACAAGCCCGCTGCAACTCCGGCGCGTTGATCGTCGGGCATCTGTCCCGCCATTATGGCCACGACCGCAGCGCAGCGGCGGTCCCGCTCGGGCGTGTAGGTCGCCAGCGGCGCCTGCGCCGCCAGCGGAGCGGCGGCGGCCAGCGCAAGGCCGAGCGCGATTGGGCGCAAGCGCGCTATCACACCCGCATCGGCATCAGCACATAGAGCGCCGGGCTCTTCTCGTTCTGCCGGATCAGCGTGGGCGCGCCGGCATCGGCAAGGTGCAGTTCCACCGTGTCGCCATCGATCTGCGCAAGGATATCCTTGAGATAATTGGCGTTGAAACCGATTTCGAACGGGTCCGAAGCATAATCGGCGGCGATTTCCTCGGCCGCGGTGCCGTTGTCGGGGCTGGTGACGGAAAGCGTCACCTTGTCAGGCTCCAGCCCCATCTTCACTGCCCGGGTCTTCTCGGTGGCGATTGTGGCAACACGGTCCACGCCTTCGAAAAAGCTCTTGGGATCGAGCTTCAGCAGCTTGTCATTACCCGTGGGGATGACGCGGCTGTAATCGGGAAATGTGCCGTCGATCAGCTTGCTGGTCAGCACCACCCCGCCCTCGCCTCCCAGCGTGAAGCGGATCTTGCTCGCCGAAAGATCGACCTCGACATTGCCGTCGAGCGCCTCTTCAAGCAATTTGCGCAGCTCGGCCACCGCCTTGCGCGGAACGATCACGTCGGGCATGCCCTCGGCGCCTTCAGGCCGCGGCAGCGTGAACCGCGCCAGCCTGTGCCCGTCGGTCGCCGCCGCCTTCAGCACCGGCGCATCGTCATCGGTGACGTGCAGGAAGATGCCGTTGAGGTAATAGCGCGTTTCCTCGGTCGAGATGGCAAAGCGCGTGCGGTCGATCAGTTCGGCCAGGGTGCGCGCGGGAATTTCGAAGCTGGTGGGCAGTTCGCCTTCGACTATCACAGGGAAATCGTCACGCGGGAGCGTGGGCAGCTTGAAACGGCTGCGCCCGGCCTTCACCTCCATGCGGTTGTCGGCAGTCTCGAGGCTGACCTGGCTACCCTCGGGCAGCTTGCGCGCAATGTCGAACAGTAGGTGCGCCGAAACGGTGATCGCCCCGGTCGCCTCGACCGATGCTGCGGCCATGTTCTCGACCACCTGCAAATCGAGGTCGGTCGCCATCACCTTCAGCCTGCCGCCCTCCCCCGCCTCAATCAGGACATTGGAAAGGATCGGAATTGTGTTGCGCCGTTCCACCACCGACTGGACGTGAGACAAACAGCGCAGCAAGGTGGCGCGTTCGATTGTAGCTTTCATGCTCTCTTACTCGGTCCTTCTTGCGCGCCGTGGACGATCCGAAAGCGGAATCGCCCGCAAAACGCCGGAAACTGGGC
>PNJY01000064.1 GCA_013822125.1 Erythrobacter sp. | reverse complement strand
TGCGAACATGTCCACCGACACATATTTGCGGCCAAGCTTGCCCTTGTGGAATCGCACCACGCCTTCGGCGAGCGCGAAAAGGGTATGATCCTTGCCCATGCCGACATTGCTGCCCGGATAGACACGGGTACCGCGCTGACGCACGATAATATTGCCGCCGACCACGCCCTGGCCGCCGAACTTCTTCACGCCAAGGCGACGACCGGCCGAATCGCGACCGTTACGCGATGAACCACCTGCTTTTTTATGTGCCATGGTGCCTGATCCTTACTTCTTGTCGGCCTTGGGTGCGGCCTTCTTGGCCGGAGCCTTTTTGGTCGCTGCTGCCTTGGCAGGAGCCGCCTTGGCAGCGGGCTTCTCAGCCGCAGCTTCAACTTTGGGTGCAGCCTTCTTTGCCGGTGCCTTGGTTACCGCAGGCGCAGCTTCCGCCGCCGCTTCTGCCTTGGGCGCAGCCTTCTTGGCAGGTGCCTTGACGCCTTCGCCGACGGCCAGAATGCGCAGCAGGGTCATCTGCTGGCGATGGCCGTTCTTGCGGCGATAGTTGTGACGGCGACGCTTCTTGAAGACGATAACCTTCTCGCTCTTGGCCTGCGCGATGATTTCAGCCGAAACAGAAACCTTGGCGGCATCGGCGAGAGTGTCACCCTCACCGGCGAGCAGAACGTCGCCCAGCATCACCGTATCACCGGCTTCGCCCGCGAGCTTTTCGACTGCAATCTTGTCTCCAGCGGCAACCCGGTATTGCTTGCCGCCCGTGCGCACAACTGCGAACATGGTGCTTGTTCTCTCAATCCAAAGATGTGCCCCTTCATCAGCAAAGAGGCGCGCCCGACGAACCGCCAAATGGCGGGCCTGCCGGAAAGAAGCGTGCCGTTAAGGGAAAGCCTGCCCCAAGTCAACGCCAGATGTGCCGTTTTTCGGTTCGGTCTGGCTGGCAGGCGACGCACAAGCTGCTATGAGGCAGGCAATGAGAAACTACACTGGTCCAAACCTGTTGGCGACGTCGGCATGCCTCGCCATGTTGGCTGGCTGCGCGAGCGACCCAGGTCGCTATCCCTCGCTGGCGATTCGCGATTTCGAGCGCGTTCAAGGGCAGTTCGAGGTTGGCGGCGGCATTTCCGCCCTGCCCGCGCCCGCGGCCCCCAGCCCGGCCACTGTCGCGCGGGTTAGCGCGTTGCTCGAAGAGGCGAACCGTGCGCACGGCGATTTCCTGGCAGCGGTGGGCGAAACGGAAAGGCTTCTCGTCGCGGCGCGCGACCTCAATCCTGAAAGCAATCTCTGGTCGGAAGCGCAGATCGCACTGGCCGTGCTCGACACCAGGCGCGCGCTTGTCGCCACCCGGCTTGCCGACCTCGATCTGCTGCTGGCCGATGCCAGCCTCGCCTACGAACAATTGGGCGAGATAGAGGCTGCGCGCTCGGCTGTGGCAGCGCTGACAAAGGAAGAGGACCTGGTTCTCGACCGGCTCACCTCCATCGACAATTGACCTCCAAATGCAAGCGCGGAGCCGATCGCCCGGCTCCGCGCACCTGCAGGTCCTCTCCAGGGCAGGTCCTCTCCAGGAAGGTGAGGGACTCAGAAAGTTGCGGCTATCGTCACCACCGCAAGCCCCCAGAGCAAAACGAGAACCGGCAGGATCAGTGTCAGCACTTTCACACTGGAACCGGTCTGCACAGCACTCTCCAATGTCGCTTGGCCTTGAACAGATCGGCTCGCCGGACATGGAGGGAGGGTTCCACGTCCGGCAAGTTCGCTTATGGTATGTGTCGAGCAGCTTCACCTTGATATATGTCAAGAACCGCGAATCAATTGCCCCAGCGAGCCCGGTCTGCATGGTCCTCGGTGCGCGGCTCGATCCAGTGCCAGCCGTCACGGCGCTTCTCGCGCTTCCAGAACCAGGCCGCGCTTTTGAGATGGTCCATACAGAAATCCACCGCGTCTATCGCATCGCGCCGATGTGCCGCGGCAGCCGAGACGCAGACGATCGGCTCCCCCGGCACCATCATGCCGATCCGATGCACCATCAGCAGCCCCATCAGATCGAAGCGGGCAAAGGCGCGGTCGGCCAGCGCATTCATGCCAGGCAGGGTCAACGGCTCGTAATGGCTGAGTTCGAGCGCTTCGACGCCAATCCCTCCGCGCACCTCGCCCACAAAGGTACAGACTCCTCCCAACCCGGGGTTGGCCTGCGTGAATTGGCCGATCAGCGCGCCAGGGAGAAAAGGTTCGCCGAGCAGGCGGATATCGCGCATCTGCGGCATGGTTCAACCACCGCTGACGGGAGGGAGCAACGCGATTTCGTCGCCTGCGCTGGCAACCAGCGCCGCCTTGTCGGGCAAGACCGCCCCGTTGAGCGCCAGCTTGACCGTCTCTGCGTGCACAACCTCTGCCATCTGCGCCCCGATCATACCGAGCAGGCCATCCCAGTCGATCTGGCCTTCAGGCAGTGCAAGCTCGACTGCATCGGTTCCGGCGATGTCCGCCAACCTGCCCAGAAAAACCACGCGGATCGTCATTACCCGCCCGTTACCGACATATGGCGCGGCTGCGCGGGGTTTGCGCCGCGCTGGTCGATGCGGAAATGGTGGCGTTCGGGCTTGATCGACATCGCCTCTTGCAAGGCGCGCTCAAGCTCACGCTCAGGCTCGTCAGAGCGCAGCGCCGCACGCAAATCGACCCGCTCGCCGCCGCCAAGGCAGGGATAGAGCTGTCCGGTGGCCGTGACGCGGATACGGTTGCAGCCGCCGCAGAAGTTCTCGGTCAGCGGGGTTATGAGCCCCAGCCGCCCGCCGGTTTCCTCCACCCTGACGTAGCGCGCCGGGCCTCCGGTATTGTCCGTCAGCGGGGTGAGTGACCAGCGCTGTTCAAGCTCGGCGCGTACCTGCGAAAGCGGCAGATAATGATCCACCCGGTCCGCCTCGACCTCGCCCAGCGGCATGACCTCGATCAACGTCAGATCGAAACCCTGGCCGTGCGCCCAGGCGATCAGATCGGGAATTTCCTCCTCGTTGATGCCCTTGAGCGCGACGGTATTGAGTTTGACCTTGAGGCCAGCCGCCTTGGCCGCAGATATGCCTTCAAGCACTTGCGGCAAAGCGTCACGGCGTGACAGCCGGGCAAAGCGCGCCCGGTCAAGCGTGTCGAGCGAGATATTGACCCGGCGCACCCCTGCGCTTGCCAGTGCATCGGCATGCTCGGCAAGCTGAGTAGCATTTGTGGTGAGCGTCAGTTCCTCAAGGCCAGTGCCAATATGACGGCCAAGCGCACGAAAGAGGTCCACGATGTCGCGCCGCACCAGCGGTTCGCCGCCGGTGAGCCGGATCTTGGTAACTCCGCGCGCGATGAAACCCAGCGAAAGGCTGTAAAGTTCCTCAAGGCTCAGCACCTCCTTGCGCGGCAGGAACTGCATGCGTTCGGGCATGCAATAGGAGCAGCGCAGGTCGCAGCGATCAGTAACCGAGAGCCGCAGATAGCTGATCGGTCGTTTGAAGCCATCGACCAGCGGCAGCTTGCCCGATGCGGGAATCACCTTGTCACGAACCTTGCTCATGTGCGGCAAGATACTGCCCGGTTACGCCGGGTGCACCCCCTAAATAGGCAAGCATGGCTGCAACCGCCGATTCATCGCCGCCTGCGACAATGTTAACCCGGACGGGTGCCGCTTCGCGGGCGAGGTCGCGCGCGGCGGCGCGGCGCCAGTCATCATGGCTGTGCGGTGCAGCCGAAAGCACGATTGCGAGCGAATCCGCAGGGCCGTCAAGGAGTTCGCGCAGATGCGGTAGATGAAGGCTGTGAAATTCGGCAGCAGCGTCGAGCGCGTTTGCCGGCAGGGCGGCAAGGCGAATCACCCCCTGCACCGGATCAGCGCCGCTCGCGGTGGAGTGTGATGCCGATCCGCTCGCCGGCTTCGGCAATGGCCAGCTTAACGATCTTGACCGTCACCGCCTCGACCCGCGCGTCCTGCACGAACAGAGTCTCGCAGATATGGTCGGCAACAGCCTCAATCAGTTTGAAATGCCGCCCCTCGGGCAGCGCGCCCGTCGCCGCGAACTTGAGATCCATATAGTTTTTGCTGGCATCAAGCAGCGTTTCAGGTGCGTAATGGTCGGCCACAGCCAGCCGCGCCGTTATCGATATCCGCAAGGGTTGCGGCTTGCCCGTCTCTTCCGAATAGATGCCGGTAAGAACATCGACGTCGAGGTCGGCCACTTCAAGGGTCAGCGAATCGGTCATTGGCGCCCCAAGTAAGCATCGCGCGGAAAAGTGGGAACCGGTTTTCCGCACCAGCGATACAGCAGAGAGATCAATCCGGATTGCTCCAGCGTGCGAAGATTGCCGTTGGCAGCAGCCGCGCACCCTGGCCGGTTTCACTGACGGCGAGCTCGCCATGCTCCACCGTTCCGGGCAGATCGCGGAACATCTCATCTACCAACCCGGCGAGCGCGAGACTGCTCATCCGCACGGCATAGACGGTGAGGAACAGGAAGCGGCTGTCTGTATCGAGCAGCTTGCGGCAATCGGCCAGCAGCCCAGGCAGGCCTTCCTCCAGCCTCCAGACCTCGCCTTCCGGCCCGCGCCCGAACTTGGGTGGGTCGAGGATGATCCCGTCATAGCGCTTGCCCCGGCGCACTTCGCGTGCGGTGAATTTGGCAGCATCGTCAATCAGCCAGCGGATCGGGCGATCCTCCATACTCGAAAGCGCGGCATTTTCGCGCGCCTGCGCCACCGATTTCTTCGAGGCATCGACGTGCGTCACCGGGCCATGGCGGCTGAGCGCCAGTGTTCCCACCCCGGTATAGCCGAACAGGTTCAGGGTTGCGGCGTCGGCGCGGCCATCAAGCTGGGCGCACATCCACTGCCACACGGGTGCCATGTCGGGGAAAAAACCGAGGTGCCTGAAGGGTGTGGGCTGCACGTGGAATCGGACATCCTCCCAGCCGATTGGCCAACCACCCTGCGGCAGGTCGCGAGTCAAATTCCAGCGCCCGCCGCCGTCCTCGTCCGATCCGGGGATGAATTCCCCCGCGGCATCCCACTGCGTGAGCCGCGGCGCCCACATTGCCTGCGGTTCGGGCCGGATGAAGGCATGCGGGCCGAACTGCTCGAACTTTCGGCCATGCCCGCTATCGATCAGGCGATAGGCGTCCCAGCCTTCGCCGATCATGAGGATCGGATCGCGGCGAAGCTGGGCCATCAGCCCGCCGGTGTCGCTCGCGCGGCGACAAAATCGCGCACCGCTTCGTAACTGCCGGAAAGCTGCGAGCACGCTTCTTCGCGGGCAAAAATGTCGCCCACCCGCATCGGCAGTGCCGGTCGGACCCCTGTCGCCCTTTCGACGGCATCGGCGAACTTGGCCGGATGCGCGGTTGCCAGCGTGACAATGGGGATAGACCGATCGAGATCGCACTCGAGCGCTGCGTGAAGCCCCACGGCGGTATGCGGATCGATCACCTGCCCGGCACGATCATGCGCCCAGCGTAGCGAGCGCGCCATAGCCGCACCATCGGCCCGCGCGCTGGTGAATAGCTTGGCCGCACCCTCACGCTGGGCATTGGTCAGCCGCATCGTGCCGGTCCGCTCGAAATCGCGCATCTGCGCCGCCAGCGCCGCGCCATCGCGCCCACCGCAATCAAACAACAACCGTTCGAAGTTCGAACTTACCTGAATATCCATCGATGGCGTGGCCGTGGCCGTGACCTTGCCGGTCGAATAATCGCCGTCGGATAGTGCACGGTGGAGGATGTCGTTGACATTGGTCGCCACGATCAGTCGAGCAATCGGTAGTCCCATCTGATGTGCAACATAGCCGGCAAAGACATCGCCGAAATTGCCCGTCGGAACGCTGAAGGCGACCTGGCGGTGCGGCGCGCCCAATTGCAGCGCGGCGGCGAAATAATAGACCACCTGCGCCATCAGCCGCGCCCAGTTGATCGAGTTGACCGCGCCGATGTTGAAGCGAGAGGTCATACTGCCATCGGCGAACATGCGTTTGACCATAGCCTGCGCATCGTCGAAGCTGCCCTCAATCGCGATATTGTGGACATTGGGCGCGCGCACCGTGGTCATCTGGCGGCGCTGGACATCGCTCACCCGCCCGCTGGGGTGGAGCATGAAGATATCGATCCCCTCGCGCCCGGCCACAGCATCGATTGCGGCCGAGCCGGTATCGCCGCTGGTCGCACCGATGATGGTAAGGTTGCTGCCGCGCCGCGCCAGGAATTTCTCGAACAACAGACCCAGCAGTTGCAGCGCAACGTCCTTGAAGGCGAGCGTGGGGCCGTGAAACAGTTCGAGCAGCCACTGCCGCTGGTCGAGCTGCACCAGAGGGGTTACCGCCACATGCGCAAAGCGGCCATAGGCAGCGCGGCACAGTGCGAGCAGTTCCTCGTCGGTGAGGCTGCCCGCGACGAAGGGCGCCATGATCCGCACGGCAAGTTCGGCATATGGCAGGCCTGCCATTGCCACAATCTCGTGCTCGCTGAAACGCGGCCACTCCCGCGGCAGGTAGAGCCCGCCATCGCTGGCGAGTCCGGCCAGCGTGACGCCCTCAAAATCGAGCGCGGGCGCGCTTCCACGGGTGGAGATATATTCCATTGCGGCGCGCGTTAGCGCCAGCAGCCCGACAGGGCAAGAAAAGGCGACTATTCGAACTGATGAGCCGTCTCTGCCGCTTCCAGCTGCGCCTTGAGCACCGACAGTCCTTGTGCCGCGCTGGCGGCATACGGGCCGATCCAGCGTTCGTGGATTGCCTGGATCGGCATGGCATCGAGATAATTGAAACGCTCGCGCCCTTTCTTCACCGGAACCACCAACCCCGCCTCCTCCAGCACCCGCAGATGCAGCATCACCGTGGTCCGGTCGATCTGCGGGAACAGCGCGCACATCTGCTTGGTGGTAAGTGGACGCAGTTTCAACTGATCGCACATCGCCCGCCGGATTGGATTTGCGAGCGCCCGGAACACCGCGTCGAGAGTATCTCTGTTTGACATGTTATGTTTTTATAACATAATGAACTGCGACTCAAGAGAAAGGATCAGCCATGCAGGTGAATTTCAGGGTTTCAGGCCGGATAAGCCGTCCGGTGAATGAGGTGTTCGAGGCGGTCGCCGATCCCGCACAACTATCCGCATTCTTCACTACCGGCGGTGCGAAGGGGCGGTTGGAGACCGGGGCTACAGTGACGTGGGACTTCCACGATTTCCCTGGCGCTTTCCCTGTACACGTGATCGAAGTCGTGCCGAACGAGCGGATCGTGCTCGAATGGGCCGCGAACGAGGGGGAAACGGGCGAGATCGGCGCGAAAATGCAAAAGGCCGACTACCTCACCACGGTGACGATGCTGTTCAAGCCAACCGACGATGGCCGCACGTTGGTGGAAATCGTCGAGGAAGGCTGGCGCGATACGCCGGGCGGGCGCCGCAGCGCATACCTCAATTGCGAGGGTTGGACCGGTATGCTGATGGCGATGAAGGCATGGCTGGAACACGGCATCAACCTGCGCCAAGGGCTCTACAAGTAAGCCTATCCCACGCTACCGCTTCCTCAGCGCGAGCCCGTAGATGGTGAGCGCTGTGAGCGCGAAGAGGAACCATTGTACGGCATAGGCGAGGTGGTTGTTGGGCAGGTTCTTGGGATCGGGCGGCGTCAGCGGCTCGAGCCCGGCGAGCGGCGGGTCCGCCACCAACCGGGGGCCGGGACCGATTACTCCGCTGACCATACCCCCGCGCCAATCGGGCACGAGCGGCTGGCGCGACCAGCCAATCACAACGGGCACCATGACGGCCTGTCTTTCGACCGCACAATTGGCATAATGCGCCCAGCCCTTGGCACCCCTGGAACTGATGCCAGCCCGCGAATTGAATGACACGACCTTGCCGCAATTGACCTGCGCGCGGCGATAAAGTGCCAGTTCCACCGAATCGGGATCACGCGGCCATGTGACCGGCTCCACCTGTAGTTGCGCGCCGGAATAGCGCGCCAGAAGCGCCGCCTTCTCGTCTGCCCGGCCCAGTTGCCAGAAACCCAGTGCCACCATGGTCCCGGCGGCGGCAACGACGATCAACGTGGGAATGACCGGGAGCTTGCGCGTCACAGATCCTTGCTTCCCGCCTCACGGGCATTGTTGCGGTATTCGGACGTCAGCAGCGCGGCTTTTGAGACCCTCAGCCCCCAGATCACAGCACCCGTCGTCACCGGTATCCAGATCAGCGCATGCAGCCAGAAAGGCGGGTGAACCGCGAAATCAAGCCACAGCGCCAAACCCACGATCACCGCACCTACGATCATGGTAAGGAACGCTGCAGGTCCATCGCCAACGTTGAAACGGGTGAAATCGAGTTCGCAATTGCGGCAGCGGTCGGCGAATTTGGTGGCGCCTGCGAACAACGTGCGTTCGCCGCAGCGCGGGCACAATCCGAAAAGGGCAGCCGGGCGGATGCCGGGCTGCCCCTTTGGTCGATCGGATTTATCCTGCCCGTTCATCCGTGGACCGGCGCGCCCCAACCGCCCCAGACATAGACGACGACGAACAGGAACAACCACACCACATCTACGAAGTGCCAGTACCATGCCGCCGCTTCGAATCCGAAGTGCTGGCGCGGGGTGAAATGGCCAGCATAGGCGCGGAACTGGCACACGATCAGGAAGATCGTTCCCACCAGAACGTGGAAGCCATGAAAACCGGTCGCCATGTAAAATGCCGAAGCATAATTGTTCTGCCCGAACCCGAACGGGGCATGGGCATATTCATAAGCCTGGATGCTGGTGAACAACACGCCCAGCGCGATGGTCAGCCACAGGCCCTTCTTGAGCCCGTCGCGATCACCATGGATCAGCGAATGGTGTGCCCAGGTCACGGTGGTGCCCGAACACAGCAGGATCAGCGTGTTGAGCAGCGGAAGCTCGAAGGCGTTGAGTACATGGAGCCCCTTGGGCGGGAACTGCGCCAACACGCCTTCCTGCCCGAACAGGCTCTCGGTCACGCCTTCGACCACTTGCACCGGTGCGGGGAACAGCGCGAAATCGAAGAAGCTCCAGAACCAGCCGACGAAGAACATCACTTCGGAAGCGATGAACAGAATCATGCCGTAACGCAGGTGCAGCTGCACCACCGGCGTGTGAAAGCCGCTGTGCGCTTCCTTGACGACATTGCCGAACCAGATGAAGAACGTCGCGATCAGACCCATCAGGCCCAGACCCAGCACGATCCGCCACGCGGCCAGATCATGCATCATCAGCACCATCCCGCTGGTGAAGGTGAGCGCCGAAACTGCCCCGATCAACGGCCAGATATCGGGTTCGAGAATGTGATAGTCGTGCGTCTTGGTGCCAGCCATGATTCCGTCCTGTTCGTGCCTTGCGCCACGCCCTTAATGCGCCGCACAGGCTTGGTCCAGTGGGTTATCCAGTAGGTTGGGAGCCTTGCTCCTTCACCCGGTGAAACGTGTAGCTAAGGGTGATTTGATCCACGCCCTTCATGCGTTCATCCTCAAGCGCGGCCGGATCGATGTAATAGAGCACCGGCATCGAGACCTGCTGGCCGGGTTTCAGCGTCTGTTCGGTAAAGCAGAAGCACTGGATCTTGTTGAAATACCTGCCCGCCTGCTCCGGCTCGACATTGAAGGTGGCGGTGCCGGTGATCGGTACGCTGCTGTCGTTGCGCGCGACATAGGTCGTCAGATCGCGGATGCCAATCTGCACCGTATCGGTCGGCTGCGCCGGGCGGAAAGTCCATGGCAGATCGCTGGCGGTATTGGCGTCGAAGCGGATCGAGATGGTCCTGCCGCCCGCGCTTTGCGCAATCCGCGCTGCGGCGTCGGCATCGCTCTCGCTGGCGCGCTGCGTGGTACCGCCGAATCCGGTCACCTGGCAGAACAATCGGTAAAGCGGCACCGATGCGTAACCCAGCCCCAGCATGGCAAGCGCGCCCAGAATGGCCAGCATTCCGACCCTGGCGTTGCGCTGATCGATAGCTATAATCGCGGCCATCGCTTTAGAGCCTGATGACGCTGCATAGATCCACCGGGATTGCCGCTGGAAGTGTGCCGGCAAGGAGCGAGGCGAAGGCCGGGCTGACTGCCCCGGACAAGCCGAGCGACGCCGTCCGGCGCGCTTGCCAGCGGCAACTGTGAAACAGCGGGCCGCTTTTGGCCCAGCGCTTTGTCTTTCGTCGGTCACTATGCATTGACATGGCTCCCTCCTCACTCCTTGCGCTGAGCCAAAATCGGCTCCGTCGCGGCGGGTCTATGCAGCGTCATCAGGCTCTAGTCCCCCATCCGCACGATTGTGATGGCGTAGAACAACGCCACGAAGAACAACAGCACGCTGCCGAGCACGATGTTGCGGCTCCGCTGGCGCCGCTTGATTTCGGTTTCCTCCTCGGGACTCATGCTATTGATCCTTGAATCCACCCCTGTGCTGCAGCGACACGATCCGCCACCAGCGCCGCGAACAGGGCAAACAAATAGACGATGCTGAAGCCAAAAAGCCGCTTTTCGGGCAGCATCGCGTCCTCTTTCGTCTGAACACGGAACGCCACCGGCAGCGTCAAAGCCAGGAAGGAGAGCGAGAGCACCAGCGCCGCACCGCCATAGAACGCGCCGGCCCCACCAACCAGCCACGGCGCAATCGCGACCGGCAACAGCACCAGCGCATAGAGCAGTATCTGGCGACGCGTGGACCGCTCGCCCGCAACCACCGGCATCATCGGGATGCCGACCTTGGCGTAATCGCTCTTCACGAACAGCGCCAGCGCCCAGAAATGCGGCGGGGTCCAGAAGAAGATGATCGCGAACAGCAGCACCGGCATCAGCGTGATCTCGCCCGTCACCGCGACCCAGCCGATCATCGGCGGGAATGCCCCCGCCCCGCCGCCGATCACGATATTCTGCGGTGTGCGCGGCTTGAGCCAGATGGTGTAGATCACCGCGTAATAGAAGATCGACACCGCCAGCAATCCTGCCGCCAGCCAGTGCACCCCAAGGCCCATCACAATTACCGACAGGGCCGACAGGATGATGCCGAAGGCCAGCGCATCACCCCGCGCCAGCCGCCCCGCCGGAAGCGGCCGCGACGCGGTTCGCTTCATTCCGGCGTCGAGGTCGGCCTCCCACCACTGGTTGAGCGCTGCCGCCCCTCCTGCTCCCAGCGCAATGCACAACACTGCAGTGAAGCCGATCACCGGATTGATACTTCCAGGAGCCGCAATCAGGCCGCACAGCCCGGTAAAGATCACCAGGCTCATCACGCGCGGCTTGGTCAGCGCGAAGAAATCGCGCCAGTCTGCCGGGAGCGTGACAGCAACTGCGTTGCGCATATCAGTCAACTACCTTCTCGCCGCCGCTTCGACCGGCAGCAGCAACGGTCCTGCAATCCAGCGCCGCGATCAGGCCTTTTCAGGGCGGTGATCATGGTAATCGTGGTGATCCTCGATCACCGGCAGCGTTTCGTACTGGTGGAACGGCGGCGGGCTCGACAAGGTCCATTCGAGCGTCGTCGCCCCTTCACCCCAGTAATTGTCCGCTGCCTTGCGGCCTGCCAGGAAGGCATAGGCGACATTGGCGAAGAACAGCAACATCGACGCGGCCATGATGTAATAGCCGATCGTGCTGACCTCGTTCCAGTAGCCATAGGCAGGCGTATAATCAGGGATGCGCCGCGGCATGCCGTCCAGCCCCAGGAAATGCTGGGGGAAGAAGATCACGTTGACGCCAATGAAGAAGCCCCAGAAGTGCAGGTGGGCCAGAAGCTCGCTGTGCATCTTCCCGCTCATCTTGGGGAACCAGTAATAGAAGCCGGCGAACAGCGCGAATACGGCACCCATCGACAGCACATAGTGGAAATGCGCGACCACGAAATAGGTGTCATGGACAGCATCGTCGATGCCGCCGTTGGCCAGATAGACGCCGGTCACGCCGCCGATGGTGAACAGGAAGATGAAGCCAAGCGCCCACACCATGGGTGATTTGAACTCGATCGAACCGCCCCACATAGTGGCAATCCAGCTGAAGATCTTGACGCCCGTAGGCACCGCGATGACCATGGTCGCCGCCGTGAAATACATCTTGGTATTCACGTCGAGGCCGGTGGTGTACATATGGTGCGCCCAGACGATGAACCCGACCACGCCGATCGCCACCATCGCATAGGCCATGCCCAGATAACCGAACACCGGCTTGCGGCTGAAGGTCGCCACGATCTGGCTGATGATACCGAAACCCGGCAGGATCATGATATAGACTTCAGGGTGGCCGAAGAACCAGAACAGGTGCTGGTAGAGCACCGGATCGCCACCACCCGAAGGATCGTAGAAGGTAGTACCGAAATTGCGGTCGGTAAGCAGCATGGTGATCGCGGCGGCCAGCACCGGCAGCGCCAGCAGCAGCAGGAAGGCGGTAACCAGCACCGACCACACGAACAGCGGCATCTTGTGCAGCGTCATGCCCGGCGCGCGCATGTTGAAGATGGTGGTGATGAAGTTGGTCGCGCCCAGAATCGAACCGGCACCGGCAAGGTGCAGCGAGAAGATTGCGAAGTCGACCGCAGGACCGGTCGAACCCGAAGTCGAAAGCGGCGCATAGACCGTCCAGCCCACGCCCGCACCCATTCCCGTACCGCCGGGAACGAACAGCGAGAACAGCAGGCTGCAGAAGCCCGCAACGGTCAGCCAGAACGAGATGTTGTTCATCCGCGGGAAGGCCATGTCGGGCGCACCGATCATCAGCGGCACGAACCAGTTGCCGAACCCGCCGATGATGGCGGGCATGACCATGAAGAAGACCATGATCAGGCCGTGCGCGGTGATGAACACGTTCCACAAGTGGTAGTTCGCATCCATCGAGGCACTGTCGCCGCCCATCAGCTGAACCCAGGTGCCCAGCACCTGGATTCCGGGCTGCGCCAGTTCGGCGCGCATAATGCCTGAAATCGCCCCGCCGATGATCCCCGCGAAGATTGCGAAAATCAGGTAGAGCGTGCCGATATCCTTGTGGTTGGTGGACATGAACCAGCGGGCGAAGAAGCCCGGCTTGTGATCCGCCCCATGATGTTCGGCATGCGCGTGTGCATCATGGTGGGCGTCAAGACCTTTTGCGGTGGTGGCCATCGTTTCTACTCTTCAATACTGATTCAGGTTCAGGCGGCAGCTTCGGCGGTGGCTTCGCCCGAAGGCTCGATCGGCGCGACCGGTTCGCCGACCGTTCCGCCTTGCTCAAGCACCCATGCCTCCCACTGCTCACGCGGCAGCGCCTCTACGGTAATCGGCATGAAGCCATGACGCACACCGCACAGTTCCGAACACTGTCCATAGTAAACGCCCGGCTCCTTGATAATCAGCAGCTTCTCGTTGAGCCTGCCGGGAACAGCATCGAGCTTGAACCACAGCGACGGCACTGCGAACGAATGGATGACGTCGGCTGCCGTGGTCTGGAGGCGCAGCGGTGTGTTGACCGGCACCACCATGCGGTTGTCCACCGCCAGCAGATAGGGTTCGCCGCTTGCAGCAGCGCCCTTTTCGTCGAGCATGTTCGAGACTACTTCGAACCCGCCGTTATCTGGATAGGTATATCCCCAGTACCACTGGTATCCGGTGGCCTTGATCGTCACCGCGTCCGCGGGTGGGCTCTCATACTGCTTGGCCAGGAGATTGAGCGAAGGCAGCGCAATTCCGACCAGGATCAGCACCGGCACCACGGTCCACACCACCTCGATCAGCGTGTTGTGCGTCGTGCGCGAAGGCGTGGGATTGGCGCGCCGGTTGTAGCGAATCACTACATAGAACAGCAGGATCAGCACAAACACACTGATCACGCCCATGATCCAGACCAGGCCGCCATGCAGACCTGCGGCGACATTGCCGATCTCGGAAAACTGCCCCTGCACGTTCATCCCGCCCTCGACCGGCATCCCCTTGCCAGGGGTAGGGGCCATGGGAACATAACCACCTGTCGCAGGAGCCACGGCGGCGGTATCGCCTTGGGCCAGGGCCCTGCCCGGCAGGCTTGCCAGCATCGATGCAGCACACGTCGCTGCGAAGAAATTTCTTGCCCTGGAAGGGATTCGACCAAGCTTCATCTTGTTACGCTTTCCGCTTCATTCTTGTCTTCTGCCGCCGCCGGACCGGCTCGCGCCCCTGATCGTGCAGCACCATCCACGCACCCAAGCGAGGCTGAACTGTGGCGCCCTATAGGCGCGCTTGCCCACTGCCTCAAGCGCTTCTAGGGAGAAAATTA
>PNJY01000063.1 GCA_013822125.1 Erythrobacter sp. | reverse complement strand
GGGCTTCGGCAGTTTTATCTTGCGCGACAAGCGTGAGCGGATCGGCCGCAATCCCAAGACAGGGATTGAAGTTCCCATTACGCCGCGCAGGGTGGTTTCGTTCAGGGCCAGCCAATTGCTCAAAGAGCAAGTCGCCAAGGGTTGACCAGAATGGACGGCCGCTTTGACGATGGCAAGGAGGCCGATGCACTCAGGACAATCGGCGAAGTCAGCGACGCATTGGGGATCAAGCCGCACGTCCTGCGCTATTGGGAACAGCAATTTCCCCAACTCAAACCGCTGAAGCGCAGCGGCGGCAGGCGCTATTACCGGGCGGACGATATCGCGGTGGTCGAAGCGATCGACGGGCTGGTCAACCGTGAGGGCTATACGCTCAAGGGAGCGAAGGCGGCCCTGCGAACGCGCGCGGGAGGCGAGGACGCCAGTGGCGCGGCTGCACCTGACTTTGCGCAAATCCTGCCGCAGTTGAAGGCGATTCGTTCGCGCCTGGCTACCGCGATCGGCGCCTGAAGCCTACTCCGCCGCCAGCAGTTCGGCCTCGCCCAGATCGACGCTGACGAGGCGGCTCACGCCCTTTTCGGCCATGGTCACACCGAACAGGCGGTGCATCCGGCTCATCGTCACGGCATTGTGGGTGACGATCAGATAGCGGGTACTCGTTTCCAGCACCATCGAATCGAGCAGATCGCAGAACCGCTCGATATTGGCATCGTCGAGCGGCGCGTCGACCTCGTCGAGCACGCAGATCGGGGCCGGATTGGTGAGGAACAAGGCAAAGATCAGCGCTGTGGCGGTCAAAGCCTGCTCGCCTCCTGAAAGGAGACTCAAGGATTGCAGCCGTTTGCCCGGCGGCTGGGCGTAGATTTCCAGCCCCGCTTCGAGCGGGTCGTCGCTGTCGATCAGCGCCAGATGCGCCTGTCCGCCCTCGAACAGCCGGGTGAACAGCACGCGGAAATGGCCATCGACCTGCTCGAAAGCGGCACGCAGCCGCTGGCGCCCCTCGCGGTTGAGATTGCCGATCGAACCGCGCAGTCGGTTTACCGCCTCCAGCAGTTCCGCCTGTTCGCCTGCGCTGGCCCCATGTTCAGCTTCGATCCGCGCCAGCTCCTCGGCGGCGACCAGGTTGACCGGACCGATCCGCTCGCGGCTGGCAACCAGCTGGTCCATCGCCTCCGATTCCGAACCCGAATCGCCCACTGCTTCGGCGGCAAAGCCAAACCGCTCGGCCAGCAGTGGCGGCGGGCACTGGAATCGCTCACCTGAAATGCGCGCCATCTCGCCGCGCCGCGCCGCTTCATTTTCAGCGCGGGCAGCCAATCCTGCACGCGTTTCGCGCGCCGTGGCCAGCGCCTCGGTTGCTTCCGCCAGCGCGTGGTCTGCTGCTTTCAATCGCGTATCGCGTTCGGCCAGCGCTTGTTCGGCTGCGGCAAGTCCCTCACCCAACCGGGCGCGCAGGACATCGCCCTGTTCGATCTCGGCCATCAACCCGGCAGGCTTTGCGGCGACGACCGCGCGTTCCTGCCCGATTTCGTCGAGCCGCCGCGCGGTATCGGCCAGCCGCTGGGCCGCTTCGCCCGATCGCGCTTCCCAATTCGCCACCTCGCTGCGCTGGGCGGCATGGCGTTCACGCCCCACTGCCAGTGCCTGCTCATGCGCTGCCAGTGCAGTGGAGGCCGATTGAACCGCTGACCGGGCGGCCTCGTGGCTGGAGCGCGCCGCGTCCAGCTTGGCACGGCCCGAATCGGGCGAGGGCAGGGCGCTGCGCCGCTCGTTTGCGGTTTCAAGCTCTGCCTCTGCCTGCGCGATCTGCTCGGCCAGTTCGCCTGCGGATTTTTCCAGTTCACTGAGCCGGATGGTGTGCCGCTCGCATGCTGCCTCTGCAGCATCGAGCGCGCGCAGCGCCGTGCGCTCGTCCTCGCTCGCCTGCGCCAGAGCGCGCTCATGTGCGACAAGGCCCACCTGCAATGCCGCCAATTCGCTGCGCAGAACCTCTTCCGCGCCGACCCGGTCTTCCAACTCGCGGCGCAGGCCCGGAAGCACGGCTTCAAGCTCCTTCAGCCGGTTCGCCGCTTCGAGTTGAGCCGCTTCGGCACCGCCTTCGCCGCGCGCGACAAAGCCGTCCCAACGGCGCAGGTGGCCGTTGCGGGTGACCAACCATTCGCCGGGAGCGAGCGTTCGGGAGTCATCCTCATCGGCAAAATGGACCAGCGCCAGCCGCGCTGCCAGTTCAGCAGGGCAATTGCGCACATGAGCGAGGATGCTGTCGGCAACGCTGACGGGTACAGGCCCACCCGTCCAGAAGCGCCCCTCCGGTATTCCCTGAGGCACACCCAGCGGCGCCTTGGCATCGCGCCCGAGAACCGCGGCAATAGCGCGTTCGAAGCCTGGTTCGACCTCGATCCGGTCGAGCGCACGGGGGAGGCCGTGGCCCAGCGCGCTGCCCTTCTGCCGGGCATCGCGATCGCGCACCAGCGCCCCGTGCTCGCGCTCGATCCCGGTCAGTTCCGCGCGCGCGGAGGAGGTTGCGCTGGCAGCTTCATCGCAGGCCTGCTGGAGCTCGGCCTTGCGCGCCTGCGCCTGCGCCAGTTCGACGCGCAAGCGTTCGAGCGTGGCGTCGGCATCAGCTGCGGCTCTGCGTGCCTGTTCGACCGCGTCCTGCGGATCCCCCGCGGCTTCGAGCTGGCGGCGCTGCTCCGACTGGCGTTGCTGTTCCGACCCGAGCCGCTCCAGCCGCTGCTGCGCCTGGCCGATCGCGGCTTCGGCCACGCGCCACTCGGCCTCGACCCCGGCATGGTCCGCCGTAGCCTTGGCCAGTGCCAGTTCGGCAGCGCGTGAGCCTCGCTCAGCATCCTCCAGCCGTGCGGCCAGCGCCGGGCGGCCTGCCTCATCGCGCGCCAGTGCCTCGCTGCTTGCCGCAAGATCGCGTTCGAGCCGCGCCAGCGCTTCGGCAGCATCGCGCGTCAGCCGGTCGGCATCGCCGCGGTCATGCTCCAGCCGCTCCTTCTGCCGGTCAAGGTCGGTTATCCGCTGTTCGGCTGCCTCTAGTTGGCTGCTGAGCACTGCCATGCGGTGCCCGTGCGCGCTGGCATCGTCGCGCCGGTCGGCCAGCTCGTCGCGCGCTTCGGCCAGCGCCTGCGCAGCGGTTTGTTGCAGCTTTTGCGCTTCGCCAGCAGCAATTTGGGCGCTGCCCACGCGCTCGTCGGCGGACGCGGCGAGCGCGCGAGCTTCCTCAGCACTGGCAGCGGCATCGCGCCAGCGGGCGAACACCAGCCGCGCCTCGGCCAGCCGGATTTCGTCGGAAAGCTTGCGATAGCGCTCGGCCTGTTTGGCCTGCCGCCGCAGCGACGAGATCTGAGCGTCGAGCCCGGCCATCAGGTCTTCGAGCCGCGCCAGATTGGCCTCGGTCTGCTTGAGCTTGCCCTCGGCATCGCGGCGTCGGACGTGCAGCCCGGCGATACCGGCCGCTTCTTCCAGCATCTGCCGCCGTTCTGCGGGGCGCGCCGCGATCACTTGCGCAATCTTGCCCTGGCTGACCAGCGCGGGCGAATGTGCGCCGGTGGCGGCATCGGCAAAGGTCAGGGCGATGTCCTTGGCGCGCACGTCGCGCCCGTTGAGACGATAGGCGCTGCCCGCGCCGCGCTCGATCCGGCGGGTGACTTGCAGCTCCTCTCCGGTGTCATCGTGGCCGTGAAGCACCACTTCGGCAAAGTCGCGCGCGGGGCGGGTTTCGGTTCCGGCGAAGATGACATCATCCATCCCGCCCGATCGCATCGATTTGGGCGAATTCTCGCCCATAACCCAACGAATCGCCTCAAGCAGGTTGGATTTGCCGCAGCCATTGGGGCCGACGACGCCTGTCAGCCCCGGTTCGATGCGCAATTCGGCAGGCTCGACAAAGCTCTTGAAACCGCTGAGCTTGAGCCTGCCGATCTCCATCGCGTTCTTCGCTTGCCCTAACGCGCGCCGGCGCGCTGCAGCATCGGCTCGAGTGTGGACCAGGTCTGGGTGCCGACGTTGCGCCCGTTGATGAAGAAGGTCGGCGTGCCGGTGACGCCCAGTTCGTCTGATTGCGCAGCGGATTTCTTGACGATATCCTCGGCTTTGGCCTGATCCGCCAGGCATTGTCTGGCCTGGTCGCTGGACAATCCGCGTGCGGCGAAGAAGTCATACAATTCGGCCGCCTGGGCGATTGAATCCATACGGGCGGCACCTTGCTGCTGCTGGGCGGCGCCATAGATCGCCGAATTGCGCTCTACCGCTTCGAAGATGCTGGCGAGATTGGCCCAGCCCTGCTCGGCCAAGGGGTGGAAAGCTTCAGGTCCGGCGCAGCGCGCCAGTACCGCGAAGGTGAGATCAATCGGATCGTGGATCTGATTGCGAATTTCATAGCTGACACGGCCGCTGGCGACGTAATTGTCGCGCAAGGGAGCGGATGCCTTCTCGGCAAATTCGGCACAGTGGCTGCACGAATGCGAGGCATACTCCAGGAGCTTGATCGGCGCCGCGGGGTTGCCGATCACGAAACCCCCTTCGGGCGTAGCGGTGACGACATCGGCCCATGGTTTGCCGGCCGGGGCGGCGATTGGCGCGATCCGGTCAACTTCGGGCACTTCACCCGTATCCTCGGCCGAATTGCAGGCAGCCAGGCCGAGCGTCAGCGCAACGGCAATCGAAGTGGAGATCAGGCGGCGGGAAAAGGGTCTCATCGGGGGCGGTCCTTATCGTCTCGGATGGTGGAGGCTATACCATGGAAGGGAAGGGGTGAAGCGCGGCTTACGGCTTTCCACAAGTAGAAGCCCGCGCGTCAAGGCCCGGCAGCGGCGGCATCGGTCTGCTATCGGTCGCTGACGCCAGCGACCTTGCCGGTGAGGTGCGGTTCGAGCGCCGCCCAACTGTGAACCCCGTCGAGCAGCTTGCCGTCGAGCACGAAGCTGGGCGTGCCCTTCAGGCCGAGCCGCTTCGCATCGTCTGCCGAAGTCCTGGCCATCGCGTTGGCCTTGGCCTCGTCATTAAGACAGCGGTCGATTGCCGCGCGGTCGTAGCCACGACCCGCCAAAAGGTCATAGAAGCCGAGATCTCCAGCGATCGCCCGCCGCGATGCCGCATGATCTGTTCCAGACCAGCGCTGGATCTGCGCAGCGTTGGCCTTGCGCGCGACATCGAGCCAGCGCGCCTGCGTGGACATGAATGCGGCATGGTTGAGCGGAAATTTGGCGGCATCGCCACAGTGCGACAGCATGGCCGCGGTCAGATCGATCGGATCGCGCAGCAGATGGCGAATTTCCAGTTTCAGTGTGCCCTTGTGGACGAAGGCGAGCTTGATCACCGGATCGCCTTCAACCGAGAATTGCGCGCAGAGTGGGCAGGTGTAGCTGATATATTCGGCGAGCGTGGTCCGGGCCTGCGGATTGCCGATCACATGGCCCTGGTTGCTTTCGACGACCGTGGTGTTCCAGTTGGGCGAATTGCCTCCCGTCAGTGCCAGTATTCCGGCGAGCAACGCCGCTTTGACCATTTTCACTGTGCCTTTTCCTCCTTCTCGCCAAGGCTGCGCGCCAGCGATTCGAGCACCGTGCGCAGTTCAGGATCGCCAATGTCACGCAGGCTGTCGCCCAGTTCCATCGGAATGGGTTTGAGCGATGGCGGCGCCTTGGCGCCCTCTTCAACATGCGCCGGCTTAACCGCGCCTTGCCGCAATTTGACCCTGGCCACAGCATTGTAGCCGAAGAACCGGTTCACCCGCACGATGATTTCGGGGATCACCTGCTGGATCAGCGGGGCGAACGCGGGCAGTACGACGAGCTGGAGGATGCCTTCCGACTTCTCGCCCGGGGGGAAGCGGATCGCCTCGGGAATGCAGACGCGCGAGTGTTGCTGACCGACGATTTCAGGCCACCGGGTGACCACGCTGGACTGGACGAAGCCGAACCGGCGAAATGCCGTGCGTCCGATCTGCGGCATCAGGTCGCCGATCGACCGCGCACCGCCCCCGCGCGGGCGCTGATAGAGCCGCGCAGGCTTGCGCTTGCCAGTGGTCGATGCGTTCTTTGGCGGCTTGTCCCGTTCCATTTCGCCCTGCCCAATGCCATAGCGTGCGCGTGACCGCCAGCGACAAGACGATAGCCCGGCAATTGCTCCACTGGTACGACGCAAACGCGCGCGATCTGCCGTGGCGCGCGCCGCCGGGTTCGCCGCCGACCGATCCTTACCGCGTATGGCTGGCCGAAGTGATGCTGCAACAGACCACCGTGGCAGCGGTGAGGCCATATTTTGCGCACTTCATCGAGACTTGGCCCGATGTTGCTGCACTTGCGGCGGCAGATGAGGCCGAGGTCATGGCCGCCTGGGCGGGGCTGGGCTATTATTCGCGGGCGCGCAACCTGCTCAAATGCGCGCGCGACGTGGCGGCGCGCGGCGGTTTTCCCCGAACCGAGCTGGAATTGCGCCGACTTTCCGGTGTGGGTGCCTATACCGCAGCGGCGGTGGCAGCGATTGCCTTTGGCGAACGCGCGGTGGTGGTCGATGCCAATGTCGAGCGCGTCGTCGCACGTCTGTTCGCGATCGATGAACCGCTGCCCGCAGCGCGTGCCGCGATCCGCGGCCGTGCGGACGAGATCACGCCGGCGAAACGCACGGGCGACCATGCGCAGGCAATGATGGATCTTGGCGCGACGATCTGCACCGTGCGCAATCCGCGCTGCCCGCTATGTCCTCTCAACAGCCAGTGCGTGGCATTCGCCGCTGGCGACCCCGCGCGCTTCCCGGTGAAGCCGCCCAAGGTCGCAAGGCCGCAGCGCACCGGCAATGCATACTGGATCGAGCGCGAAGGCCGGGTGTGGCTGGTCACAAGGCCGGGCAGGGGCATGTTGGGCAACATGCGCGCGCTTCCCGATGATGGCTGGAGCGCACGCGGCGATGGCGATGGCGTGGGGCCGGTGCGGGCCGATTGGGTGCCGCTCGGCCAGGTTGAGCACACCTTCACCCATTTCTCGCTGACGCTGGCGGTCCACGGCGGGGCAAACGCTCCGCCGCCGCCGGGCGAGGGCGAATGGTGGCCGATCGCGGAGATCGATCGGGCCGGTCTGCCCACGTTGTTTGCCAAGGCGGCGCGGCTGGCGCTGGCATCGGGAATATGAGGAGGATGCGATTATTCTGAATCACATCCTGCCCCATAGTGACTTGTTGTCGCGCGATTTATTACGAAAAACCGGTTTCCACTTTTTCGCGTCGCGCTCTAGAGCTTTACCCGCACCCCGAACCTTGCGCTGAGAGGTTCGCCCGGCTGGATGTTGTTGTCGCCATGCGCGCTGGCGAAATAGTCCTCGTCGAACAGGTTCTCGATATTGACCTGGAGCGAGACTCTCTCGTTGAGCGTGTAATAGAACGCTGCATCGACCCGGACATAGGAAGGCAGCACCACATTGTTGCTCAGCGATGCGAACTGCTTCGATTGGTGGATCAGCCCTGCACCGATGCCGAATCGTTCGCTGAAGTCATAGCGCCCCCAGGCAGTGATCTGGCTGGTCGGAACCTGCTCCAGCGTCCGCCCAGCCGGGGCGGAACTGGTGGTCGAACGGATTTCGCCATCGAGCCAAGTGTAGCCCAAGCTGACGTTGAGATCGGGCAGGATCTGCCCCGCCAGCGCGATTTCCGCGCCATCGACGCGCGACTTGCCGCTGAGTACGGTCAACTGCGGATCGTTGGGATCGGGCGCGGGCGTGTTCGACCGTTCAAGGCGGAAGATCGCGCCGGTCAGCAGCAGGCCTGGGTGAATCGCCCACTTTACGCCCAGTTCCTTGTTCTCGAAAATCTCCGGACGCAGCGCGGCTGCGCTGGGAGTCAGCACCAGGAACTGGTCGCCCGAGGCAGGCAGGAAGCTTTCGGAATAGCTGGCGTAGAACGTGACATCCTCGCGCGGCTTGAGATTGATGCCGAAACGTGGATTCCAGCGGTTGTCGTTGCGCGAAATGTCGACACTGGCCGCCGCGTCGAATGAATCGAGCTGGAACTCGTCATAGCGCACCCCGGCGACCACATCGATCCAGTCCGCCAGCTCGATCTGGTCCTGAAGGTAGAGCGAATAGGTCGAAAGATCGGTCTGGCGGTCGCGCACCAGGCCGGTGAGCGAGAACGCGGGAATCACGATCTCGCTGGCCAGCGGCACGGTGACCTTGCTGGTGAACCCGCCGCTGCCATTGTCGAACTGGACATTGGCGCGGGCATTGGTGCTGTCCTGCCAAGCGCCCTCGAAGCCCAGCAGGATCGTGTGATCGACAGTGCCAGTGCTGGGCTGCCACACCAGGTTGCCTTGTGCGATCCAGTTTTCGCGCGTGGTGGTGTCGCGATAGCCTGACAGCCTGACGGTGCGATCTCCGGTAATGGCGTCGGTCAGGATCGTTTCGGGCAGGATATTGGCGTAGAGTTTGTCGTAATAGGCATATTGCAGCGTGAAGTTGGCGCTCAGATTGTCGGCAAACTCGTGATCAAGCCGCGCGCGGGCAATATGCACCTCAACGTCGCTGAGGTTGAAATCGCGGTCGCCGAACAGGGTGTTATCGAATCCTTCAAGCGGCGCGCCATCGAGCGAGGGATTGCCGCGATCGGCCAGGCGGCGGTCATCGTCATAAGTGTATGACAGGATCAACCGGGTCTGTTCGCCCAGATTGGCGGTCAGTGTCGGGCTGAAGCCGATGAAGCGGCCATCGTAGAAATCGCGGTGATTGGCGAATTCCTCGTAAGTGGAATTGATCCGCAGCGCGATATTGTCATTCAGGGGCTGGTTCAGGTCCGCGCCCAGCGAAAAGCCGCCGTAGGTATCCACGCTGGAATCGGCGGCGACGAATTGCTCGTCGAACCGCGCACGCTTGGCAACGCGGTTGATCGCCCCGCCGCCAGCGCCGCGCCCGAAGATCAGCGCATTGGCGCCCTTGAGCACCTCGACCCGCTCGACATTGTAGAGTGGACGGAAATATTGCAGGTCGTCGCGCAGCCCGTCGATATAGAAATCGGCGGTGGTCTCCTGCCCGCGGATGAACACTTCGTCGCGGTTGCCTTCGCCTGTCTCGAGCGAGACGCCGGGAACATAGCGCAGCGCATCGTTGAGGCTGGTCACCGCCTGATCATCGAGCTGATCCTCGGTCAGCACACTGATCGTCTGCGGCACGTCGATCAGCGGGGTCGGCGTCTTGGTCCCGCTCGACCCATCGTCGCTGGCATAGCCTTCGCGCTCGCCGGTTACCACAATCTCCCGCCCGAGATAGTCGCGATCCTCCGCCGCGTCATTGGCCATGGCCGCAGTGGGCAGGGTGGCGGCGATGCATGAAACCAGGAGCGAGGAGCGAAGGGAAGCGAGAGTGGTCATTTACGAACTTTCTTGCGAATCGTTATCAATGACAGGGGAGTTATTGCGAGTAATTCGCAAAAGCAAGCGCGATTGCGACCGCTCCCGCGATTTTTCTGCGGGTGTGCTCTTGAGACGTTGCGGTATCGTGTTTAGCGTCGCCTGGAACGGTAAAGGCGGAGAAATCCCATGAAGGCGACCATCTGGCACAACCCCGATTGCGGCACTTCGCGCAAGACGCTCGCAATTCTTGAGGAGGCGGGGGTTGACCTGACCGTGATCGAATATCTCAAGACGCCGCCGACGCGTGAAAAGCTCATACAGCTCTATGCCGATGCCGGGATGACGCCCAATCAGGGATTGCGGCTCCGCGGCACTGATGCGGAGGAGCGCGGACTGCCCGATGCCGATGCCGGCACTGTGCTCGATGCCATGGTCGCCGAGCCGCGGCTGATCGAGCGGCCGCTGGTCGAAACCGAAAAGGGCGTGCTGCTGTGCCGCCCGCAGGAGCGGGTCCGCGAGATCCTGTGAATCCGGGAAACCACTAACTGCGGTCGCGCGTCAGGTCGGTGTCGTTGCCGAGCCGGTTCCACCCGAACGCCAGAACCGACAGGCACAGCGCAACGATCAGGGCGAAGGCGAACGGTTCGGACACGTTGTAGAGCCAGACGCCCAGTGCCGGAGCGAAGACGTATGCCGCCCCGGCAGTCGAGGCGACGATGCCCGATGCCTCGCCCTGTTCCGTGCGTGTCACCGCCAGTGAAGTGCCCGATGTCACACCCGGCCGGTTGAGCCCGAAGCCGAGCGAGGCGATGGCATAGGCGAGCGCGATGCCGTGCATGCCCTGCGCCACGCCGAGCATGATCACTCCCAAGGCAGCCAGTGCGGCGCCGCTCAGCGTGGCAGCGCGTGGCCCCAGCCCCAGCCTGGGGATCACGCCCCACTGCGCCAGCAGCGTGGCCAGCGCCCCGCTCATCAGCACCAGTCCGACCGGACCTGCACCGGCCATCGGGTCCGCTCTCAAGCCGAGCCGGTCGAGCACAAGGAAGCCCGCAATCCCCAGCACCATCGCCTGGGCATGCCCGCCAAGAAGGCCGGTGATTACCCATGGCCGCACGCGCGGTTCCCACCATCCCAGCCTGGTTCGGACATCGTCATCGACGAGATGTTCCTCCTCCTGCGCCAGCGGCGAACCGACGCTGAACGGTTCCTGGAAAGTCTGGCCGCGCGCGGGATAGCTTGGCTCGTCGTCGGGCAGGCGCAATCGCAGAGCGACAAGCGCGACCACGGCAATCAGCGCAAAGGCCACGAACGGCCCGGTCAGCCCCAGCCCAGGCATAACCAGCAGCGGTGCCAGCGCAGGTCCCAGCACCGTGCCCAGGCCAAAGCTGGATGCGATCAGCGACAGCGCCTGAGTGCGCTGCGAACGCGGCGTTCGCGAGGCGACATAGGCCTGCACTGCTGGCGGCGCGGCAGAGCCGAACCCGCCATAAAGACTGCGCGCCAGCGCAAAGAGCAGCAGCGTCCACACGGCCGGAAGCCAACCTGCCAGCCCCAACCACAGCGCCACTGCGCAAAAGCTCATCGAAACGATAAAACCGGACAGGCCCAGCGCCATCATCGCCTTGCGCCCGCGCTGATCGGACTTACGGGCCCAGAACGGGGCACAGATGACCCACAACAGTGCAGACCAGGTGTAAGCAAGGCTGATCCAGACGTCCTGAACGCCAAGCGCGGTGCCGATCGAAGGCATCACCGATTGCATCGCCGTATTGCCGGCTGCCGTGACCAGCATCACGGTGAACAGCAACATCATCCGTCCGGAGGGGATGGATTGCCCGGTTTCGATCGGCACCGGAATTGAATCGCGTTGATCTGTGTCAGCCATCGTGTCCCGGCGCTAAGCCACCGCGCGGGCGCTTGCAATGGCCGGATAATTCTGCGACCAGCCGCAGCGACGGGGATTTGGGGCGCTGTTGCCTTGTCCAAGGGATGGTCAATGAGTTCCAGAGAGCTTGCGGTTCAGTTGCAACAGGGCCTGCGGGACAAGGCGGCCTTGTATGTCGCCCAGTGCGGAATTTTCTTTCGCGGGTTTCTCGAGCATCCACGGATGGTCGGCTCGATCATTCCGTCATCGCGCTTCACGGTGCGGCGGATGCTCGCACCGGTAGACTGGCGCAATTGCCGCGTGTTCGTCGAATACGGACCTGGAATCGGCACATTCTGCCGCCCGGTGCTCGAACGGATGAGCGGCGACGCCACACTGATCGTGATCGACACCAACCCGCTCTTTATCGACCACTTGCGCAGCACGATCCGCGACAAGCGCTTCCATGCGGTGCTCGGTTCGGCCGAGGAGGTCGAGGCGATCGTGCGCGATCATGGCCTGGACGGGGTCGATTATGTGCTTTCCGGCCTGCCGTTCTCGACGCTTCCGGCCGGGGTAGGCGAGGAGATCGTGGCGGCGACGCACCGCGTGCTGCGCCCCGGCGGCGCGTTCATGGCATATCAGTTCACCGCCGCCGTGCGCGATCTGATGCGGGTACATTTCCCGCGCATCGATGCCGCTTTCGAGCCGATCAACATCCTGCCCTGCAAGCTGTTCTGGGGCTGGAAGGGTGCGTCAAACGCGGCCGAGTAGGCGGCCTTGCTCCAGGGCCTTGCCGGCTTACTCGCTGCCGGAACCCGCCAGCTGGCGGTGAACCGCTGCCAGCACCGCGAGGAAGATCACCGCGAAGACTGCATTGACGAAGCTGGCGACCACGCCGTTTCCGATCATTTCGGCCTCGCTGCCCATGGCGGCAAATACCAAGCCGAACACCAGCGTGACCACGACCGCAACCACCCCGATGGCGACGAGCAGCAGCAGAAAGAACACCGCCAGGCGCAAGCTGTTGCCTTTTGTCAGGCGCCATGAACGGGCCAGTATCGCAATCGGGTTGAGCAGGCCGTCGATCGCGATGGCGGGGCCGACCAGCGAGATTTTTACAGCGCAATAGATCGCAACGACAATTGCCAGAAATATCACCAGCACGAATGCCGTGTTCGAACCAGCGGCCAGTGCGAGCGCGGCCGGAATGCCGATCAGAAGGCCGAGCCCGACGGCGAACAGCAGTTGCGCGCCGAGATAGCTGAGGAACCCCCTGGCGCCGCGCTGAAGCGCCTCGCCCACGGTTGGCCGGGTATTATCGCCAAGCAGCACGAGCAGCGCGATCGTACCGATGATCTGCGCGACCGCGACGAACAGGAAGGCCCACCAGTTATCGGCATATAGCGCGACGATCGCATCAACCGCGGCCTGCATGTCGGCCGGATCGCCCATCATTTCCGCCTGTCCCGCCAGCACTTGCGGCATCAGCAGGGCCATTGCCAGATAGGGCAGGAAGAAGAATACCCCCGCCATGACCGCGACCATCTGCCGGTTGGCGCCGATCATTGCTGTGCCTTCGTTCCAGGCGCGTCCCATGTCGAGTTTCATCTTGGCCCCCCAATTGCGCTACGCAAGCATATCGCACTCTTGATATGAAGCGCGAATGGTCCCACGAAACCATCGATGAATCAAGCATCCATCCCTGCCATCGAATGGCGCCGCGAAACGCAGCAGGTGCCCTATCGCGCGGCGCTCGCCGAAATGGAGGCGCGCAATGCCGCAATCCATGCCGGCGAGGCGCGTGAGCTGATCTGGCTACTCGAACATCCGCCGGTCTATACCGCCGGGACCAGCGCGGCGCTGGACGAATTGCTCGATCCGCGCTTCGAAGTGGTCGAGGCCGGGCGCGGCGGGCGTTATACCTATCACGGGCCGGGTCAGCGGGTCGGCTACGTCCTGCTCGACCTTGGGACGAGGGGCCGCGACGTGCGCCGCTTCGTCCACAGTCTTGAAAACTGGGTGATCGCGACGCTGGGGAACTTCGGCGTCGAAAGCTGGGCAGCTCAGGGCCGCGTGGGCATCTGGACGCGCGACATCGACGGATCGGAGGCCAAGATCGGCGCGATCGGAGTGCGCGTGCGTCGCTGGGTGACGATGCACGGCTTTTCGGTCAACCTTGACCCCGATCTAACGCATTTTGGCGGGATCGTGCCCTGCGGAATCGAGGAATTCGGCGTCACCAGCATGGGGCGGCTGGGGCTGGACATTTCGGCGCGGCAGTGGGACGAGGCGCTGATTGCCAATGCGCCAGGCTTTCTGGCGAGCTTGCGAGGCGAAGAGGAATGCGGGCGATGAGGTTCCGGCTCACGGTCATGGCGCTGGCGGCGCTGCTCGGCGGATGCAAGGCCGATGCCACGCGCGACGGGTCTGATCGGCGCGGTGCCGAAGGCGAGGTTCTGGGCGGGACCATCAGCGATGCGATGATTCCGCTCGAGAAGATTCAATCTCAGTCGCCCGCACTGCGTGCAGCATCCCCCACTGCCGATGGTTCGGGCGAGGAAGGTGAAGAGGAAGCTGCGGATGGCGAGGGCGATCCCGCGGATGCACCTGCGCCGCAAGTGCCGCCTGTGCCGCCCGCCGATCCTGCCGGATAGGCCCCAGATCACCGCAGGGCGAAACCGCCCCGCATTCATTAGCGTTGACGCGATCTTAACTGCCTTGCGGCTATGCGGACCTGCACGCGACCAGCAAGGGAATTGTTTTGCAGATGACCGACTTGGGCAACCACAATTTCAATCAGGGTGCGCAGGACGCGCAGGCAACGAACCCGGCACCGGCGGCACAATCGCAGGCCGCGCCCCGGGAAGTTGGCGCTTCCGCCGCGCCTGCCGCCAAATCTGTGGCGCAAGCGCACGACGATTCCAGCGAATGCGCACGCCTGCCGATCGGCGTGGTGCTTGAGATCGCCGGTTCGGGCTCGCAGATCGCAATCGACCTCCAGCGGCTCAACGAATGCCTCGATGACGCGGATCCCTGCATCCAGCAGGCCGGACAGGTCGGCAGCCAGATCAAGATCAGGGTCGGCGCCGGCTGGCTTCTGGCCAGCGTGCGCGATCAGCGCAAGGATCGCCGCGCCAATGGCGGGATATTGGCCTCGATCGACTTCC
>PNJY01000062.1 GCA_013822125.1 Erythrobacter sp. | reverse complement strand
CCGTTGCCAGCTTTCGAAATCGCGTAACATCGGCGGTGTGAAACTGGGCCGACCGACCGGGTTCATAAATGTCCACAGCGCACTCAACCGGTCATCATAAAGTACGTCAAGTTCCTGCAACTTGAACAATTCTTCCGGGATAGCAGAATGCAACGCGCTTTCGGCGTAGAATTCACCCTCGTCGGAGAGGGGAATAGCCCTGCTCACTCCACCGTCCATTGCGCTACGCTCCTTAGCTGCGTGACCCAAGTATCTGAAATTTATTATTATTCAGAAACCCTAAGCGTGGCAAATCATTCTTATTGCTGCGAATCTAGGCGAGCCGGGAGTCCCTTGGCAAACACAATTTTAACCATGATGGGTTCCAGACTTGCCGCTCACCCGCTTTTATCCACCAGATTTGGGCATGCGGCTGGCCGCCAACCACAAGATGTATGCCTGTGTTGCCAAAATATCTGGAATCCCGAAAAATTTTTTCGATTGCGGGAGCGCCAGATAGACTTAGCTGCCTCAGCGCACGAACAGGCTCGCGAGTTCGACATGCGTCGACCATCGGAATTGGCCGACCGGGCGCAGCTTTGCCAGGCTGAACCCTGCGTCGATCAGCACCCTTGCATCGCGCGCCCAACTGGCCGGATTGCAGCTGACATAGACCAGCCTTTCGAGCTTGCTGGCCGCGATTTGCTCCACCTGGTCGCGAGCACCGGCGCGCGGCGGATCGATCAACGCGCCCTGAAACCGGTCCAGCTCCGCAGGCTGGAGCGGATTGCGGAACAGATCGCGATGCAGCGCATGGACGGGCAGGTTCGCCCGCGCCGCTGCCGTCTTGCAAGCCATGTGCGCATCGCGCGCCGCCTCTGCCGCCAGCACTTTCGATCTTGCGGCCAGTGCAAACGCGAAGGTGCCAAGCCCGGCAAACAGATCGGCGACCGCAGAGCATTCGCCCAACCATTCGGCCGCATCGCTGACCAACGTTCGCTCGCCGTCCTCGGTCGCCTGCAGGAACCCGCCCGCGGGAAAGGCGACGGCAAAACCGGAAAGGGTGACCGTTACCGGCTCCGGCTCCCACATGGCTTCCGTGCCATAGCCCCGATCTACCGCGAGCCGGGCCAGGTCAGACCCTTGCGCTAGCTCGAGCGCCGCCTCGGTTGCCTCCAGTCCCTCAAGCGCGAGATTTCCAATCGTGCAAGCTACCCCCTGGTCTGTCAGCGTCAGCTCTATGTCCATGCCGCCTTTGGGCGAGCCGTGTCTGGCCAGGAATTGGCGCAGCGCGGGCAACTGTCGGAAAAGCTCGGGGTGCAGGATATGGCACTCGGCCATATCGATGATGCGATGCGAAGCGGCCTCGCGAAAACCGATCACCGCGCCTTGCCGCGTGCGTAGGGCATGTAACGTGGCGCGCCTGCGCGAACGGGGAGGCGAGACATGCGTGGTGAGCAACTCGCCGATCGCGACCTGCTGCCCCTCGGCGGCATTGACCACCCGGCTGGTAACGAAATCGCGCAGCGTCTCCTCGTCGAGTTGCTGCAACTGGCAGCCGCCGCATGAACCGAAATGGCGGCATGGCGGCAAGGCATGGTGCGGCCCGTGCCTGAGCGTTCCGTCGCCAAGCAGCACATCGCCGGGGGCCGAGCCTGCGACATGCCGCCCGTCCGTTGTCACGCCGTCGCCGCGCGCGGCAATACGAATGATGCGCCCTGCCTCCGTCACAAGGTTGCTGCGATTGCTTGGCCGACAGCAGCTGCCAGATCGTCCGCCGAAAACGCGCAGCCCGCCAGCCGCGCCGCTTCGCCATGCAGCCACACCGCGTCACAGGCGGCGGTGAAAGCGTCGCTCCCGCATGCCATCCGGCTCGCGGCGATCCCGGCGAGCACGTCGCCGCTGCCCGCCACCGAGAGCCAGCTTGAAGCGGGCGGAACCAGCGCCAGGCGGCCATCGGGCGCGGCGATCACGCTGTCGGGGCCCTTGGCCAGCACGACCATACCGCTGAGCTTGGCGAGCGCCTGCGCCCTTTCCTGCCGCCCAGAGGCAACCACACCGAAATTCCGGCACAACTGCTCAAGCTCGCCGTCGTGCGGCGTGGCCAGCACCTCGACACCCAATGGCAGGTCGTCGGGCGACAGCAGCACCAGCGCATCGGCATCAAGCACCACGCGCCGCGCATGTTCGAACGTCACCCGAAGCCGCGCCCGCGCGGAACCATCACGGCCCAGCCCCGGCCCGGCGAGCACGGCGTTTATCCGGTTGTCGCTCAATGCCGCCGAAAGCGCACCGCCTTCGACTACCAGGCCCGCCGGAGCCCGATGGTCCGGTTCGTCGGCCAGCAGCTTCACATAGCCTGCTCCGGCATGCATCGCCGCCTTGCTGGCCAGAACCGCCGCGCCGGGCATTGCGCCTGCCACCACAGCACACAGCCCACGCGTGTATTTATGCGCGTCGACCGCGGGAGCACTGATCTTCGGCTTATCCACCACCCAGGCGGCGCCTGCGACCTTCTCGATTCCGATCGGAACCAGCCTCTGCACACCCATGATCTGGCGCGCGGGAAGCCGCCAATGCGCGAATTTCCACGCCCCCAGCGCCAGCGTGAGTTCGTAATGCGGCAAGCCCTCATTCAGCATCGTGCCGCCGTCGCTCTCGACGCCCGAGGGAAGGTCGAGCGCAACGCGGTAATGGTGCCGGTCGGCAAGATCGCGCAGGAGCAATGCATGCTCGGCGCTCAGCGGGCGGGTGAGCCCCGAACCGAACAGGCAATCGACCAGCACCGTGCCCTTGGCCCGCTTGCCCGAGGTGAGCACTCCGCCCTGCCAGGCCGCGCGCGCGTGCCGCGCCGCATCGGTGGCGGGCGGCATGGGCGCAACCACATGCACCGCGCCGCCACACTGCTTGAGCGCCTGTGCAATGACATAGCCGTCGCCGCCATTGTTTCCCGGGCCGCACAGCACGGTTACAGGGTGCCCCGCTGCAACGCGCCACACCCACTCCGCCGCGCCCCGCCCCGCGCGCAGCATCAATTCGTCAACGCCGGTTCCAGCATCGATCAGCGCCTGCTCCGCGCCGCGCATCTCGGCAACGGTAAGAACCTGGCGCGCGTGCGGCGAAATCACCGACGCAACCGCGCAAGATCGCGCACCGCGCCGCGTGCGGCACTGGTTGCCATCGCGGCATAGGCCTCGAGTGCCTGGCTCACCATGCGTGGGCGTGGTTCGGCGGGCTGCCAGCCCTTCGCAGCCTGGGAAGCACGACGGCGCTCTAGCTCCACATCGCTCACTTCCAAACGGATGGTGCGCGCCGGAATATCGATCGCGATCACATCGCCATCCTCGACCAGCGCGATCTCGCCGCCTTCGGCCGCCTCGGGGCTGACATGGCCGATCGACAGGCCCGAGGTGCCGCCCGAAAAGCGTCCGTCGGTAAGCAGCGCGCAGGCCGCGCCCAGCCCCTTCGATTTGAGGTAGCTGGTGGGATAGAGCATTTCCTGCATGCCGGGGCCGCCCCTTGGCCCCTCATAACGGATTACGACCACATCGCCTGCCTTGACCCTGTCAGCCAGGATCGCCTCGACCGCGGCATCCTGGCTCTCGAACACGCGCGCGGTGCCGGAGAATGTGAGGATGCTTTCATCCACCCCGGCGGTCTTCACGATGCAGCCATCGCGCGCGATATTTCCATAGAGCACCGCCAGCCCGCCATCCTTGCTGAAAGCATGTTCGGCGCTGCGGATCACGCCATTCTCCCGGTCGAGATCGAGTGCGTCCCAGCGGCGCGCCTGGCTGAAGGCGGTCTGCGTCGGCACCCCACCCGGTGCAGCTGCGTAGAATTCATGCACCTTGTTGTTCTGCGTGCGGCTGATGTCCCAATCATCGAGCGCATCGCCCAACGTCGGACTGTGCACGGTGGGCAGCGCGGTGTGGAGCAGCCCCGCCCGGTCGAGCTCGCCCAGGATCGCCATGATCCCGCCCGCGCGGTGGACATCTTCCATATGCACGTCGGACTTGGCCGGGGCGACCTTGCTGAGGCAGGGCACACGGCGGCTGAGCCGGTCGATGTCCTTCATGGTGAAATCCACCCCCGCCTCATGCGCAGCGGCGAGCAAGTGAAGCACGGTATTGGTCGAGCCGCCCATGGCGATATCGAGCGACATGGCGTTTTCGAAAGCGGCGAAGCCGGCGATGCTGCGCGGCAGGACACTGGCATCGTCCTCCTCGTACCAGCGCTTGGCGAGCGTCACCACCAGCCGCCCGGCGCGGCGGAACAACCCCTCGCGGTCGGCATGGGTCGCCAGCATCGAGCCATTGCCCGGCAGCGAAAGGCCCAGTGCCTCGGTCAGGCAGTTCATCGAATTGGCGGTGAACATGCCGCTGCACGATCCGCAGGTCGGGCAGGCGTTCTGCTCGATCGCGGTCACTTCCTCGTCGGTGTAGTGCTCGTCGGCGGCGGCGACCATGGCATCGACCAGATCAAGCGCGACCTCTTGCCCCTTGAGCACGACCTTGCCCGCTTCCATCGGCCCGCCGCTGACGAACACCGCAGGAATGTTGAGCCGCAAGGCCGCCATCAGCATGCCCGGCGTGATCTTGTCGCAATTGGAAATGCATACCATCGCATCGGCGCAATGGGCGTTGACCATATATTCGACACTGTCGGCGATAAGATCGCGGCTGGGCAGCGAATAGAGCATGCCGTCATGCCCCATCGCGATCCCGTCATCGACAGCGATGGTATTGAATTCCCTGGCGACGCCGCCCGCCTCCGCGATCTCGCGCGCGACCAGCTGGCCCAGATCCTTGAGGTGGACATGGCCGGGCACGAACTGGGTAAAGCTGTTGACCACCGCGATGATGGGCTTGCCGAAATCGCCGTCCTTCATCCCGGTGGCGCGCCAAAGCCCGCGCGCGCCGGCCATGTTGCGGCCGTGGGTGGTGGTGCGGGAACGATAGGCAGGCATGGTCGGCTCCGGAAGATAATTGCGCGAATGCCGCGCTGGCAGTGCCCCTACACGGCTATGACGGTAGCTTCAACGCCACTTCATTGCAGATTCGGCTCAGCCGCTGCGCCCACCCGTTTTGCCCGGCAGCGCCGGCGATCTGGTCCTGCCGGATCTCGATGCCCAGATATGGCCGCCCGTGCGCCTCGGCATGGCGGTTCATAGTGGCGTTGAGTAGCTGACCCGAATAGGGCTGGTTGTCACCCACGATCAACCCCTCGGCCCCGAGCAGCGGGATGGCGATTCGCGCCGCGCGGTCATCCTGATTGTACAATACCCCGACCTGCCACGGGCGCGGTTCGTCGCTGCTGGCCAGTTGCGGGGTGAAGCTGTGGAGCGACAGGATCAGCGCTGGCGGGTGCCGGGCAAGCACGGCTTCGAGCGCGGCGTGATAGGGGCGGAAGAAGCGCGCCAGCCGCGCCTCGTGCCCCAAGTGATCGATGGCATTTCCGGGGATCGCGTGCCCGTCGCTGGCGATGGGGATGGTCGCGGGCAGGTGCTCATCGCGGTTGAAGTCGCACACAAGGCGGCTGACATTGCCCTGAAAGGCGGCAAAACCGGGTTGCTGCGCCATCATCTCGCCCACTTCGGCCACGCCGATGTCGATGGCGATGTGCTGGCCCAGCAATTCGGGCGCGATGCCGAGTTCGATATCGTCGGGCACAAGGTTGCTGGCATGGTCCGAGACGACCAGAATTCCGCCTGCGCGCGGAGTGCCAAGGATACGCCAGGCTTCGCTCATCGCAGCGCCCCTGCCATGCTCCACCATTCGCGCGGCATTTCCGCCCGCGCCGCATCGCGCTCCGCTTCGCCGTGATAAAGCGCGAAGCAGGTCGCGCCGGAGCCTGACATGCGCGCGAGCCATGGCTGTGTAGCACGCAGCGCCGCCAGCACTTCGGCGATCACCGGGCACAGGGCAATGGCGGGCGCCTCGAGATCGTTGCGGCCACCCAGCGCGATCGCGCGCGCGCTGCCTTCGGGCAAGGGACCGCGATCCACTCCGTTCCAAGCCTTGAACACCGTCCCGGTGGAAAGCGGAATGCGCGGATTGACCAACAGCAAAGGGGTTCCGGCGAGATCGTTCTCTACCTGTTCAAGCTCGGTCCCGGTGCCGCGCCCGATGCAGGCCACGCTTTCGACGCAGGCGGGCACATCGGCACCCAGCCGCGCAGCACGTGCCTCCCAATCGTCGGGTAGGCCATGCAGCCGCTCGACCAGCCGGAACACCGCACCGGCATCGGCCGATCCGCCGCCAAGCCCCGCTGCTACCGGCAGGTTCTTTTCGAGCGTGATCGCTAGCCCGCCGGGACGGGGCAGGCTGGAAAGCGCCCTGGCGACGATATTATCCAAAGGATCAGTAAGTTGTGAGGCGAACTCACCAAAGCATCGAACTTCGTCCTGGCTCACCGATTGTGCCGTCAGGACGTCCCCCGCATCGACGAAATCGAACAGCGTATCGATCTCGTGATAGCCATCCTCGCGCCGTCTGCGCACATGCAGCGCCAGGTTGATCTTGGCATAGGCGGTTTCGATCATGCTTCCTCCCCCACCGGGGGAGGGGGACCAGCCAAGGCCTTGGCCGCAGGCTGGTGGAGGGGCACGTGCCGCTCGACTGAAAGCCGTTCCATACGTCCCCGACAAATCTCCACAATCCGCTCCACGACCGGATTGACGTCCTCGAGCACCAGTTGTGCAGGTATACGCGTCGTCGCGATGTGCTGGGAGCGCAGCCATTCCGAGCGCCGCTGGTCGCGCGTGACAACCGGTGCGTTGTCATGCGCAAAGCCGTCCACCTCAATCGCCAGACGAATCGAAGCGCAGTAAAAGTCGAGGACATAGTTTCCCGCCGGATGCTGGCGGCGAAATTTGAATCCGCCCGGCCGCTTGCGCAATTCGCCCCATAGGACTCCCTCAGGCAAGGTCAGTTCGCTGCGCAGCTTGCGGGCGCGTTTCAAGGTCTCTTGCGGTCCGGTGATCACGCCTGTGCCCCTCCACCATCCTTCGGATGGTCCCCCTCCCCGTTCCGGGGAGGAATTTCCCACCGCCACACGTGCAGCGCGAGGTTGATCTTGGCATAGGCGGTTTTCGAACTCCGCACTTCTAACGTAACTGTTTGAAGGATGACGCTATGTCTTCAACTTGGTCATCGCACATTCCGGCACTTCGATACCCTGCAATGATTTCGTCAACAATGGCTTTAGGCGGCGGCGAAACGCGAAGTATCCGAAACGAGTAAAACTCGCGGGGATACGATCCGAGGTGACCATATTCCCCCTCTAACACGGAAGGCCATCCCTCTACTTCAATGAAAGCTAAACCAAAATTTTGGAAATCAGAGGCGATGCATTCCGCCAGATAATTCTTATCTAGTTGTTTATCCAGCGCTTGCCCGCATCCTCTTAGAGGACAATTGAACCAAGCGCGCGTGTCATTCACCCTGAATTTGCTTGGCACCGATAGGAAATCGGGACTCGAAAAATTCGAGGCCTCGAAACCGGTGATCAAGACACCTTTGAAGTGCGATTTTGGGCCGGTCAATGTAATACCAAAGTGACAAACAAATTGCTGTCAATACCAGTATCACGCCGAACCAAGTCGTTATCAACCTGCCCACGCCGCGCTCCTCACATATTCGGATAATTCGGGCCACCGCCGCCCTCCGGCGTGACCCAGTTGATGTTCTGGTTCGGGTCCTTGATATCGCAGGTCTTGCAGTGGACGCAGTTCTGCGAGTTGATCTGGAACTTCATGCGGCCATCGTCCTGCTCGAGCCATTCATAGACCCCCGCCGGGCAATAGCGCGCCGAAGGCCCGGCAAAAACGCCCAGTTCGCTCTCCAGCTGCAGCGCAGGTTCCTTGAGCTGCAAATGGCACGGCTGGTCCTCTGCGTGGTTGGTATAGCTGAACGCGACCGAGGTCAGCCGGTCGAAGCTGATCACCCCGTCAGGCTTGGGATACTGGATCGGCTGGTAGAGGTCGGCGCGGCCGGTATGCTCGTAATCGGGGGTGTGCTTCATGGCTATCGGCAGGCCGATCTTGAGCGTGCGCATCCACATATCGGCCCCGGCAATCAGCGTGCCGTAATCGCCGCCGAACCTGGCCACGGCGGGCTGGGCGTTCTGGACCAGCTTGAGCTCGCTGGCGATCCAGCTGCCGCGCAGATTCGCCTCGTATTCGGGGACTTCGCTGTGCGCCTTGCCGTCCGCAATCGCCGCCGCGATGCTTTCTGCCGCCAACATGCCGCTCTTCATCGCGGTGTGACTGCCCTTGATCCGCGGCACGTTGACGAAGCCCGCCGCGCAGCCGATCAGCGCGCCGCCAGGGAATGCCAGCTTGGGCACGCTCTGCCAGCCGCCTTCGTTGATCGCGCGCGCGCCATAGGCCACGCGCTTGCCGCCTTCGAGATACTCGCGGATAGCCGGGTGCTGCTTCCAGCGCTGGAATTCGTGGAAGGGCGAGACATAAGGATTGCGGTAATCGAGCGCGGTGACGAACCCCAGCGCAACCTGCCCGTTCGCCTGATGGTAGAGGAAGCCCCCGCCCCAGCTCTCGCTTTCGGAAAGCGGCCACCCCTGCGTGTGGATCACCCGACCCGGCACATGCTTGTCAGGATCGATGTCCCACAGTTCCTTGATGCCCAGGCCATAGACCTGCGGCTGGCAATCGGCCTCGAGATCGAACTTCGCCTTGATCTGCTTGGTCAGGTGCCCGCGCGCACCCTCAGCCAGCAGGGTGTACTTGGCGTGAATCTCCATCCCCGGCTGATAATCGCCCTTGTGCGATCCATCGGCGGCGACACCCATGTCCTGCGTGACGACCCCGTTCACCGCCTCATCTTCGCCGAACAGGATCTCCGCCGCGGGAAAGCCGGGGAACACCATCACCCCCAATGCTTCGGCCTGTTCGGCGAGCCAGCGGCACAGATTGCCGAGCGAGCCGGTGTAGCAGCCGTGATTACTCATCAACGGCGGCATCAGCAGATGCGGCAGCGAGGTCTTGCCCTTTTTCGAAAGCACCCAGTGCCAGTTGTCGGTCACCGGGGTTTCGGCCATGGGGCAACCCTGTTCGCGCCATTCGGGCAGCAGCTCGTCAAGCGCCCTGGGATCGACCACCGCGCCCGAAAGGATGTGCGCGCCGATTTCGGAACCCTTTTCGAGCACCACCACCTCAAGCGCATCATTGATCTGCTTGAGCCGGATCGCCGCCGCGAGGCCCGCAGGCCCGCCGCCCACGATCACAACGTCGCAGGGCATCGATTCACGTTCAACAGCTTGGGCGCTCATGAGGCCGGGCCTTTCGATTATTTTACGTGTCAAACCGTGCGCCAAGCCTTGATTGCTGGTCGGCGCAAGGTCAAGACCCGCAAGGTGACCATGCCCGAAATCGCTCCCCCGTTATCCCGCCAGATCGTGGCCGCGCTCGCGTGGTGGAACGAGGCCGGGGTCGATTGCGATTTTCACGACGAAGCGACCGATTGGCTCGCAGAGGCGCGTCCTGCCGAATCGCCCGTTCCGGCCGCGGATGCGCCGCGTGCGGTGCGCGAGGAACAACCGCTCCCCCCACCACACACGCCCGATCTGCTTGGCGCGGACCCGCCGCAAGATCTTGCCGCATTCCGCCAATGGTGGCTGAGCGAGCCGGGGCTCGACCGTGTGGGGCCGCGCGGCCGCATCGCACCGCAGGGTGAGGCGGGTGCGGAACTGATGGTGCTGGTGATGGACCCAGAGGCGGACGACCGCGAAATGCTGCTTTCGGGCGGGCAGGGCCGGCTGCTCGATGCCATGCTGCGCGCCATGGGGTTGGCGCGTTCACAAGTCTATCTCGCCTCGGTCCTGCCGCGCCATACGCCGATGGTCGATGCCGACGCCTTGATCGGACAGGGAATGCGCGAGGTGCTGCTGCATCACGTCGCGCTGGCCGCACCGCAGCGCATTTTGACCTTCGGTGCGGGCATTCCGCCGCTTTTGGGGCACGACACATCGCTTGCCGCTGCCGATTTACCAAAAATTTACCATGAAAATCGCAGCATACCGGTATTGGCCATTGAAGGGCTCGACAGCCTGGCCGCGATGCCGCGCCTCAAAGCCCGGTTCTGGCGCAAATGGCTTGAATGGTCGGAAGGGTAGATCAGTTGATGCGCAATCCAGCAAGCATTCCCTGCATTGCCTTTTCGATTGCGGTCCTTGGCTTTTGCCCCGCCCCGCTCGCCGCGCAAAGCTCGACGCTGGCCACCTATCCGCCGCCCGCCAGTCGGGGCGCGGTTCCACAGGTGCTGTCGACAGAGGAGCGCGCCTATTATCGCGCGCTGTTTGCCCACCTTGACCGCGAGGAATGGGACAAGTTCAACGCGCTCCTGGCCGAGCGGCCCGCGGGCCTGCTCCACCCGGTCGCCACCGCGGAATACTTCACCCACGCCAGAAGCCCGCGGATCAGTGCCGAACAGATCGCACAGTGGCTTCCAACCGGGCTCGACCTGCCGCAGGCCGACCAGATCACCCGCCTGGGGGCAAAGCGCGGGCTGACGAGCTTTCCAGAACTGCCGCGGGCGCGCGACCTGACCCGCCAGCCTTCCAGCCCCAAGCGGCTGCGCCCGCGCCCGGTCGAAGATGGCACTATGCCGCCCGAGGTCAGCAAGGCGATCCTCGATCGCATCGTCAATGACGATCCGGTGGGCGCGCGGCTGCTGCTTGACCAGATCGATCCCTCGCTCAGCCCCGAAGCTCGCGCAGAATGGCGCCAGCGCGTGGCCTGGAGCTTCTATATCGAGAACGACGATGCCGGCGCTTATGCTCTCGCGCTCACCGTGCGCGATGGCGCGGGCGCATGGGTCGCGGAAGGCGATTGGGTCGCCGGGCTCGCCGCATGGCGACTGGGTGACTGCACCGCTTCGGCCGATGCCTTCAGGCGCTCCGCCGACCACGCCGACAGCGCGGAATTACGCGCCGCCGCGCATTTCTGGGCCGGGCGGGCGCTGACCCGTTGCCGCGACCCGCAAGGCGCGCAGGATCACTTGCGCAAGGCCGCGCAGCAACTCGAAACACTTTATGGCATGTTGGCGCTGGAGCAGCTTGGGCAGGCAGTGCCCACCGGCGACGCTCCCAAGGCATTCAGCAGCGACGACTGGCGCGATCTGGGAGCGGTTGGCAATGTCCGTGTCGCGATAGCCCTCATCGAAATTGGGCGCATCGATCTGGCTGACGAGGTGCTGCGCCACCAGGCAGGGATCGGTGATCCTCGCCAATACGATGCCATGACGCGGCTGGCGCGAGAACTGAGCCTGCCCGCGACCCAGCTGTGGATGGCGCACAATGCGCCGCGCGGCAAAACGCCAGATCCGGCGCTGCGCTATCCGGTCGCCAACTGGCAGCCGACATCGGGTTGGCGGGTCGATCCGGCGCTGGCATTTGCCCATGCGCTTCAGGAATCGAATTTCCAGACCGCCGCCGTCAGCCCCGCCAACGCGCGCGGGCTGATGCAGATCACGCCGATCACCGTACGCCAGCATGCCGCGCGGCTGGAGATGGATGCCAGCTACGTCAATCTCGACGATCCGCAGGTCAACCTCGCATTCGGACAGCGCAATCTGGAAATGCTGCGCGATAGTCCGGCTACCGAAGGCAAGCTACCCAAGATCATGGCCGCCTACAATGCCGGCGTGACACCCGTCACCCGCTGGAACAGCGAAGTGCGCGATCTGGGCGATCCGCTGCTCTATATGGAATCGATCCCTTATTGGGAAACGCGCGGCTATGTCGCCATCGTCATGCGCAACTACTGGATGTATGAACAGCAGATCGGCGGCGGCTATTCTCCAAGTCGGCTGGCGCTGGCGCAGGGCCAATGGCCCGGCTTTCCGCAAGTCCCCAACGCCCGCATGAACAGGACAAATTGATGGCCATCGACACCTCGCGCACCTTCAAGCCGATCAGCATCGCTGTGCTGACCATTTCCGACACGCGCACCATGGCCGACGATACCTCGGGCGACATTCTGGCCGAACGGATCAAGGCCGCCGGGCACCACCTTGCGGCGCGCGCGCTGGAACGCGATGACGTGGCCGTGATCGCCAGCAAGCTCAACACCTGGATCGACGACCCCGGCATCGACGCCATCGTCACCACCGGCGGCACCGGGCTGACGGGCCGCGACGTGACGCCCGAAGCGCTCGAGCGGATCAAGGACAAGGAAATCGTCGGCTTTGGCGAATTGTTCCGCTGGCTGTCATACAAGACCATCGGCACCAGCACGGTGCAATCGCGCGCCATGGCAGTGGTGGCGCGCGGAACCTACATCTTCGCGCTACCGGGCTCGAACGGCGCAGTGAAGGATGGCTGGGACGGGATCCTTGCCGAACAGCTCGACAGCCGCAATCGGCCCTGCAACTTCGTCGAACTGATGCCGCGTCTGCGCGAGAAATAGCACTTTCAGCGAGACGATGTTCCGTGTATGTTCTCATGCATGGAGCATAGCCGGAAGGAGGCCGTTCATGGCCGCGGCGCGCAATCGGGCGCGGTGCCGACGCGTTTCGGGCTGGCGGAGCGCGAGGTGGATGCAGATTGGCGCGATCACGTCGCTGCGCTGGCCAATGAAGAAGGCGGGCCGCCGGTCAAACTGCGCACCACGGTGATCGAGGAACACCCCAGGACGATCGTCAGCTTCAACCAATCGCCCGACATCCCGTTCGACCGCTCGATCAATGCCTATCGCGGGTGCGAACACGGTTGCGTCTATTGCTATGCCCGCCCAACCCATGCCTACCATGACCTTTCGCCCGGCCTCGATTTCGAAACGCGGCTGTTTGCCAAGCCAGACGCGGCGAAACTGCTGCGCGCGACCCTCGCCAAGCGGGGCTACCGGCCCAGGCCTATCGCCATGGGAACCAATACCGACCCCTATCAGCCGATCGAGCGGCGCTATCGCATCACCCGCCAGGTGCTCGAACTGTGCCTCGAGGCGCGCCATCCGGTGACGATCACCACCAAGTCCGACCGGGTGCTCGACGATCTCGGCCTGCTCGCGGAAATGGCGCGGCACCGGCTGGCGGCGGTGGCGGTTTCGGTGACCACGCTTGATCCGAAACTCTCGGGCATTCTCGAACCGCGCGCGGCATCGCCCGCCAAGCGGCTCGCGGCACTCGGCAGGCTGGTGGAAGCAGGCGTGCCCGCGCACGTCTCGGTCGCGCCGATCATTCCCGCGATCACCGACGAATTCATGGAGCGCATCCTGCAAGCAGCGGCGCAGCGCGGCGTGCGCTCTGCCAGCTGGATCATGCTGCGCCTGCCGCACGAGGTCGCGCCGCTGTTTCGCGAGTGGCTCGACGTCCACTTTCCCGACCGCGCGAACAAGGTCATGCACGTGGTCCAATCGGTGCGCGGCGGGAAGGACAACGATGCGCGCTTTTTCGAGCGGATGAAGCCGCAGGGCGTGTGGGCTGACCTGTTCCGCGCGCGCTTCCACAACGCAAGGGTTCGTTACGGCATCGACAATCCCGAGCTTGAGCTCGATTGCACGCATTTCACCCCGCCGGAATTGGGCAGGCAGTTGCGGCTGCTCTAGCCGCGCAAGTCTCGCTGCATGTAAACGCTGTCGAGATGGCGGCCGAACTTCATGCCGACGTCCTTCAATCGCCCCACCTCGACGAAGCCCAGCTTGGCATGGAGCGCGATCGAGCCCGGTCCGGCCCCGCCGATCACCGCCACCATCTGTTCGAAACCGGCAGCGCGAGATGCTTCGATCAGCGCAGCCAGCAAACTGGTGCCGACCCCGCTGCCGCGCAGGTCTTCGCGCACGTAGATGCTGTCCTCGCAGCAAGGCGCATAGGCGGGCCGGTCACGGAACTGCGCCGCATAACAATAACCGACTACGTCGCCGCCCTTCTCCGTCACCAGGAAGGGCCAGCCGCGCGCGGCGAGCGCCGCCATTTTCTGCTCCCAGAAGAACGTGTCGGGCGGCTCGGTGTCGAACGTGGCGGTGCCATGCAACACATGATGGGCATAGATAAGCTGGATTGCGGAAGCGTCCGGCCGCTGTGCCGCGCGTATTTCTAGCATCTTTCAAACCTCGATCTCGCGCCATTCGCCCGGCGCAAGGCCTTCGACCGTCCAGTCACCCACCTGCCAGCGGACCAGCCGCAGCGTCGGCAGGCCCACTGCCGCAGTCATCCGCCGCACCTGCCGGTTGCGTCCTTCCGAGATTGTCAGCGAAATCCAGCTGTCAGGCACATTCTTGCGGAACCGGATCGGCGGATCGCGGTTCCACAATTCAGGCGGATCGATCGCTTCCGCCTTGGCAGGCCGGGTCAGGCCGTCCTTCAACTTCACGCCGCGCCGCAAAGCCTCAAGCGCGGCTGCATCGGGCACGCCTTCGACCTGTGCCAGATAGGTTTTTGCAACCGTGTAGCGCGGCTCGGCT
>PNJY01000061.1 GCA_013822125.1 Erythrobacter sp. | reverse complement strand
GTAGCCCGCGGCGGCGACCGCTTGCAGCAATTCATCGGAAAGGCCGAGATCGGCGAAAGTCATGCGTTCAAATGTGTCCGGATAGTGCCGACGCATATACGTCCGCCAATCAGATGCGGCAAAACCGGCCGCCTCTCTGGCGCGCCCTTTGCCAATTTGCCCCCAAATGTCAAGAAATGCCTTGAGTCGGCAGCTAAGGGATTCAGTCCTCGTCTACCACTAGCTGGCGGATGCGGCTGATTTCGCAATTGGCCCCGGCGCGCGATTGCAGCTTATCGCGCTCCACGCACAGCATCCCGTCCTTGTTCTCCTCGACATAGAAGCCCGAGTAGAAGTCGCGCGCGCGGCACGCCTTTTCCAGCCTGGCACTGATGATCCGCTGATCGCGGGTATAGAGCAGCAGCTGGTTTCCGCTGCCAGTCTGGACGGCGGCGATGCTCCTGACCGGCAGGCACTTGCCGATCTTCTTTTCCTCGTACTCTTGCGCAGGCAATTGCCGAGGCTGTTCGGCAAGCAGATTCTGCCGCGCGCTGGTGCTGCGCGGGCTGATCCTCAGTACCACCCGTTGCTCGATCCGTACCTGGTGCTGGACGGGCGCCTGGAAAGTTATCCCGGTGCCTTGCAGTCTTTCGGTACGTGAAGCAGGTGCCTCGTTGGCGCCACCGGCAGCAGGCAGCATCAGCGCTAGGGGCGCAATCATGGCCAGTCTTTTCAACATGATCCTGCAGCGAGCTACGCAATTCCCCGATGGACGGTCAACTCTTTCCAGCTGACGATCTAGCAGCAGGAATTGAATGCCGCCTTAATTCCTGCCCGCAACCGTGCACGTACGCACAAACGCTGGAAGAGTCCCGACCGCTTGTGGCATAGCCCCCGCCATGGACCAGTTCGAGGAATTCATGCGCCGCGCCGCGCAACTGCTTGGCCCGCGCGGCTTCACGACCGACCACGACCTGATCGAACCCTGGCTGACTGACTGGCGCGGGCGCTTTACCGGCAGGGCCATGGCGATGGCTTCCCCCGCTGCGACGGCACAAGTCGCGCAATTCGTCAGCCTGTGCGGTGAATTCGGCGTTCCTGTCGTGCCTCAAGGGGGCAACAGCGGGATGAGCGGGGGAGCGACACCCGGTGAAAGCGGCGCCAGCGTCATCCTGTCGCTGCGCCGGATGAATGCGATCCGCAGCCTCGACCCGCAAGCCCGGCAGGTCGTTTGCGAAGCCGGGGTGATCCTGCAATCCCTGCATGAGGCAGCCGAGCGGGCCGGCCTGCGCTTTGCGCTCACGCTGGGCGGCAAAGGTTCGGCGACGATCGGCGGATTGGTTTCAACCAATGCCGGCGGGACGCAGGTGCTGCGCCACGGAACCATGCGCGCGCAGGTGTTGGGGGTCGAGGCTGTCATGGCTGATGGCCGGATTTTCGATTCGCTGACCTCGCTGAAGAAGGACAACCGCGGCTTCGACCTCAAGCAGCTGCTGATCGGATCGGAAGGCACGCTGGGGATCGTCACCGCGGCAACCCTGCGCCTGCTTCCCGCGATTGGCGGGCGGGCGGTGGCCTGGTGCGGCCTGCCTTCGATCAGGGCGGCGCGCGAATTGCTGCTGCATCTGGAGGTGGGATTCCCTGAAGCGCTCGAAGGGTTCGAGGTGCTGCCGCATCACTGCCTTGAAAGCGTGCTGGCCCATCTTCCGGGCACGCGGAGCCCGCTGGATAGCCGCCATGAATGGTATGCCCTGGTCGAGCTGGTTGCGGTTGCCGGTGCGCAGGATGCTCTTGGCGCCAGCGCCGAGGATGCGCTCACACGGGCGATGGAACTGGGTTTGCTTCAGGACGCGGCGATTGCAGCCAATGAAACGCAGGCAGATGAGTTCTGGCGGCTGCGCGATTCGATAGCGCCCGCCGAGCGGGCGCATGGCCCGGCGATGCAGCACGACATTTCGGTTCCGGTCGAAAGGATGCCCGAATTCGTGACCTCCGCCATCCCGGCCATCGAGCGCGAATTTCCCGGCGTGCGCGGCGTCGCTTTCGGACATCTTGGCGATGGCAACGTCCATTTTCACGTACTCGCCCCCCAAGGCGCCATTCGCGGCGCATGGGAGAAAAGCGAAGGCAAGGCGATCAGCCACCGCGTGCATGATCTGGTGACCGAATGGGGCGGATCGATCAGCGCCGAACACGGCATCGGCCAGCTCAAGCGTGGCGAGCTCGCCCGGTTGGGCGATCCGGTTGCACTGAGCTTGATGCGCGCCGTCAAACAGGCGCTCGACCCGGCGGGCATTCTCAATCCGGGCAAGCTGGTGGAGCTTGCGCCTGGACGTTCTACCCCCTAAAGGCCCCAGCGTTCGATTTGCGGTCACAATCCGCAGGTCTTCAGTCAGAACCCTTCATTTCCTTGCGGAGACGATTCATGGCCAGTGCGCCGCAGCCAGCCCTTCCCCTGTTCTTCAACGATCTGATGCCGATCAACAGCCGCGATCACATCACCTGGAAGAGCAAGAATCTCGATAATGCCAAGTTCCTCGCGGCAACCCACGCCGTCCCGCTGACGATCGACGAGTTTGTTGACGCGCAGCGCTCGTTCCCGATCATCTTCACCGCCGGGAACGATTCGGTGCCGCTGGCGTTGATGGGCCTCAACGAAGGCGTCAACACCTATGTCGACGACGAGGGCAAGCTGGTCGAAAACGTCTATGTTCCGGCGTATGCGCGGCGTTACCCCTTCATCCTCGCGCGGCTGCAACAGGGAAGCGACGAGCTTTCGCTGTGCTTCGATCCCACTGCCGGCGTGCTGGGCGCGCATGCGGAAGGTCAGGATCTCTTTACCCAAACGGGCGAGCCGAGCGATTACATCAAGGGTGTGCTCGACTTCTGCCAGAAGTTCGAGGAATCGGGCGCGCGGACCAAGGCGTTCATGGAGCAGCTCACCGCACTCGACCTGCTGATGGACGGCGAAATCGCGATCACGCAGAACGACAATCCCGACAAGCCCTTCATCTATCGCGGCTTCCGCATGGTCGATGAGAACAAGCTGCGCGAGCTGCCGGCGGAAAAGGTGCATGAGCTGAACCAGAATGGCATTCTGATGCTGATTCATGCGCACCTGTTCTCGCTCAACCTGATGCGCGTGGTTTTCCTGCGGCAGGTCCAGCAGGGCAAGGGCCCCGAGGGCGCCAGCGCAATTTTCCAGGGCTGAAAACCGGGGCCGGAAAAGTCTTGAACCCTGGCCCATGTAGTCCTATCTATCAGTTGCTTGGGCGCATTTCCCTCATAATGCGCTCGGGCGTGCATCCGCGAGGGTGCACATCCTCCCTGAACCTTGGCCACCTCGTGCTTGCACGAGGTGGTTTTTTATTCAGCAGCTTGAGCCAGATAGTCGCCTGCGCCCAGCCGCGCGGCTTCGCGGCCCATCTCGCGCACCAACCCGGCCAGTAGCTGGGCGAGTTGTGACAGCCTTGCACTGGGCTGTTCCAACCGCATGTCGAGGTACGTCGAGCGGCAGATTTCTATCTGCATGGCGTGGATTCCGCGCCGTGTGGCCGCGTGGCGATCCAGCGCAAAGCCGCCCGAATAGGGCCGGTTGTGGTTGGCGGGTCGATCGTGCCTGGCGAAATAGGACAAGGCCAGCTCTGCCAGTCCGGGTTCGCACGAAGCGCCAAACCGGTCCCCGATCACGAACTGCGCCTCTTCAGTATGGCTGTCTCGATGCCGGAGCGGCGGCATGGAATGCATGTCGATCAGCACGGCTGCGCCCCAGCGGTCCCTGATCGCCTCGAGTTCCTGCGCCAGAGCAGCATGATAGGGCCGATGAATCCCCTCGATCCGCTCGGCCAGCTCCGCCCGGCTGATCGACGATTTCCAGATCTCGCCAAGGCCCGACAGTCTGCGCGGGATCAGCCCCAACCCGCTGCGCGCCCGGCGATTGGCCTGCGAATGATATCTGGAGTCCGGCTCGCCATCGGCAATCATGCCCCAGTCGACATCGTCGAGCGCGCGGTTGAGGTCGAGCATGGCCCGCGGCGCATTGGCGATCAGCAGCCCTGCCCCGGTCCTCGCGGCGACCTCGTTTGCGACAAGATCGACCCACCGGTCCTCCAACCTGAGCGTCGAACCTGCCGGATCGCGCATCTGTTCGAGCACGCGAGACGGATAGGCCCGCCCTGCGTGCGGCACCGCAATCAGTAAGGGAATGACGCAATCGATCGGCGCGGAAAATTCGAATGCGGGCTCGGCGCGGCCGACGATCCGGCCGCCATGCAAGCGTCGAATTCCGCGATCATCGGGCGAATCTGCCGTCATGCCGCCTTGCTGCCCTGTCTTTGACCCTGTGTCAAAAACGGGCAGCTCTGGACCGGAGAAAGATTTCTTAAGCGATTTGAGTTATGACCTTAAGCATGAACGTTACGCCAGCAATCAGGATCCTCCTTGCCGAGGATGACGAAGCCATGCGCACCTATCTTGAACGGGCGCTGGCCAATGCTGGATACGAGGTGACTGCAGTCGATTGCGGCACGATGGCTGCGCCGCTGCTGGAGCGCGAACATTTCGATCTCCTGCTGTCCGACATCGTGATGCCGGAAATGGACGGGATCGAACTGGCTCAGCGCTGCGCCGAGGTGAGTCCGGGTACAAAGGTGATGTTCATTACCGGGTTTGCGGCGGTAGCATTACGGGCAAACAAGGAGCAGCCGCAGGCGCGCGTCCTGTCCAAGCCCTTTCACTTGCGCGATCTGGTGATGGAGGTCGAGCGTCTGTTTGCCGACCGCCAGGAAGCCTATATCTGACGCTCAATGCCGCTCGATCGGATGACCATTCCTGCGAATCGCTTGCGCACGGGGAAACTGTTGTCTAAAGGCCCGCTCCACCGTGCCATTGGCCGGTTGCCGGATGGATCGGGCGTATAGCTCAGTGGTAGAGCACTGTGTTGACATCGCAGGGGTCGGAAGTTCAATCCTTCCTACGCCCACCATCGCCTGAAAACCCGCCGTCTTCGGCGGGTTTTTTGTTTGGGCGCGCTGTCTTGCGCCAAGCGGTGCCTCTGCTAAAGCGCCGACGAACATTCTCCCCCAAATTCTGGAGCAATCATGCAGAAAATTCAGGTCAAGACCCCGGTCGTCGAGCTTGATGGCGACGAGATGACACGGATCATTTGGGAATGGATCCGCGAAAGGCTGATCCTGCCCTATCTCGATATCGACCTGAAGTATTACGACCTTTCGATCGAAAACCGCGACGCAACCGACGACCAGGTCACAGTCGATGCAGCCAACGCGATCAAGCAGTACGGTGTCGGCGTCAAATGCGCCACCATCACCCCTGACGAAGCGCGGGTGGAGGAATTCAGCCTCAAGAAGATGTGGAAGAGCCCCAACGGCACGATCCGCAATATTCTGGGCGGTGTGGTGTTCCGCGAACCGATCGTGATCGACAACGTGCCGCGGCTGGTGCCTGGCTGGACCGATCCGATCGTGGTCGGCCGCCATGCCTTCGGCGATCAGTACCGCGCCACCGACACGCTGATCCCCGGTCCGGGCAAGCTGCGGCTGGTGTTCGAAGGCGAAGACGGCGCCAAGATCGACCTCGACGTGTTCGATTACCCGAGCGCGGGCGTGGCCATGGCAATGTACAATCTCGACGATTCGATCCGCGATTTCGCCCGCGCCAGCTTCAACTATGGCCTCTCGCTGGGCTGGCCGGTCTATCTTTCGACCAAGAACACGATCCTGAAGGCCTATGACGGGCGCTTCAAGGACCTATTCCAGGAAGTGTTCGACAGCGAAGGCTTCAAGGAGAAATTCGCCGAGGCCAAGATCACCTACGAACACCGCCTGATCGACGACATGGTCGCCAGCGCGCTCAAATGGAGCGGCAAGTTCGTCTGGGCCTGCAAGAACTATGACGGCGACGTGCAGTCCGACACCGTGGCGCAGGGCTTTGGTTCGCTCGGCCTGATGACTTCGGTGCTGATGACGCCCGACGGCAAGACGATCGAGGCCGAGGCCGCGCACGGCACCGTTACCCGCCATTATCGCCAGCACCAGCAGGGCAAGGCCACCTCGACCAATCCGATTGCCAGCATCTTCGCCTGGACGCGCGGGCTGATGTATCGCGGCAAGTTCGATGGCACGCCGGATCTGGTAAAGTTTGCCGAAACGCTCGAACGCGTCTGCATTCAGACTGTCGAAAGCGGCAAAATGACCAAGGATCTGGCGCTACTGATCGGGCCGAACCAGAACTGGCTCACCACCGAACAATTCTTCGAGGCGATCGTCGAGAATCTCGAAGCAGAAATGGCCCGAGGCTGAGCCTTGGCCTCGGCAGCCTAGGCACCAATCCGGGGCCGGGCGGCCAGGCTGACCAGCACGATCGCAGCCGATGCGGCGAGGAAACCGGGGATGATCTCGTAGATCCCCGGCCCGCCGAGGAAGCTGGCGCTCCAGCCGAGCCGGATCCAGCCGAACACGACCAGCGCGCCGGTTACCAGCCCGGCCACGGCCCCGGCACCGGTCATCCGCCTCCAGGTCAGCGAAAGCACGATCAGCGGTCCGAACGCCGCGCCGAACCCGGCCCAGGCGTTCGCCACCAAGCCCAACACCCGGCTTCCCGGGTCGCGCGCGATCAGCATTGCCGCAAGCGCCACAAGCAGCACGCAGGCGCGGCTGACATTGACCAGTTCGCGCTCACCCGCCTGCTTGCGCAGGAACAGGCGATAGAAATCCTCGGTCAGCGAGCTCGACGCCACCAGCAATTGCGAGCTGATGGTGCTCATGATCGCGGCGAGCAATGCCGCCAGCAGGAAGCCGGTGATCAGCGGGTGAAACAGCGTGTTGGCAAGCAGGATGAAGATCGTTTCCGGATCGGCCAGTGCGATCGCATTGCGCTCGACATAGGCGCGCCCCGCCAGCCCGACGCCTATGGCGCCGAGCAGGCACAGCCCCATCCAGCCCATGGCGATATTGCGCGCGGTTGGCATGTCCCTGACCGAGCGCACCGCCATGAAACGAACGATGATGTGCGGCTGCCCGAAATAGCCCAGGCCCCAGGCGACGGCTGAAAGGAATCCGGCAAGCGTCAGCCCGTGGGTCAGGCTGAGGAAACCGGGCGCAACCTGCGACAGCGATGCGCCCGAGCCACCGCCTTCACCGAACATCACCACCAGCGGCATCAGCACCAGCGCCGCCAGCATGATGCACCCCTGCACAAAATCGGTCAGGCTGACGGCCAGGAATCCGCCGATCATCGTATAGGCGACCACGACACCCGCAGTAATCCAGATGCCTGCCAGATAGGGCGAAACCGGCCAGCCGCTCGCCAATCCGGCGAAGGTCGAATCGAACAGTTTGCCGCCGCTGGCCAGCCCCGCCGCGGTATAGACTGCGAAGAACAGCACGATCACGATTGCGCTGACCAGCCGCAGCGCCATCGCCTGGTCGGGGAACCGGTTGGCCAGGAATTCGGGGATGGTCAGGGCGTTGCCATGTTGCTCGGTCTGGATGCGCAGGCGCGGCGCCACCACCACCCAGTTGACCAGTGCACCCACGAACAGGCCGATTCCGATCCACGCCTCGACCAGCCCCGACACATAGAGTGCGCCGGGCAGGCCAAGCAAAAGCCATCCCGACATGTCCGACGCGCCAGCGGAGAGCGCCGCGACGGCAGGCGAAAGGTTTCGTCCCGCCAGTAGGTAGCCTGCGCTGTCCGATGTCGCACGGCGCTGGGCATAGATGCCGATCCCGAGCATCAGGACGAAGTAGAGTGCGAGCGTGATCAGGGTGCCGGTTTGCATGTTTGCGGTCTTAACCCGCTTTCGCCACAAGTCACCTGCGAAGGTGACAAGTCACACAACGCTGGTTAGGTGATCGGCATGGCGGGCGAACTGTCCAATTCTCCGATGTTGTCCGATGCGCTGGTGATCCTGGGCGCGGCGGGAATCGTGATCCCCTCGTTTACCCGGCTACGCATCACCCCGGTCATCGGGTTCATCCTGATCGGCATCGCGGTCGGCCCGTTCGGCCTGGGCAGCCTGGTCTACGACTACAGTTGGCTGGGACACGTCACCATCTCCGATCCGGACGGGCTCAAACCCTTCGCCGAATTCGGGATCATCCTGCTCTTGTTTGCTATTGGACTCGAACTGTCGTTCAACCGGTTGTGGCAGCTCAGGCGGTTGGTTTTCGGCCTGGGCGCGCTGGAACTGTTGATCATCGGTATCTCGCTGGCGATCGTGCTGACGATGATGGGGCAATACTGGACCGGCGCCGCGGCGCTGGGCTTTGCCCTCGCCTTTTCCTCCACCGCGATCGTTCTGCCAATTTCGGGCACTACCACGCCGGTTGGGCGGGCGGCACTGTCGATGCTGCTGTTCGAAGACATCATGATCGTGCCGATCGTGTTCCTGCTGGGCGCGATGGCTCCGCATACGCAGGCCGAAGGCTGGGAAGGCATGGTCGAGACGCTGTGGCAGGGCGGACTTGTCATAGCGGTACTGCTGATCGTCGGGCGGTTGGCGCTTCCGCGCCTGTTCGCCCAGGCTGCACGCACCAAGAGCCCCGAGCTGTTCCTCGCCGCTTCGCTGCTGGTGGTAATCGGGTCAAGCCTCGCCACCTCGAGCGTCGGCCTGTCGCCGATAGTCGGCGCGCTGATTGCCGGACTGCTGATTGCCGAGACCGAATACCACGGCGAAGTCGAAGGGATCATGGAGCCATTCAAGGGCCTGGCATTGGGCGTGTTCCTGATCACGGTCGGCATGAGCATCGATCTATTCACCATCTGGGATAACCTGGGCTCTATCTTGCTCGCGGTGGTGTTGGTCCTCACCTTCAAGGCCACCGTAACGGGGGTCTTGCTGCGTTTGATGGGCGCAAGGCGCAGCACCGCCGCCGAAACCGGCATCCTGATGGCCAGTCCCAGCGAAACCACGCTGATCGTGCTCGCCGCAGCAGGATCGGCCATGCTGATTCAGCCGGGAACCGCGCAATTCTGGCAGATCGTCACCGCCATTGGCCTGACGGTAACCCCGATCCTTGCACGTTTGGGCAGGGCTATCGCCAGGCAAGTCGAGCCCGTTCCCGAACTGGACACCACCCTTCCCAGCGAACCGCCCGTGATCATCATCGGCGCGGGCAGGGTCGGCCTGCTGGTGGCCGATATGCTCACCGCGCATGGCAAGCCCTATGTCGCGCTCGATGCCGACGCCGATCTGATCACGAAGGCCAAGCGGGCAGGCTATCATGCGATGTTTGGCGATGCCGCGCGCGGGACGGCGTTGACGCGCCTGGGAATTGAATCATCTCCGGCGATTGTGCTGACCATGGACGAGCCGATCCTGGCAAAGCGGCTCGTCACCAAATTGCGCAATGCCTATCCCGATCTGCGAATCGTTGTGCGTGCCCGCGACCTTGAGCATGCCGCCGCGCTCTATCGCGCGGGCGCGAGCCATGCGGTGCCCGAGACTCTGGAAAGCTCGCTGCAACTGTCAGAGGCGGTGCTCGTCGACATAGGCGTGGCGATGGGCCCGGTAATCGTTTCTATCCACGAGAAGCGCGACGAATTCCGCGACCGGATCGAACGCGAGGGCAAGCTTGATTATAAGCCAAAGCTCAGGACGAGCACGCTCGAAGGGTGACGCGGGCTAGGCCGTTACGGCAGTCAGCGCCGCTTTGACCGCAGCGATCGCTTCCGACGCCTTGCTGCCATCGGGGCCGCCGCCCTGCGCCATGTCGGGCCGCCCGCCGCCGCCCTTGCCGCCCAGCGCCTCGACCCCGGCGCGGACAAGATCGACCGCGCTGATGCGCGATGTGAGGTCATCGGTGACTGCTGCCGCGATCGCCGCCTTGCCATCGTTCACCGCGACGATAGCCGCCACGCCCGAGCCGAGCCGTTGCTTGGCTGCATCGAGCAGCGGACGCAGTTCCTTCGGATCGAGCCCGTCGAGCACCTGCCCGCTAAACGTGACGCCCGCAACGCTTTCGTCTGCATCGCCCTGCGCTGAACCCAAACCGCCGCCCTGCGCCCCTGAAAGAGCGAGCGCCTTCTTCGCCTCGGACAGCTCGCGTTCGAGCCGCTTGCGCTCGTCGAGCAGCGCAGCGATGCGCGCGGGAACTTCCTCGGGGGTTGCCCGGATCACGCCCGCCGCAGCCTTCAGTGCTTCCTCGCGCTCGACCAGCCAGCAACGCGCCGCCTCGCCCGTCAATGCCTCGATACGGCGCACGCCCGAACTCACCGCGCCTTCCGAAACGATCCGGAAAATGCCGATATCGCCCGTGGCACGTACATGCGTGCCGCCGCACAGTTCGACCGAATAGCTGGGCCCGCCACCCACCTTGCGTCCCATCGAGAGTACGCGCACTTCATCGCCATATTTCTCGCCGAACAGCGCCATTGCCCCCGCTGCGATCGCGTCATCGGGGCTCATCAACCGCGTCTGCACCGCCTCGTTGGCGCGGATCTCGGCGTTGACCTCAGCCTCGACCGCGCCGATATCTTCAGCCGTCAGCGGCTTGGGGTGCGAGAAGTCGAAGCGGAAACGATCAGGCGCGACCAGCGAGCCCTTCTGCGTGACATGGCTGCCCAACCGGTTCCGCAGTGCAGCGTGGACGAGGTGAGTGGCCGAATGGTTGGCGCGAATCCGGTCGCGCCTCGCGGCGTCAACTTCGAGGTGAACCGTGCCGCCCACTGCAATCGAACCCACCTCGATGCGCGCATGATGCGCATGCAGGCGACCGAGCGGCTTGCCGGTATCGCTGACCACCGCGCGCAATCCATCGGGTGCGCAGATCTTGCCCGCATCACCCGCCTGCCCGCCGCTCTCGCCGTAGAACGGGGTCTGGTTGGTGAGGATGATGACATCCTCGCCCGCTTCGGCGCTGGCCACTTCCTTGCCGTCCTTCACCAGTGCAACGACACATCCCTCGCCCGAGGTAGCACTGTACCCGGTGAATTCGGTTGCGCCTTCGCGCTCGGCAATGTCGAACCAGACTTCGCCCGATGCCGCGTCGCCCGAACCCTTCCACGCCGCGCGCGCTGCTGCCTTCTGCCGCGCCATCGCGGCGTCGAAGCCTGCGCGGTCAACCCCGATCCCGCGAGCGCGCAACGCATCCTCGGTCAGGTCGTAGGGGAAACCGAAAGTGTCGTAGAGGCGGAACGCTGTTTCGCCGTCGAGCTCGCCGCCCTCGGCCATTGTCCCAGTTGCCTCGTCGAGCAGGCGCAGGCCCTTCTCGAGCGTGCGGCGGAACTGCGCCTCCTCGCGTTCGAGCACTTCGGTGATCAACGCCTGCCCGCGCACCAATTCAGGATAAGCCTGCCCCATTTCGGCGACCAGAGCGGGTACCAAACGGTACATAAGGGGGGCAGAAGCGCCCAGAAGATGCGCATGACGCATCGCACGGCGCATGATCCGGCGCAGAACATAGCCGCGCCCTTCGTTCGACGGCAGGACCCCGTCGGCCATCAGGAAACTGGTCGAACGCAGATGATCGGCAATCACCCGGTGGCTGGCGGCATACTCGCCCGCAGCCTTGACCCCGGTGAGGCTTTCCGAAGCGGCGATCAGTGCCTTGAAGGTATCGGTATCGTAATTGTCGTGCACGCCTTGCAGCACCGCTGCGATCCGTTCCAGCCCCATGCCGGTGTCGATCGACGGCTTGGGCAGGTCGATGCGCGAGCCATCGGACTGCTGGTCGAACTGCATGAACACCAGGTTCCAGACCTCGACGAAGCGGTCGCCATCCTCATCCGGGCTGCCCGGAGGGCCGCCCGGGATATGATCGCCATGATCGTAGAAAATTTCCGAGCATGGTCCGCAGGGGCCGGTATCTCCCATCGACCAGAAATTGTCGTTGGTGGGGATGCGGATGATGCGCGCTTCGGGCAGGCCCGAAATCTTGCGCCACAGATCGAACGCCTGGTCATCGGTGTGATAGACGGTAACGGTCAGCCGGTCTGCGGGCAGGCCCCATTCGCGCGTCAGCAGCGTCCAGGCGTGCAAGATCGCCTGTTCCTTGAAATAGTCGCCAAACGAGAAATTGCCGAGCATTTCGAAGAAGGTGTGATGCCGCGCGGTATAGCCGACATTGTCGAGATCGTTGTGCTTGCCGCCGGCACGCACGCACTTCTGCGAACTGGTGGCGCACGGCGCAGGCGGCGTCTCGAGCCCGGTAAAGGCATTCTTGAACGGCACCATACCCGCATTGACGAACATCAGCGTCGGATCGTTGTAGGGCACCAGTGGCGCACTGGCGATCTCGGCATGGCCTGCCCCGGCGAAATAATCGAGGAAGGAACGGCGGATATCGTTGGTGGACGTCATGACAGCGCAGTTAGGCAATCGCGGCGCGCGCGACAAGGCGTTATCGCCGTTCAGTCACGCGCGGCGGTGACGATCCACGCGCTCGCGCCCAGGGCGACAATGCCATCGTTCAGATGCCGCGAGGCAAGCCCGGCCAACCGTGCCTGAATGGCCGCCCGCTCATCCGCTTCCATCCCCGCCATCGCCCGCGCGGCGGGGCCAATGCGGCTGAAATAGGCGACGGCATCTTCGATCGGGAACTCCCCCGCTCCGGCAACCATGGCAAAGTCGAACGGTTCGCAGGCGATATCGCACCAGCCCGCCTGTGCCAGGATTCGCTCCACCCGCTCGCTGTCGGCAAATGCGAACGGCCCGGGGGCGTGGGAATCGGAAGGAAACGCCACCGCCCCGGCGGGCAGCAACCCGCCCACCTCCGCGAAGAAGGGATTGTGCTCAATCCCGCGAAAACAGGAAAACATCAAGCGGGCACCTGGCGCGCAGGCCTGATGCAGATTGCGGAAAGCGGCAACCGGATCGGCAAAGAACATCACCCCGTGGCGCGACATGATCAGGTCGGGCCGCGCATCCTGCGCGGGCCGCCACACCGAAGCGTCAGCCAGTTCGAACCGTACATTTGCGAGACCGGCCGAACGCTGATTCGCCACCGCGACCAGATCGGGGGAAACATCGACGCCCAGGACCTGCGCATCCGGCATTCGCCGCGCCAGCACCAGCGAGAGTTCACCCGCGCCGCACCCAACGTCGAGTGCCCGGCCAATTTCCAGTTTGCCCAGTCGCCGCCCGAGTTCCGCAGTCAGTTGCACGAAGCTGCGGTCGGTCCGCTGCCATTCGGTCGCCCATGACTTGCCGACCCGGCCCTGCCATTCCTGTATCTCGACGCTTGCCATGCTTACTCTGTCTCCGCGGCACCACCCCATCGGCGGTACAAGCGAGCGCATGCGCGTTTCCCCATTCGAGTGCAATATGTGCAGCAGAAACGGAAAAGCCGGTGCGGCCTTTCGAGGGGGGAGAGGCACACACCGGCTATCCACATACCGGGCGCAGCAGATTGCGCCCGCTTGAGGAGTGAGGTCAGTCTTCCGCGTCCGGTCCTGCCATCATCTCCCCGGCGACAACATCGGTGCGGCCGCGAATGGCGGCTTCCAACCTGTCACACATCTCGGGATTGTCCTTCAAAAACTGCTTGGCGTTCTCGCGCCCCTGCCCGATCCGGACGCTGTCATAGGAGAACCAGCTGCCCGATTTTTCGACCAGGCCGGCCTTGACCCCAAGATCGAGAATTTCGCCGATCTTGGAAATGCCCTCGCCATACATGATGTCGAATTCGACCTGTTTGAATGGCGGCGCCACCTTGTTCTTGACCACCTTGACGCGGGTGGAGTTGCCGACGATCTCGTCACGGTCCTTGATCTGCCCGATGCGGCGGATGTCGAGCCGGACCGAGGCATAGAATTTGAGTGCGTTGCCGCCGGTGGTGGTTTCGGGATTGCCGTACATCACGCCGATCTTCATGCGCAGCTGGTTGATGAAGATCACCATGCACTTGGAACGGCTGATTGAGCCGGTCAGCTTGCGCAAGGATTGGCTCATCAGGCGGGCCTGCAGGCCGACATGGGTGTCGCCCATCTCGCCCTCGATCTCGGCGCGCGGTACCAGCGCGGCAACCGAATCGACCACCAGCACGTCGATCGCATTGGAGCGCACCAGCGTGTCGGTGATCTCGAGCGCCTGTTCGCCGGTGTCGGGCTGCGAGACGATCAGTTCGTCGATATTGACGCCGAGCTTCCTGGCATAGACCGGATCGAGTGCATGTTCGGCATCGACGAATGCGGCGGTTCCGCCGGCCTTCTGCGCCTCGGCGATGACATGGAGCGCCAGCGTGGTCTTGCCTGAACTTTCCTGGCCGTAAACTTCGATCACGCGGCCCTTGGGCAACCCGCCCACGCCCAGCGCAATATCGAGGCCGAGCGAGCCGCTGGAAATCACTTCCACCTGCATCGCTTCCTTCGAGCCCAGCCGCATCGCCGAACCCTTGCCAAAGGCACGGTCAATCTGTGCCAGCGCGGCTTCGAGCGCCTTTTGACGATCCACGGAACTTTCCTTCTCTACCAGTTTCAGATTGGTCGTCATCGCATGGCCTCCTTCGCTTGCCTAGGGTCCATCCCCCCTTTTCGACTGGCGAATGTGTACCGTGTTTGTTCTGTTGGAACAAGAGACGAACGAAAAATTTTTTTCGATGCGATTTCAGCCGTCTTTCACGCCTGATGCGCGCAGCACGCGCGATACGGCATCGCCAATTTCCTGCACGCTGAAGGGTTTGGCGATAAAGTGCATGTCGGGAATGTCGATGTCCTGCCGCAAGTGCTCCTCGGCATAGCCCGACATGAACAG